>JANPHI010000330.1:0-2238 GCA_031424355.1 Betaproteobacteria bacterium
GACGCCTGGTACATGGACCGCGCCAACTTCCAGCCGGGTCTCGAGAACTTCGAGCACAACATGGCCTACAACCGGACGCAGTTCGACGCCATGGCGCAGGCCACTTCGTGGCCCGACCTGCTGGCCCGGCTGGAAGCCGGCGGCGTGCTGCACCGCCTGGACCGGTCGGTGACGCCCACCACCTTCCGTTGTGCCGTCGTTTCGCAGGGCGAGGCGGCACTGCTGCGCGGCATCACCGACATCGTGCGCCTGGGCCGCGTGCAGGCCGTCGAGCCGACGCGCCTGGTGCTGGACCAGGGCAGCGTGCCGGCCGACCCCGACACGCTCTACATCGACTGCAGCGCCTGCGCCATCCAGATGCCGCCGGCGCTGCCGGTGTTCGATGGCGGGCGCATCAATCTGTTCATGGTGCGGGTCTGTCAACCGCTGTTCAGCGCCGCCTTGATCGCCTACGTCGAAAGCCATGTCACCGATGCAGCCGAGCAGAACGCCTTGTGCCGCCGCGTGCCCAGCCCCGAAGTGCCGTCCGACTGGGTGCGCATGATGGCGGTGACGCTGGGCAACCTGAGCCGGTGGCGACAGCACCCTGGGTTGAACGAATGGCTCATGCGTTGCCGTTTGAACGGGGCTGCGGTGCAGATGCGCGGCGTGCAGCCCGACGATGCATCGCGCATGGCGCTGGTCAAGGCCATGGGCGCCAGCGCCGCCGCCGCCGGCGCCCACGCGCCGGCGCTGCTGGCCCAACTGCAGCAGGAAGGCGCCACGGCATGAGCGCAAACCCCGGTACTTCGGCGGTCGCCGACCAGCCCATCCTGCAAACGCTGCAACTGGGCTCGCTGCGCATGCAGGTGGCCACCCAGGGCAGCGGCCCGCTGGTGCTGCTGTGCCACGGATTCCCCGACCTGTGGTGCAGCTGGCGTTCGCAGATGGCGGCGCTGGCCGGGGCGGGTTTCCGGGCCGTGGCGCCCGACATGCGCGGCTATGGCGGCACCGACGCGCCGGCCGACCCGGCGCAATACACCATGCTGCACCACGTGGGCGATCTGGTGGCGCTGGTGCAGGCCCTGGGCGAAACGCAGGCGGTCATCGTCGGCCACGACTGGGGCGCGCCCACGGCCTGGAACGCGGCGCTGTTGCGGCCCGATTGTTTCCGTGCCGTCGCCGGCCTCAGCGTGCCCTATTCGCCGCCGGGCCCCATCGACCTGCTGAGCGCGCTGGAACAGCAGGGCATCCACAACTTCTACATGCAGTATTTCCAGGCGCCCGGCGTGGCCGAAGCCGAACTGGAAGCCGACGTGGGCGCCACGTTGCGCCGCACCACCTTCAGCCTGTCGGGTGACGGCGCGGGCGGCGTGGCCGGCCTGATGGCACCCGGCGCGGCCTTCCTCTCGACCACGGTGGACCCGCCGCAGATGCCGGCCTGGGTCGATGCCGCCGATCTCGCCTACGCCACGGCCGAGTTCCAGCGCACCGGGTTTCGCACGGCGCTGAACTGGTACCGCGCCATCCGGGCTTCCTGGGAACTGCTGGCGCCGTGGCGCGGCCTGCCCATCCGCCAGCCTTCCTTGTTCGTTGCCGGCGACCGCGACGACGTGATGAAGTTCCCCACCTCGCGCTCGGCCGTGGCGCGTTTTCAGCAAACGCTGCCCGGCCTGCGCGGCTGCCATGTGCTGGAAGGCGCCGGGCACTGGGTGCAGCGCGAGCGCGCCGAACAGGTCAACCAGCTGTTGCTGACCTTCCTGCGCGGGCTTTGAAGGGCCTTTGATCGGTGGTGGGGCGGACGGCGCCCGGCACGCACCTGTCGGGTATCAGGAAGCCGACCGGGCCAAATCGCTGCGCGGCGGCAGGTGGCGCAGCAGCACCGCGCGCAATTCGACTTCGTTGAAAGGCTTGGCCAGGTGTTCGTCCATGCCGGCGGCCAGGCTGCGCTCGCGGTCGCCTTGCAGCGCATTGGCGGTCAGCGCGACGATGGGCCGCGCGCGGTGGCCGCCCTGGCGTTCGTGGCGGCGTATGCGCGCGGTGGCCTCGAAGCCGTCGATGCCGGGCATCTGGCAGTCCATCAGGATCAGGTCGTAGGTCTCGGTGGTGGCGCGCTCCACGGCCTGCACGCCGTCGGCCACCGTGGTCACGTCCACGCCGTGGCGCTGCAGCCAGGCTTCGGCCACGATGGCGTTGACCGGGTTGTCTTCGACCAGCAGCACGCGGCCGGCGCAGGCCGGCGGGGGTGCTTCGGCGTGG
>JANPHI010000331.1:0-18470 GCA_031424355.1 Betaproteobacteria bacterium
GTCGGCGCGATGGAGCGCGCGCTGGACGAAACGCTGAAGTACGTCAAGGAACGCAAAGCCTTCGGCAAGAGCCTGTGGGACTTCCAGAACACCCGCTTCAAGCTGGCCGAGGTGCAGGCCACCGTGCTGGCCGCGCGCGCCGCGCTGGCCAAGGCCTGGCTCAGCGAGCAGCAGTGCAAGGAGATGGACCTGAGCCTGCAGTTGTTCGGTGGGTACGGCTACATGATGGACTACCCCATTGCCGAGTTGTATGTCGATGCCCGCGTGCAGCGCATCTACGGCGGCACCAACGAAATCATGAAAGAGCTGGCCTCACGTTTCATGTGAGCCGGCGCAGGAGCGAACGATGAGTGATGCCTACATTTACGACCATGTGCGCACGCCGCGCGGCAAGGGCAAGAAAGATGGCAGCCTGCACCAGGCTTCGCCGGTGTGGTTGCTGCGCACGCTGCTGCAGGCGCTGCAGCAGCGCAACGACCTGAACACCGCGCTGGTGGACGACGTGGTGCTGGGCTGCGTGACGCCGGTGGGCGAGCAGGGCGCCGACATCGCGCGCACGGCGGTGCTGGACGCCGAATGGGCGCAGACGGTGGCCGGCGTGACGCAAAGCCGTTTCTGCGCATCGGGCCTGGAAAGCGTGAACCTGGCGGCCGCGAAAGTGGCCAGCGGCTTCGAAGACCTGGTGGTGGGCGGCGGCGTGGAAAGCATGAGCCGCTGGGCCATGGGCAGCGACGGCGGCGCCTGGTTCATGGACCCGCGCATCAACCAGAAGCTGGGCTTCGTGCCGCAGGGCGTGGGCGCCGACCTGATTGCCACGCTGGAAGGCTGGGGCCGCAACGATGTCGATGCTTTTGCCCTGCATTCACACCAAAAGGCTGCGGCGGCGCGGGCCGATGGTCGTTTCGACCGCAGCCTGGTGGCTGTGCGCGACATCGCCGGCCTGTTGATGCTGGACCGTGACGAGACCATCCGCGAGGGCGCCACGGTGGAGGCCCTGGCCCAGCTGTCGCCCAGCTTCGCCGCGATGGGCGCGATGGGCTTCGACGCCACCGCGTTGCGCAAGTACACGACGGTGGAACGCATCAACCACATGCACCACGCAGGCAACAGCAGCGGCATCGTCGATGGTGCGGCGCTGATGCTGGTGGGCTCGAAGATCGGTGGCGACAAGGCGGGCCTGAAGCCGCGCGCGCGCATCCGCGCAGCCGCCGTCATCGGCAGCGAGCCGACCATCATGCTGACCGGCCCGACGCCGGCCTGCCGCAAGGCGCTGGCCAAGGCCGGCATGCAGGCCGGTGACATCGACCTGTGGGAGATCAACGAGGCCTTCGCCGTGGTGCCGATGAAGACCGCGCGCGACCTGGGTGTGGGCCTGGACCGCGTCAACGTCAACGGCGGCGCCATCGCGATGGGCCACCCGCTGGGCGCCACGGGTTGCATCATCCTGGGCACCCTGCTGGACGAACTGGAAAGGCGCGATCTGAGCACCGGCTGCGCCACGCTGTGCGTGGGCGGCGGCATGGGCATCGCCACCATCATCGAAAGGGTCTGACCATGACCAGCGTGATCAATTTGACGGTGGGCGACGACGGCATCCTGGTCGCCACGATGGACCTGCCGGGCCGGCCCATGAACGTGGTCGGCGACGAACTGATGGCCGGCATCGCGCTGGCCATAGACCGTCTGGCCGACCCTGCGGTGAAGGGGCTCGTGCTCACGTCGGCCAAGGCCGACTTCTGCGCCGGCGGCGACCTCGACCGCATGTCGAAATGGACCACGCCGCAAGAGCCCTTCGACGCCAGCATGGCGATGAAGAAAGTCCTGCGGCAACTGGAATTGCAGGGCAAGCCGGTGGTGGCGGCCATCAACGGCCATGCACTGGGCGGTGGGCTGGAAATCGCCCTGGCCTGCCATGCGCGCATCGCCTTGTCCGACCCGCGCTTGAAGATCGGCCAGCCCGAGGTGAAGCTGGGCTTGTTGCCGGGCGGCGGCGGCACGGTGCGCTTGCCGCGCCTGGTGGGCATCCAGCAGGCGCTGCAGATCTGCGGCGAGGGCGGCGACCTCAGCCCCGCCAGGGCCCTGGACCTGGGCTTGCTGGTGGCGCTGGCGCTGGACCGGGATGACTTGATGGCCCAGGCCAAGGCCTGGATCGTTGCCAACCCGAAGGCCAGACAGCCCTGGGACATGCCGAAGTTCCGCATGCCGGGTGGCGACTCGCGTTCGCCGGCGATGGCGCAACTGTTCTCCATCGCGCCTTCCGTCGCGTCGGCCAAGAGCCAGGGCAATTACCCGGCGGTGCAGCACATCATGAGCAGCATCTTCGAAGGCGGCCTGATGGACTTCGACAACGCCTGCGTGGTGGAAAGCCGTTACTTCGCGGCCTGTGCGATGTCGGCCGAATCGCGCAACCTGATCAACACGCTGTGGTACCAGCTGAACGCTTGTCGGAAGGGCGCCTCGCGTCCTGCCGGTGTGGCGCCTTCGAAGGTGAAGAAACTGGGCGTGCTGGGCGCCGGCATGATGGGCGCCGGCATCGCCTACGTGTCGGCCCGGGCCGGCATCCAGGTGGTCTTGCTGGACAGCACGCTGGAAGCGGCCGAGCGGGGTAAGTCCTACTCGCAAGGCTTGCTGGACAAGGCCGTGAAGCGCGGCCGCAGCACACCCGAGAAACGCGACGCGCTGCTTACCCGCATCACGCCCACGGCCGACTTCGCTGCACTGGCCGGTTGCGACCTGGTCATCGAAGCGGTATTTGAAGACCGCGCGGTGAAGGCCGAGGTGACGCGCAAGGTGCAGGCCGTGCTGGGTGCCGACGTGGTGTTCGCCTCGAACACGTCCACGCTGCCCATCACCGGCCTGGCGCAGGCCAGCGCCAAGCCCGAGAACTTCATCGGTCTGCATTTCTTCAGCCCGGTGGACAAGATGCCGCTGGTGGAGATCATCGTGGGCCAGGCCACGTCGAACGAGACGCTGGCCAAGGGCTTCGACTACGTGCTGCAGATTGGCCAGACGCCCATCGTCGTCAACGACAGCCGCGGCTTCTACACCAGCCGCGTTTTCGGCACCTACGTGATGGAAGGCATCGCGATGCTGAAGGAAGGCGTGCACCCGCGCAGCATCGAAGCGGCCGGTCTGCAGGCCGGCATGCCCATGCCGCCGTTGGCCCTGCAGGACGAGGTGTCGCTGAGCCTGGGGCTGCACGTGGCCGACCAGACGAAGCGCGACCTGGCGGCGGAAGGCAAGCCCTACGTCGAACACCCCGGCATGAGCGTGGTGCGGCAGCTGTGCGAGATCGGCCGCATCGGCAAGAAGGCCGGCAAGGGCTTCTACGACTGGCAGCCCGATGGCAAGCAGCTGTGGCCCGAACTGGCCACGCTCTACCCGGTGGCCGCGTACCAACCCGAGCAGCGCGAACTGATAGCCCGCCTGATGTTCGCCCAGGCCAACGAAGCGGCCCGTTGCTTCGAGGAGGGCGTGCTGCGGTCCACCGCCGACGGCAACATCGGCAGCATCTTCGGCTGGGGCTTCGCGCCTTTCCACGGCGGTGCGCTGCAATTCATCAACGCGATGGGCGCGGCGGCTTTCGTGGCCCGGGCGCGCGAGCTGGACGCCAAGTTCGGCCCGCGTTTCCGGCCGGCGGCGGTGGTGGTTCGGCAGGCCGACACCGGCGGGCGCTTCGACGACGCCTGAGCCCGGCCGCCTGTGCGCTGGCGGCTGGCGCTAAATCCGGTATTGGACTAATATGGTTTCCATGTCCAAAACTGGATTTTCAAGATGAGCGCCGTGCTGGCACCCCGGGCGCCGCCCGACATGAGCCCCGAGCGCATGGCCGCGGCCGGCCTGCGCGCCTTCGGCCGCATCGCCGAAGCCTGGGCTTTGACGGTCGATGAACAACTGCTGCTGCTGGGCCAGCCGCCGCGTTCGACCTACTTCGCCTGGCGCAAGCAACCCGAGAAAGCCGTGGTCTCGCGCGACACGCTGGAGCGCCTGTCCAACATCCTGGGCATCTACAAGAGCCTGCAGATCTTGCTGCCCGACGCTGCTGCGGCCGACGCCTGGGTGCGCCAGCCGAACAGCGCCGCGCCTTTCGGCGGCGGCACGGCGCTGGCGCGCATGCTGGCCGGCAACGTCAGCGACCTGAACCTGGTGCGGCGTTACCTGGACGGCGTGCGCGGCGGGGGCTGGTCCTGAGCGCTGCGGCGCTGGTGCGGCAGGCGGGTGAACTGGCGGTGCGGCGGGTGCGCTGGCAGCAGGCCTGCCGCATCGTGCCCACCCGCTACCCGGCCATCAACCTGTTCGACCGCGTGGCAGATGCGGACGATTTCGACGCGCTCTACGCCCTGGAGGTCATGAGCAACGAGCGCCTGCGCGACGACACCGGCCAGATCGAACGCGTGCCGCGTGAACACCGTGTCTACGGCCCGGGCAGCGGCCCGATCATGGCCGCGTTCACCCATGTCAATGTGCTGGGCAGCCGCTTTGCCGACGGCAGCCGGGGCGTGTTCTATGCCGCGCGTGAACGGGCCACGGCAGTGGCTGAAACGCGCCATCACCACGCCGCCTTCCTGGCCGCCACGCAGCAGCCCGCGCAGCACCTGCCGATGCGGCTGTACCACGTGGCCATCGCCGCCCCACTGCACGACCTGCGACCGGCAGGCGCCGTGCCCGATGCGGTTTACGACCTGCAGGACTACAGCGCCAGCCGGGCCCTGGGTGCGCGGCTGCAGGCGGCGGGTTCAGCCGGCGTGGTGTACCGCAGCGTGCGCCACGCCAAAGGCGTTTGCGTGGGGCTGTTCAGGCCGCAAGGCGCCAGCGGCTGCGTGCACGCGGCGTTTCTGCTGTACGCCTGGGACGGGCAGCGCTTCACCGACATCTACGAGAAGGCGGCATGAAGGCGGCAAAGGTTGCCGCAGCCCACGGCGCCGCCGGTGCCGGACCGGGCTCGCGCCACAGCCGCCTGGACGCCTTGCGCGGGCTGGCCATCGTCTGGATGGCGGCTTTCCATTTCGGCTTCGACCTGAATTACTTCCGCCTGCTGACGCCGATGCAGGCTTTCACGCGCGACCCGTTCTGGACCGCGCAGCGCGCCTGCATCGTCACGCTGTTCGTCTTCTGCGCCGGCTTGTCGCAAGCCGTGGCGGGGCATGGCGGCCAGGGCTGGCCGCGCTTCTGGCGGCGCTGGGTGCAGGTGGCGAGCTGCGCGCTGCTGGTCAGCGCGGGTTCGGCCTGGATGTTTCCGCAAAGCTTCATCTACTTCGGCATCCTGCATGGCCTGGCGGTGATGCTGGTGCTGGCGCGGCTGGCCGCGCCGCTGCGTGGGGCGCTGTGGCCGCTGGGCGCCTTGTGCATCGCGCTGCCCTTCTTCGTGCAGCACGCCTTCTTCGACAGCCGCGCCACCAACTGGGTCGGCCTGATCACCCACAAGCCCGTCACCGAAGACTACGCGCCGGTGCTGCCCTGGCTGGGCGTGATGCTGTGGGGGCTGGCGGCCGGGCAGTGGCTGCTGCGGCGCCGGCCTGCCGTGCTGGCGGGTGCGTTGCCGCCGCTGCTGCAGCCCTTGGCGGCGCTGGGGCGCTGGTCACTCAGCTTTTACATGTTGCACCAGCCGGTATTGCTGGGTGGGTTGATGGCAGGGCGAACGTTGGGTTGGTGGTGATCGGCCCGGCGCCGTGCGGCGGCCTTCAGAAGTGGGCGAAACGCAGGCCGAAGCCGACAGAGTCCTGGCGCTGGGTGTAGTTCGACAGGGTATTCATCGGGCCCCGGTGCAGCCGAAGGTAGAGCGGCAGGTCTGCCCACAGCACCTGGGCGTTCAGGGTCCAGCTGTCGGTAGCCAGGCCTTTGTCGCCCAGCCGCCATTCCAGTTCAACCAGCGTTTGTTTGCTGAAGCTGTAGGTGCCCGTCAGCAGCAAGCGGTCGTAGTCGGAAAAGCGGGAACCCAAACCGGCGCGTGGACCCCAGGTCACGTCGGCATCCTGCGTACCCGCATACAGCTTGAGCTTGGCCCGCAGGCTCAGCGCCGACTGCGAAAAGACGCCCACGCGGTCCACGGCGATGCTGAAGAAGTTGGCGCCGCGGCTGATGGTGTCGAAGAAGGGCACATTGCCGGCAGCGTAGTTTTCGTTGGCAATTCGCGCGTCACGGGCGCTGCCGATCTCGGTGGTTTGGCCGTCCGACCGATGCTGCCAGCCCAGTTCCACACTGTCGCCGTCCTGCGCGTTCGGAACCAGCCAGGTGGCAGGCAGCCTGACAAAGATGCCGGGTGTGCTGATGCGGTTGATCACTGGTCCGGATGGTCGCGTACCCAGGTAGAAATCGAACTCGCCGGCGTAGGCCAGGAAGAGTTCGGCATTCGCCAGCGTTCCACTTTTCGGGCACAGGCTGAGGCCGCCGGTATCAACAGTGCCCCTCACGGGGGCAATCTTGTCGCCGCGTATCAAGCGCGGACCGCAGACGGTGTACTTGAACGAATAGTGGCCGCGCAAGGCCGATGCATCGTTGGCGGCCCAGCCGTTGTTCTGCATGCGTTGCCAGATGGCGAAGTTCTCTTCGTAGCTGCCGAAGCGGTCGGGCGACCCCACGGACTGACCCGTCTGCGAAGGCTGGGTCAACTCGGCCGCGCCAGCGCCTGCGCCCAGTCCCAGCAGTGCCAGCGAGGCCATGAACTTCAAAGCAGCGATCAACGGTGTCCTGTGCATCACGATGTCCTTCAACGCCTGGGTTGCGCCATGCTGCCGGCGAAGCGCCTGCCCGGCATCCGCCGTCTGGGTGACGCAGCCCCGCAAGCTACGATCCGCCGATGAGCACCAAAGTCCTGTTCGGCTTCCACGCCGTCACCGTCCGGCTGAAGACCGCCCCGGACTCCATCACCGAGATCCACGTTGACGCCACGCGGCGCGACGCGCGCATGCGGCAGTTCATCGAACGCATCACCGATGCCGGCGCCAAGGTGGTCGAAACCGACGGCGAACGCCTGAATGCGCTGGCCGGCAACAGCCGCCACCAGGGCGTGGTGGCCCGTGTCACGCCGCTGCCGCTGCGGCATTCGGTCGACGAGGTGCTGGACGACGTCAAGGGCCCGCCGCTGGTGCTGGTGCTGGACGGCGTGACCGACCCGCACAACCTGGGCGCTTGCCTGCGGGTGGCCGACGGCGCGGGCGTGAGCGCCGTCGTCGCCCCCAAGGACCACGCGGTGGGCCTGAACGCCACCGTGGCCAAGGTGGCCAGCGGGGCCGCCGACACCGTGCCCTACCTGATGGTGACCAACCTGGCGCGCGCGCTGGCCGACTTGAAGGACCGCGACATCCGCGTCATCGGCCTCAGCGACACGGCCGAAAAAACGATCTACGACGTCGACCTCACCGGCC
Organism: Betaproteobacteria bacterium; assembly: GCA_031424355.1. Lineage (GTDB taxonomy): Bacteria > Pseudomonadota > Gammaproteobacteria > Burkholderiales > Burkholderiaceae_C > Rubrivivax. The sequence goes on from JANPHI010000331.1 coordinate 7,365, forward strand.
ACGTGGCCCTGGTGATGGGCGCCGAAGGTTCGGGCATGCGGCAGCTCACGCGCAAGCACTGCGACGAACTGGTCAGCATCCCGATGGCCGGGGCGGTCGAAAGCCTGAACGTCTCGGTGGCGGCCGGCATCTGCCTGTTCGAGGCCGTGCGCCAGCGGCGCGGCTGAAGCGCAGCAAGCCTGCAGCAAACAGCCCGCCCCCTGCCAACCACACCCAGGAGCCGCCATGGGCAGCGCCATCGTTTTTCGCGGCGAGCGCATCGCCCCCGAGGCCTTTGAAGACGCCATCGCCCGCGCGGCGGCCGTCTTGCAAGCCGCCGGCATCGCCCCCGGCGACGTGGTGGCGCTGATGATGCGCAACCGCCCCGACACGCTGGCCCTGATGCTGGCCGTGCGCCGGCTGGGTGCGCAGTGGTGCCCGGTGAACTGGCACTTCAAGACCGAGGAAGTGGCCTACATCCTGGGCGACAGCGGGGCCAAGGTCTTCGTCATCGACGGCGATTTGCTGGCCGCGATGCCGGACCTGTCGCTGGCCGGCCTGCAGGCTTGGGTGGTGCCCCAAACGGCATCGCCAACGGCTGCCGATGGCGCAGCCGGTCCGCCGTCGTGGCCAGCTGCGTGCGCGGCGGCCGCGCCCTCGCAAGACCCGCCGCAGGCCCCGCGTGGCGCGATGTTCTACACCTCGGGCACCACCGGCCGGCCCAAGGGCATACGCCGCGCGCCGGCCACGCCCGAGCAGGCCGCGCGCGGGCTGGCTGTGCTGCGCCACGTGCTGGGTTTCGAGCCCGGCATGAAAGCGCTCGTCAGTGCGCCGATGTACCACTCGGCACCGAATTCCTTCGCCATCGGTGCGGCGCAGGAAGGCGCCGAACTGTTCATCGAAGAACGCTTCGACGCCGAGCGCACGCTGCAGCTGATCGCCGAACACCGCCTGACCCACGCCTACCTGGTGCCGACGATGTACGTGCGCCTGCTGCGCCTGCCGGCCGAGGTGCGCCAGCGCTACGACCTGCGCTCGATGCGCTTCGTGTCGTCCACCGGTTCACCCTGTCCGCCCGACGTGAAGCGGGCGATGATCGACTGGTGGGGGCCGGTCATCCACGAGGCCTACGGCAGCAGCGAGCTGGGCTACATGACGCGGCTGTCCAGCGCCGAGGCGCTGCGCAAGCCGGGCTCGGCCGGCCTGCCGCTGCCGGGTGTGCAACTGGCCATCCTGGACGACGACGGCAAGGCCCTGCCGCAAGGCCAGGCCGGCAGCATCTATGTGCACCAGCCGGCCTATGCCGACTTCAGCTACATCGGCAACGACGCCGCGCGCCAGCGCATGGAACGCAACGGCCTGAAGACGCTGGGCGACGTGGGTTATCTGGACGAAGACGGCTTTCTGTTCATCGTGGACCGGGCCGCCGACATGGTGATCTCGGGCGGTGTGAACATCTACCCGGCCGAGATCGAAGCGGTGCTGCTGGGCATGCCCGGCGTGGCCGATTGCGCGGTCTTCGGCATCCCCGACGCCGAGTTCGGCGAATCGCTGCTGGCGGCGGTGCAACCCGAGCCGGGCGCGGTGGTGGATGCCGAAACGGTGCGCGCCTACCTGAAGCCGCGCCTGGCCGACTACAAGCTGCCGCGCCAGGTGACGCTGCACGAACAGCTGCCGCGTGAAGACACCGGCAAGGTCTTCAAGCGCAAACTGCGTGAGCCCTACTGGGCGGGGCAGCAGCGGCGCATCTGAGGCCGAACGGCCGCCGGCCGTCCGCCTTGGTTCAGGCTGGCTTCAGCGCGGCTTCAGCGCGGTTTCAGCGCGGTTTCAGCGCGGTTTCAACGCAGCAGCCAGGCTGTCCAGGTAGAAGGAGAAGTCCTGCAGGTCGTTGTGCGCCGCCTGCGGCACCCGCAGCAGCCGCGCGCCGGGCTGCAGGGCCAGCAGGCGCTGGCTGTTGTCGGGCGGGATCAGGGTGTCGCGCTCGCCGTGCATCAGCAGCACCGGGCCCTGGATGCGCGGCAGCGCCTGGTCGGTGCGCAAGGGGTAGCGCAACACGGCCGGCGGCACCCACGGGTAGTGCGCACGCGCCAGGTCCAGCATGCTGAAGTAGGGCGACACCAGCACCGTCAGTTCGGGCTGCACGTCGGCCGCCAACAGCGCGGCCAGGCCGGTGCCGAGGGAGCGGCCGTAGATCACCCGGCGTTGGCCGGCTGGGCCACCCGCGTACTGCGGCGCAACGCTGTCCCAGGCCGCCCGCACGTCGGCCTGCAACTGCGCCTGGCTTTCGATGCGGCCGGTGCTCTTGCCGTAGCCGCGGTAGTCCAGCATGAACAGGTCCAGGTTCAGCCGCCGGTAGTAGTCGACATTGACGAACCAGTTGGCCAGGCTGCCACCGTTGCCGTGCAGGAAGAAGACCACGCCGTCGGGCCGGGGCAGGCGCAAGTGCAAGGCGTTCAGCCGCGCGCCGGGCACGTCGACGTTGACCTCGTGCACATCGGCGGCCGGCTCGAAACGGTAGTCGGCGGGCAGCTTCTGCGGCTGGAACAGCAGGCGTTCCTGTCCCCAGGCCAGCGCCGCGATCAGCAGCGCGTAGAGGGCCAGAGCCAGCAGCGGCAGGCCGATGAGCAGCTTGCGGATGGTTGTCAGGCCGGGCTTGCGCGCGGCCGCCTTCGGGTGGGTGGGCATGCGGGCTTCTACGGCGGCGCAGCCCTGCCGGATGCAGGCACCTAGACCCAGCCCATCACACCGGCCAGCGCGCCGGCAGCGATGGGCCACAGCGCGCTCAGCCGCGTGCGCAGCATCAGCACCAGCGTGAAAGCCACCAGCACGCTGGCGTTGACCCAGTGCGTGCGCGTGGGTTGCAGCAGGATCCAGCCGGTGGCGATCAGCAGCCCGATGGTCAAGGGCGCCATGCCGGTGGTGAAGGCGCGCAGCCCGCGCGACTCGCGGTTCTTGTCGCCCCAGCGCGTGGCGCTCAGCGCCAGCGTGGTGGACGGCAGCAAGGTGCCGGCCATGGTGGCCAGCACACCGGCCAGGCCACCGACGTTGAAACCGATGACGGCCACGAACAGCACATTGGGTCCTGGCGCGGCCTGCGCCAGCGCGATGCAATTGGTGAACTGGCCGTCATCCAGCCAGCCTTGTTCGCGCACCACGAAGCGCTGCATGTCGGGCGCGGTGGTGATGGCGCCGCCCACGGCCAGCAGCGACAGCATCAAAAAGTGGGTGAACAGCGACAGCCAGTCGGCGGCGCCCAGCGCGTGCGTGCCAATCAGCCAGCTCATGGTTTCAGGCGCCACCAGGCCGCCGCGATGGCCGCCGTGCCCAAGCCCAGCAGCACGCTGACCAGAGGCCAGCGCAGCAGACCGACCGTGGTGGCCGTCAGCACCACGAAAACCGCGCAGCCGGCCAGCCCCAGCGCGTTCTTCTTCATCCCGCCGCTGAGCCGCAGCGCGGTGGACAGCACCAGCCCGGCCGCCGCCACGCCCATGCCGCGCAGCGCGTCGGTGACCACCGGCTGGTCGCGCAGTTGCTGGGCCAGCACGGCCAGCGCCAGCACCAGCACCAGCGGCGCCAGCAGCACACCGGTCATGGCGGCGAAGCCGCCGCGCCAGCCGAAGTGGCGGTCGCCCAGCACCAGGGCCATGTTGCAGATGTTCGGCCCGGGCAGGATCTGCGAGATCGACAGCAGTTCCAGGAATTGCTCGCGGTTCAGCCAGTGTTCTTCATCCACCAGCGTGCGCTGCGCCACCGGCAGAACGCCGCCAAAACCCTGCAGCGCCAGCCGCGTGAACACGCGGAACAGCTCGCCCGGCGACTGGGGCGCGCGCAGCGGCGCCTCGTCGTTCGAACGGTCGTTCAAACCGGCCTCATCCGCGCAGCACTTTCAGGGCGTCGGGGTTGAGCAGGTTGGTCGGTTCCTTGTTGATGAAGTTGATGACGTTCTTGAAGGCGGCGCCGAAATACAGCTCGTAGCTGTCTTGTTCCACATAGCCGATGTGCGGCGTGCAGACGGCGTTTTCCAGGCGCAGCAAGGGGTGACCCTGCAGGATGGGTTCGCTCTCGAACACGTCGATGGCGGCCAGGCCGGGCCGGCCGCGGTTCAAGGCCGCCACCAGCGCGTTTTCCTCGATCAACTCGGCGCGCGAGGTGTTGACGATCAGCGCCGTCGGTTTCATGCGCGACAGCGCTTCCAGCCGCACGATGCCGCGCGTGGCGTCGTTCAGGCGCAAGTGCAGCGACAGCACGTCGCAGGTTTCGAAGAAGCTTTCGCAATCGGTGGCCGCCGCGTGGCCGTCGGCCACCGCGCGCAGGCGCGAAGCTTCGCTGCCCCAGACCAGCACCTGCATGCCGAAGGCACGGCCATAGCCGGCCACCGTCTGGCCGATCTTGCCGTAGCCCCAGATGCCCAGCGTCTTGCCGCGCAGCACCATGCCCAGGCCGAAGTTGGTCGGCATCGACGCCGACTTCAGGCCGCTTTGCTGCCAGGCGCCGTGCTTCAGGTTGCCGATGTACTGCGGCAGCCGGCGCATGCTGGCCATGATCAGCGCCCAGGTCAGCTCGGCCGGCGCCACCGGCGAGCCGGCGCCTTCGGCCACTGCGATGCCCAGCCGCGTGCAGGCTTCGACGTCGATGTGCGAACCGACCTTGCCGGTCTGCGAGATCAGCTTCAGCTTGGGCAGTTTTTCCAGCAGCGCCTTGGGGAACTGCGTGCGTTCGCGGATCAGCACCAGCACGTCGGCGTCACGCAGGCGCACGCTGAGCTGGCCGATGCCCTTCACGGTGTTGGTGAAGACCTTGGCATTCAGGGGTTCCAGCAGCGCGGCGCATTGAAGTTTGCGCACGGCGTCCTGGTAGTCGTCGAGGATGATGATGTTCACGTTGTTTCGCTGGGTACTGGTCTCATTTTGCCCTCTGCGCAGCGCCTCTCGGGCCCAGGCCGGCAGCGAATGTGTCACGGCGCTAGCATCGCCGTTGCCCGTCCATACCCACACCACCGCCACCCCCGAGGAGACCCCATGAGCCTAACGATGCACAACACCAGCGTGCCCGTCTTTGTCCGCATGTTCAGCAACATGCTGGTCTGGCTGGACAAGGCGCAAGCCCACGCCGAAGCGCGCAAGTTCGACACCGCCAACTACCTGGGCCTGCGCTTGGCGCCGGACATGTTGCCGCTGGTCAAGCAGGTGCAGATTGCCACCGACATGGCCAAGGGCTGTGTGGCGCGTCTGTCGGGCGTGGAAGCGCCCAAGTGGGACGACAACGAAGCCACGCTGGAAGCGCTGCGCGAGCGCATCCGCAAGGCGCTGGACTACGTGCAGTCCATCCCGGCCGCGCAGATCGACGGCAGCGAACAGCGCGAGATCGTGCTGCCCACGCGCGTCGGCGACCCGATGCGCTTCACCGGCGAGGTCTACCTGAAGCACTACGTGCTGCCCAATCTGTATTTCCACACCAGCATGGCTTACGGGCTGTTGCGCCATGCCGGCGTGGAACTGGGCAAGCGCGACTACCTCGGCGCCGCCTGAGTCTTGCGCCGGGGGTGGGCTGCGGCCGCCGCCTGGCGGCGCGGTTCGACCTTGGCCTTGACGTGCAAGGCCGGCCGGGCCGCAGCCGCCGGCAGCATCAACGTGATGGCCTGCCCGGCCTTGAAGCGGCCTTGCACCGACACCCCGTTCCACTGCGCCACCTGGGCTGCACTGACGCGGTACTGGCGTGCCACGGCGGCCACCGTGCTGCCCTGCCGGCCGGCCTTGAAGCTGACCTTGCGCAGCGGTCGCGCTTCCTGCGCCAGCGACAGCATGGCGTTGTCGGCCACGTGTTCGGTCACGTCCACCTGGCTGTGCGCGGCGCGCGGCACCAGCAGGGTCGAACCGACCTTCACCAGCATGCGCGGCGGGATGCGGTTGACTTCGCGCAGCAGCGCCTCGTTCATGCCGGTGATCTGCGCGGCCTCTGAAGGCTTCAGCGTCTTGGGTGCGACCCAGGCCGTCCAGCTGGCCATAGCGCCCCGGTGGCTGGCCATCTGCTGCAGGAAGCGGTTGGCGTTGTCGTAGGGCAGCAGCACGCGCGGCGTGCCGGCGGCCAGGATCACCGGCTGGTTCATCTGCGGGTTCAGCTGCTGGAATTCATCCAGGCTCAGCCCGGCCAGTTTCGCCGCCAGCGCCACGTCGATGTCGCGCTCGATGGCCACGCTCAGGAAGAAGGGGTGGTTGTCGAAGGCCGGCAGGCTGAGGCCGAAGTTCTGCGGCTTCAACACGATGTTCTTCACCGCCTGCAGCTTGGGCACGTATTCGCGCGTCTCGTTGGGCATGCGCAGGTTTTCATAGTCGAGCGGCAGGCCGGCCTTGCGGTTGCGCTCCAGCGCCTTGGTCACATTGCCCTGGCCCCAGTTGTAGGCGGCCAGCGCCAGGTGCCAGTCGTTGAACATGCCGTGCAGGCGCTGCAGGTAGTCCAGCGCGGCGCGGGTGCTGGCCAGCACGTCGCGGCGGTCGTCGCGGAAGATGTTCTGGCGCAGTTCGAAGTCTTTGCCGGTGGCCGGCATGAACTGCCACATGCCCGAGGCCCGCGCGTGCGACATGGCCTGCGGGTTGAAGGCACTTTCGATGAAAGGCAGCAGGGCCAGTTCGGCCGGCATGTTGCGCTTTTCGATCTCTTCCATCACGTGGAAGAGGTAGCGCCCGCCGCGCTCGGTCATGCGCTGCACATAGGCCGGGTCGCGGGCGTACCACTGCTCCCACTTGCGCACGTAGTCGTTGTCCAGCTCGGGCATGGCGAAGCCGCTGCGCACGCGCAGCCACAGGTCGCCGCGCTCGGCGTCCTGCACCGGGTCGAGGCGGCTGCGGGCCACGAAGGGCGCGTTGGGGCCGGCGTCCAGCGGGTTGTCGATGGCCACCACAGGCGCGCTGGGCGCATCGGGTGTGATCAGCGGCATCGCCAGTTCGCGGGCGCTGGCGGACGCTGGGGCGGGTGGCGCATCCAACGCGGCAGTGGCGCAGCCGCTGAGGGTCGTCAGCGTGAACGATGCGGTGATGGCCGTCAGGACCAGCACCGCCCAGCGCCGCAGCGCGGGCCTGAAGTTCGGAACAAACGGGAAGGTCGTCATCGAAAGTTGTTCTTCCAGGTGCGCAGCGCAGCGAGCACGCTGACGCTGTCATTGGCCGCAGCGCCTTGGGCGCGCGCGGTGGCGACAACCTCGGGCACGCTGCAGCGCAAGAAGGGATTGACCTGCAACTCCAGGCCGATGGCCGAGGGCAGGGTGGGGGTGCCGGCGGCGCGCAGCGCCAGGCAGCGGGTGTTGTAGGCCACGAGGTTGGCATTGCCCGGCTCGACGGCCAGTGCAAAGCGCAGATTCGACAGCGTGTATTCGTGGGTGCAGCAGACCTGCGTGTCGGCCGGCAGGGCCGCGAACTTGGCCAGTGAAGCGCTCATCTGCGCCGGCGTGCCTTCGAACAGGCGACCGCAGCCGCCCGAGAACAGCGTGTCGCCGCAGAACAGCAAGGGCGCGGCTGCCACATCGGTCTGGACATAGGCGATGTGGCCGGCGGTGTGGCCCGGCACGTCCAGCACCTGGAAGCGCAGGCCCAGCACCTCGACCAGCTGGCCTTCGGTCAAGGGCACAAAAGGCGTGGGGATCTTTTCGTGCGCCGGGCCGTAGACCGGGCCTTGCAAGCGGCTGCGCAAGGCATCAACGCCGCCGACGTGATCGGCGTGGTGGTGCGTCACTAGAATGCCGAGCAGGGCGAGTCCATGTTCATCGAGCGCCGCGTGCACAGGAGCAGCATCACCCGGGTCCACCACGACGGCGTTGGCGCCATCGTGCAGCATCCAGATGTAGTTGTCGGAGAAGGCGGTTAGCGCTGCGAGATTCATGACGCGAGACGAGTCGATACGGGAGTTGGGGTCCTGGCTGCACACGGCGCCGGGCCGCACCCTGTTGGCCTGGGAGCAGGACCGATTGGACCATGCCGTCACCGACGCCTTCGGCTTCCACGCGCTGCAACTGGGCTTGCCCGAAATGGACGGCCTGCGCGCCAACCGCATGCCCCACCGCTGGGTGGCCACCGACACGCTGATCGTGCCCGAAGCGCTGCCCTTGCCGCCGCCGCTGGACCCCGGCCTGACGACGCAGATGGGCCACGACCCGGTGGCCCTGCATTGCGAATTCGACGCGCTGCCTTTCCCGAACGCCAGCATCGACCTGGTGGTCCTGCCGCACGCCTTGGAACTGGCGCGCGACCCGCACCACACGCTGCGCGAAGTCGAGCGTGTGCTGGTGCCCGAAGGCCGCGTCGTCATCACCGGCTTCAACCCGGCCAGCCTGTGGGGCTTGCGCCAGCGCGCCGGGCACTTGCGGCGCGGCATGGGCTTTGGCCGCGACCAGCCGCTGTACCTGCCCAGCGGCGGGGAATTTCTCGGCTACTGGCGGTTGCGCGACTGGTTGCGCCTGCTGGGCTTCGAGGTCGAAGCCGGCCGCTTCGGCTGCTGGCGCCCGCCGCTGCACAGCGAAGGCTGGTTGCAGCGCTTTGAATGGATGGACCGCGTTGGCGACCGCTGGTGGCCGGTGCTGGGCGCGGTCTACTTCGTGGTGGCCGTCAAGCGCGTGCGCGGCATGCGCCTGGTGGGCCTGGTGCGGAACGAAAAGCGCAAGGCCCACGCGGCCCCGGCGGCGGTGGCCAACCGCAGCGCTGAAGTCGCGCGCAGCCACCGCGCGCATGAAATGAGTGACCTGGAGATTTGATGACGGACGTGTCGACTGCAGCACCCAAGCCGGTGCTGACCGAGGTGGTGATCTACGCCGACGGCGCCTGCAAGGGCAACCCGGGCCCCGGCGGCTGGGGCGCGTGGCTGAAGAGCGGCGAGCACGAGAAGGAACTGTTCGGCGGCGACAAGCTCACCACCAACAACAAGATGGAGCTGACGGCCGTGATCCAGGCCCTGGCCGCCTTGAACCAGCGCAGCCAGGTGACGGTCTACACCGACAGCGCCTACGTGAAAGACGGCATCACCAAATGGATCATCGGCTGGAAGCAGCGCGGCTGGACCACGGCCGACAAGAAGCCGGTGAAGAACATCGAACTCTGGCAGAAGCTGGACACGCTGAACGCCGCGCACCAGGTCACTTGGCGCTGGGTCAAGGGCCATTCGGGCGACCCGGGCAACGAGCGCGCCGACCAGTTGGCGAACCGGGGCGTGGACTCGGTGTTGCGCTGATACACAGCCACTGCAGGCAACCGTGACAGGAGAACGCTGATGGGCCGAGAAGCCGAATGCTGGTGCACCGCCGGCGCCGAAGCCGCGCAGGCCAAGGCGCTGCTGGAAACGGGCTGCGTGATCCTGCGCGGCGCCATCCGCCGCCGCTACGACACCGCGCAACTGCAAGACCTGCGCATCGAAGGCCGCCGCCTGTGCTTCAGCGTGGCCGACGAGGCCGTGGCGCTGGAACTGGGTGCTGAAGAGGCCGGGCGCTGGCTGACCAAGCTGAACACGCCGCTGCCGACGCTGCAGTCCAAGCTGGGCATCAGCGCCGACAGCCCGGCTTACGTTTGCGGTGAGTTGGACGACGCGGTGCTGGCCGAGGCCCTGGCCGGTGCGACCACCGACAGCGCTGACGCTGCGGCGGTGCTGGTTGCGGTGGCCCGGTCGCCGAGCGAACTGGCGGCGGCCCTGAAGGTGCATGCCGACATGCCGGCCCGTGCGCTGTGGGTGGTGCACCCCAAAGGCAAGGGCGCCAGCCTCAGCGACGCCCAGGTGCGCAGCACGCTGCGCGCCCTGGGTTACGTCGACAACAAGACCAGCGCCGTTTCGGCGGCCTTGACGGCTACGCGCTACGCCCGGTCAGCAGGCCCTTGACCTTGCCGACCAGCGGCCAGACCAGCATCAGGATGGCCAGCCCGGCGATGCTGCCGACCAGGCCGTTGCTCCAGAAGATGCTCAAAGAACCCTGACTGAGCAGCATCGACTGGCGGAAGCTGCTTTCGGCCATGTCGCCCAGCACCAGGGCCAGCACCAGCGGTGCCATCGGGTACTTCAGTTTCTTGAACAAGTAGCCCAGCACACCGAAGACCAGCATCAGCCACACGTCGAACATCGAGCTGTGCACGGTGTAGGCGCCGATGGCGCAGATCACGATGATCACCGGCGCGATGATCGAGAAGGGGATGCGCAGGATGGCCGCCCACCAGGGCACCGTGGTCAGCACCACGATCAGGCCCACGACGTTGCCGATGTACATGCTGGCGATCAGGCCCCAGACGAAGTCCTTCTGCTCGATGAAGAGCATCGGGCCGGGCTGCAGGCCCCAGATCAGCAGGCCGCCCAGCAGCACGGCGGCGGTCGGTGAACCGGGGATGCCGAGTGTGAGCATCGGCAGCAGGGCCGAGGTGCCGGCCGCATGCGCCGCCGTCTCGGGCGCGATCACGCCTTCGATGCGGCCCTTGCCGAAGCTGTCCGGGTCTTTCGACATGCGCCGGGCCATGCCGTAGCTCATGAAGCTGGCCGGCGTGGCGCCGCCGGGCGTGATGCCCATCCAGCAACCGACGGCCACGCTGCGCAGGAAGAGTTGCCAGTGCTTGAGCATCTCGCCCCAGGTCTGCCAGACCACCTTGAAGTTGATCTTGGCGCTCTTGCCCTTGAAGGCCAGGCCCTCTTCCATCGTCAACAGGATCTCGCCGATGCCGAACAGGCCGATGACCGCGATCAGGAAGTCGAAGCCTTTCAGCAGCACCGGGATGCCGAAGGTCATGCGCAACTGGCCGGTGACCGAGTCCAGGCCCACGGCGGCCAGCGCGAAGCCCAGCATCATCGAGACAATGGTCTTGAATGGCGGCTCCTTGCCCATGCCGATGAATGAGCAGAACGCGAGGAAGAACACCGAGAATTTTTCCGCAGGGCCAAACTGCAGCGCGAACTTCGCGACCAGCGGCGCCACCAGCGTAATCATGATGACCGCGAACAGCGCACCGACGAAAGACGACGTGAACGCGGCCGTGAGTGCCTCGCCGGCGCGGCCCTGCTGCGCCATCGGATAGCCGTCGAAGGTGGTGGCCACCGACCAAGGCTCGCCCGGAATGTTAAAGAGGATCGAGGTGATCGCGCCGCCGAATAGCGCGCCCCAGTAGATGCACG
>JANPHI010000332.1:0-3672 GCA_031424355.1 Betaproteobacteria bacterium
CGCGCCCCGCGCGAAGTGCTGCCCGGTGCGCACGCGCTGCAGCGCACGCAGATGCTGGCCAACGGCCGCTACAGCGTCACGCTGCGCGCCAACGGCGCGGGCTGCAGCCGCCTGGGTGAGGTGGACATCAGCCGCAGCCGCGACGACGCGCTGCGCGACGCCCACGGCAGCTTCATCTACCTGCGCCGCGCCGGTCTGAACACCGCGAACGGCCAGCCCGCCACCCCGGTGTCGCTGACCCAGCACCCCAGCCCCGACCCCGCCGCGCACTACGCCGCCACCTTCCACAGCGACCGCGTGACGCTGGACGCCACCTGGGCCGACCTGCGCACGCGCATCACGGTGTGGGTGAGCCCGGAAGACGACATCGAACTGCGCCGCGTGGAGCTGTGGAACACCTCGGCGCAGCCGATCACGCTGGAACTGCTGTCGGCCTTCGAGGCCTGCCTGTCGCCGGCCCGCGCCGACGAGATGCACCCGGCTTTCGCCAACCTGTTCATCAGCGCCGATTGGGACGCTGCCGACCAGGCGCTGTACCTGGCCCGCAAGCCCCGGCGTGACGCCGAAACCGGCCTGCACGCGGTGCACTTCCTGGCCCACGCCGACACCGCCGTGTCCAGCGTGCGCGCCGTCGCCGACCGCGCGCAGTGGCTGGGCCGGCTGCGCGAAGCCTGGCAACCGCTGGCGCAGTTCAGCGCCAACGCGACCCCCACGGGCCCGGTGGCCACCGGCCTGGACCCGGTGGCCGCGATGGCGCTGCGCCTGACACTGGCCCCACACGGCACCGCGCAGGTCACGCTGGCCACCGCCGCAGCGCCCGAGCGGGCCACGCTGGCCGCGCTGGTGGACCGCTACCGCCTGGCCTTGAGCGTGGAGCGGTCGTCGCAGCTCAGCGCCACCCTGGCCCACCTGCGCCAGCGCGACCAGCGTCTGGCGGCCGACGAGCACGTGGCCCTGCAAACCCTGACCACGCTGCTGGTGCTGCTGCACACGCGGCCGGCGGCACCCCACGGCCACCAGCGCGCCGAAGCCGCCAGCCTGCTGCCCGGCGGCGTGCCCGACACCGTGACCGACCGCCGCCTGCTGTGGCGCTTCGGCCTGTCGGGCGACCGGCCGCTGCTCGTGGTCACCATCTCGGCCGCCCACGGCCTGCGCCTGGTGCGCGCGCTGGTGCAGGGCCTGCTGCGCTGGGCCTGGGGCGGCGTGGCCTGCGACCTGGTCATCGTCAACGCCGAAGCGCGGTCCTACCTGCAGCCGCTGCAGCACGAACTGCTGGCCCTGCGCGAACGCCACGGCAGCGACGCCGGTGCCGAGAACCCGGCCTGTGCCGGCGGTCTGCTGCTGCTGCAGGACAGCGACATCACGCCGGCCGAACGCAGCACGCTGGCCCTGCTGGCCCGCGTGCGCCTGAACGCCGACGGTCGCCCGCTGAGCCAGCACGTGGCCGACCTGGTGGCCTGGCACGACGCCGCGCTGGCCGCGCGCGACGAAGAAGCCGGCGTGTCGCTGGACCACCGCCCGCCAGCTGTGTCGACGGCCCACCGGCCGGGCGCAGCAACGGCCGCCGCGGAAGCCAACGACCCCGGCGCCGCCCAGGCTTCGGGCGAATTCGACCCGGTCGGCGGCGCCTACCGCTTCACCGCCAGCGCCGAGCAAGCCACGCCACGCCCCTGGGTGAATGTGCTGGCCAACCCGGGCTTCGGCGCGATGGTGTCCGAGGCCGGCGCCGGCACCACCTGGGCCGGCAACAGCCGCTTGTTCCAGCTGACGCCGTGGAGCAACGACCCGCTGGCCGATAACACCAGCGAACGCTTCTGGGTGCAGGACCTGCGCAGCCGCGAGGTCTGGGCGCTGGGCGCCGGCCTGGGCTGCGCCGACGGCCCGCACCGCGTGGCACACGCGCCCGGCCGCAGCACCATCAGCCACCGCCACGGCGACATCGAATGGCACTGCAGCTGGCACGTCGACGCCGAACAGGCCGTCAAGCGCGTGCACCTGCGCCTGCACAACCACGGCCCGCGCAGCCGCGCGCTGCGCGTGGTGGGCCTGCTGGACTGGGTGCTGGGCGCCATCCGCGTGGACCGGCAGTCGGTGCGCACGGCGCTGGTCACGCAGCCGGCGGCGGCGTCCGGCGGCGCAGCCCTGACCGACGCTGCCAGCGCGCCCGGGACCACCCGCGTGGCCGGCCCCGAACGACGTCGCGAGCCGCGCGACGACGGCCGCAGTGCGCCTTGCGTGGACACCCTGCTGGCCACCCAACTGGACGACCACGACGGCCTGGCCGGCCACACCGCCTTCGTCACGCTGCAGCGCGACGGTGAAAGCGGCGCGCCGCTGCGCGACTGGACCTGCGACCGCCGCGAACTCTTCGACAGCCGGGGCCGCAGCGTGCTGCCCGACCACTTCGGCCAGCGGGCCGGCGGTGGAAGCGACCCCTGCGCGGCGCTGAGCCTGACCCTGCAGATGGCCGCCGGCGCCAGCGACGGCTGCACCTTCGCCATCGGCCACGGCGCCACGCGGCAGGCCGCGCTGGACCTGGCGCGGCGCGTCGCCGTCGAGGTCATGGCACCCGACGCTGCTGCCGCGCAGGCCGGCGCCCACCATGCCGCCCTGCTGGGTGCCGTCACCGTGCAAACACCCGACCCGCTGTTCGACGCACTGGTCAACCACTGGCTGCTCTACCAGACCACGGCCTGCCGGCTGTGGGGCCGGGCCGGCTTCTACCAGGCCGGCGGCGCCTACGGTTTCCGCGACCAGTTGCAGGACGCGATGGCGCTGGCCGTCACCGCGCCCCAACTGCTGCGCGAACAGGTGCTGCGCGCTGCCGGGCGGCAGTTCGTCGAAGGCGATGTGCAGCACTGGTGGCACCCGCACAGCGGCGCCGGCGTGCGCACCCATTTCAGCGACGACCTGCTGTGGCTGCCGCACGCCGCGCTGCACCACGTGGACACCACCGGCGACACGGCGCTGTGGGACGAGCCCGTGGCCTTCATCGAAGGCGAGGCGGTGCCCGAAGGCGCCGAAGACCTGTACAGCGTGCCGCGCGCGGTGCCGGCAGCCGAAGTCCAGATGGCCACGCTGTACGAACACTGCGCGCGCACGCTGGACCGCAGCCTGGCCCTGGGCCGCCACGGCCTGCCCCTGATGGGCGGCGGCGACTGGAACGACGGCATGAACCGCGTGGGCCCGGGGGGCGCCGGCGAATCGGTGTGGCTGGCCTGGTTCCTGTGCCGCGTGGTCAGCGACTTCGCGCCCGTGGCGGCACAGCGCGGTGAACACGAACGCGCGCAGCGCTGGCAGGCCACCGCACAGGCCTGGCGCGCCGCGCTGCAAGGCCCGGCCTGGGACGGCGCCTGGTTCAAGCGCGCCTTCTTCGACGACGGCACGCCGCTGGGCTCGTGCAGCAATGCCGAATGCCGCATCGACCTGATCGCCCAGGCCTGGAGCGTGCTGTCGGGCGCCGCGCCGCTGGCCTTCCAGCGCATGGCGATGGCCTCGGCCGGGCGCCTGCTGGCCGACGCCTCGCACGGCCTGCTGCGCCTGCTGGACCCACCGCTGCAGCAGGCGCGGCCGTCGGCGGGCTACATCCAGGCCTACCCGCCCGGCGTGCGGGAGAACGGCGGCCAGTACAACCACGGCGCGGTGTGGGCGGTGATGGCCTGGGCGCAGCTG
>JANPHI010000333.1:0-1623 GCA_031424355.1 Betaproteobacteria bacterium
GAGAGCCTGGCGCCGGTCATCGCCCAGGGCTGGTCGCTGGCCACCGCCTATTCGCTGCTGGCCTGGTATGTGTTCGCGCCGCAATGCCTGTCCACGCTGGCCGTCGTCAAGCGCGAAACGAATTCCTGGCGCTATCCCGCGCTGATGGCCGGCTACATGTTTGCGCTGGCCTACGCGGCGGCTTTCATCACCTACCGCGCCACCTTGTGGCTGGGGGGCTGACGGTGGACGGGCAAACCGTGATCACCGCCCTGCTCGTGGCCGCCTGCAGCGCCTATGCGGCGTGGAACGTGATGCCGGCCGCGCTGCGCCGCAAGCTCGCGGCCTGGGCCGGCCGGCCGCAGGCGGCGGCCAGCGGTGGCTGCGGTGGCGGGTGTGACGGTTGCGGGTCGGCAGCGCCACAGACCCCGGCCCCGGCACCGGGGCTGGCGCCGGGCGAGTCGGTGGTCCGCATCATTCGGAAGCCCGTGCGGCAGCCGCCGCGCTGAACCGGCTCAGCGCGCGCGGCCGACGCGGCAACCCCGCCGCCGCCAGCAGCACAGCCAAAGCACCCAGGCACAGCGGCCACAGCCCCGCGAACGCCGCCCAGCGGGCGTAAGGCGTGACGCCCTCGCGGCCCTGCACGCGGCCTTGCAGCACCCCGCGCGTGTACGGGGCCAGCCGGGCCGTGACGCGGCCCTGGTGGTCGATGACGGCGGTGGCGCCGGTGTTGGTGGCCCGCACCATCGGCACCTGGAATTCCAGCGTGCGCATGCGCGAGATGTTCAGGTGATGGGCGTCGATGGCGCTGGGGCCGAACCAGGCGATGTTGCTGATGTTGGCGAAAACCGTCGGCGCTTTGGCCACATCAACAAAACGCCGCGCCAGTTCTTCGCCGAACAGGTCTTCGTAGCAGATGTTGGGCGCCACGCGCTGGCCCTGCACGCTGAAGGACGGTGGGTTGGGCACGCCGCGCGCGAAGTCGCCGAGCGGGATGTTCATCATCTCGGTGAACCAGCGGAAGCCCGTCGGTATGAACTCGCCGAAAGGCACCAGGTGCGTCTTGTCGTAACGGTAGGCCGGCCCGGGCGACAGGCCGGCCACCGAATTGGTGTAACCGCGTTCGTAGTCGCCCAGCGGCACGCCCACCAACGCGCGCGAACCGGAGGTCTGGAAGTGCTCGACCAGGCTGGCCCAGTAGCCCGGCGCGAATTCGGCCAACTGGTCGGGCAACAGCGGCACCGCCGTTTCGGGCGCCAGCACCAGGTCGGCGCGGGCCACCAGCAGCTCGCGGGCCGTCCAGGCCAGCGCTTCGGGCATGCGGTCCACGGCGAACTTTTCGTCCTGGCTGACGTTGGTCTGCAGCAGCGCCACCGATATATCGCCAGCCGGCCGCGTGAAGTCAGCCGGCAGCACGCGCGGCAACAACACGAGTGCGGCCACCAGCAGCACCGGCGCAGCCCGGCGCACCCAGCCCGCCGAACGCAGCGAATCCGCTGAATTCGCCGAATCCGTTGTGAGGCGCTGCGGGCTGACCGCCGCCACCGCAGCCGCCGCGACCAGCGCCACCACCGCACCGATGCCGTAGACGCCCACCCAGGGTGCCAGCGGCGCCAGCGGGCCGTCCAGCTGCGAGTAACCCAC
>JANPHI010000334.1:0-11390 GCA_031424355.1 Betaproteobacteria bacterium
AAGGTACTCTCGGCGGCAAGGCGTGCGAGCGGATTCCCGGGTGCGTGAGTGCCTGATTTGCCAAGCAACTTTGTTATGACCACTGCGAGAGGATGGATTGCTATGCCACCGATGAGTAGCGTTAGTACACCTGTCTTCTCAGAGATCAGCGTAGAAACGACACCAGCAACTAGCCAGACTAAGCCGGATGCAAGTACGCCTGGCGCTCCGTAGAGATAGCCGCGGCGCATGTCCGCCTGCGCTGCGTTGATGGTGATTTCGTTCATCGGCTTTTTAGGAGAAGCGAAGTTATTGATTTTGAGGCCTAACGTAAAAGCTAAGCCGGCACCGGAAGCGGGCAGGCTTGGCCGCGAGGACGAAAATTAACGAGCAGGACTTGCGGCCAAGCCTGAGCGCTGTAGGGGCTCGGCTTGAGCGGTGTAGTTATGCAGCGTTTTTGCATGCAACGATTGGAGGATGAAAATGGAATGGACCGAAGTAAGCGAAGACGCCCGCGACTGGCTGAAGATGCTGGGCGGGTTTGGACCGACCGTGCATGCAAGGCAGCGCGAATTAAAAGGATGCCTGAACAGCGAATACGGCGAGGATGGGCGGACCTACCTTGATGCTGGCGACTTGCGCAACATCGCAGCCGCCTGCATTGAAGCGGCCGACTGGCTGGATAAACGCGCGACTGCTGAAGCACCGGCTGTTGGCGCTGCATAACGTGCTTTAACTCCACCCCAAACATCCATCTCTACCCATCTTGACCCAAAACATCCAGATCTGGCAATTGGGTTTGGCGGGAGCTATGGGTTTTTACTGGGCTTGGAAGTGTCTAGATCCAGTAATTTCGCAGTTCTGGCTTTCATGCGCCACTTTTTTTCTTGGGGATGCCAGACCGCACCCTGTGCGATGGCCTTGGCTCTTTGTTGTACCCCTCCCATCGGGATGGTGGCCCAGACGACGCGGTGGCGGATGGGTTTGTCTTCGATCACCAATTCGACGGTGACCCGGCGCGTCTGCCCGTGCACATCTTCGCGGTAACGCACGCACACCAGCGCGGCACCGTAGTGGCGTTGCAGCTTCAAGGTGCCTGCCTGCCCCGGCTGCAAGGTCTTCACCACCAACCAGGCGTCGTCTCGGCGTGTCATCGGGCTGTTTCTTTCACGGCAGTTGCGCCAAGTGGCGGGGTTTGATACTGTATGAAAACACAGTTTCTTGCTCAAGGAAAGCGCCATGTTTCTGCCCGACGACCGTTTGCGCGCTGCAGGCAGCCCGCCGCGCCTGCTCGACACCCTACGGGCGCAGATCCGCTACCGCCACTACAGCCGCAGCACCGAAGACGCCTACGTGCACTGGGTGCGGGCCTACATCCACTTCCACGAACTGCGCCATCCGCTGGACATGTCGCGGCATGAGATCGAGACCTTCCTGACGTGGCTGGCCGACGAGCGGCAGGTTTCGCCGTCCACCCACCGGCAGGCGCTGTCGGCTTTGCTGTTTCTGTACCAGAAGGTCTTGAACCAGGTGCTGCCGTGGCTGGACGACCTGGGGCGGCCCCGGCAGCAGCAGCGGGTGCCGGTGGTGCTGTCGCCCGACGAGGTAGCGCGGCTTTTCGCTGCCATGCGCAAGGTTGAGAGCCCCCATCCCTTGCTGGCGGAATTGCTCTACGGCACCGGCATGCGCCTCATGGAGGGTCTGCGCCTGCGCGTGAAGGACGTGGACTTCGACCGCCGCGCCATCATCGTCCGCGAAGGCAAGGGCGCCAAGGACCGCATCGTGATGCTGCCGGCCGCGCTGGAAGGGCCGCTGCGCGCGCAGTTGGTCCGTGCGCACGCGTTGTGGGCCGCCGACCGCTCTGTCGGTCTGGCCGGGGTCTATCTGCCGCACGCGCTGGCGCGCAAATACCCGCGCGCAGCGCTGGCCTGGGCCTGGTCCTGGGTCTTCCCGCAGGCCCAGCCCAGCTGGGACCCGCGCGACGAGATCCGGCGGCGTCACCACCTGCAGGAACAGACCTTCCAGCGCCATTTCAAGGTGGCGCTGGCGGCCGCCGACATCGCCAAGCCCGCCACGCCCCACACCCTGCGCCATTCCTTCGCCACCCATTTGCTGCAGTCCGGCTACGACATCCGCACCGTGCAGGAACTGCTGGGCCATGCCGATGTGAGCACGACCATGATCTACACCCATGTGCTGCGCCTGGGCGGCGGCGCCGTGCGCAGCCCGCTGGACAGCCTGGCGGCGGCGCCCGCTCAGCCGCTCCCGCCGGTTCAGCCGGTTCAACCGCTACAGCCCACCACCCCCGGCTTGCCGGCCGCGCATCCGCCGCAGCCCGCAACGGCCGTCTGGCCTGCGCCGGCTGCCCCGCCTTTGCGCCTGGGCTATCCCAGCTTCCCGCCTGGCCGCCCACCCCGTGCCCGCGAACCCGCCCCGCGCTACGCCATTCCATGTCTCGCCGTCCCCTCCTTCCGCTACCCGGCTACGCCGAACTCCACTGCCGCAGCAATTTCAGCTTCCTGAACGGGGCTTCTCACCCCGAGGAACTGGTGGCCCGCGCGCAGGCGCTGGGCTACGCGGCGCTGGCCATCACCGACGAGTGCTCGCTGTCGGGGGTGGTGCGCGCCCATGTCGAAGCCGAACGTTTGAAGATGCGCTTGATCATCGGGGCCGAGATGGCGCTGGCACCGTCCGAGCTATCGGCGCCCTCCGCGGCCGGCGTCGAGCCAACGCTGCCTGGCGTTTCGATATCCGGCCCGCGCCTGGTGCTGCTGGCCCAGACGCAGCGGGGCTACGGCAACCTGGTGCAGTGGATCACCGTGGCCCGGCGCCGCGCGCCCAAGGGTCAGTACCTGGCACTGATGTCCGACCTGGAAGGCAAGGTTGCGCGTGCGCCCACGTTGGCCGGGTTGCCCGATTGCCTGGCTCTGCTGCGGGTGCCGCCGGTGCTGGCTTCGGTGCAACCGCTGGCCGCGCTGCTGGCGCAGGCGCAGTGGCTGAAGACCTGGTTCGGCGACCGGGCCGCACTGGCCCTGCCGCTGCTGCGCCTGCCGCACGACGCGGTGCTGGTGGAACTGGTGATGAAGGTGTCCGCACTCAGCGGCTTGCCCATTGCCGCAGTGGGCAGCGTGCAGATGCACGCCCGCTCGCGCAAGCCCCTGCTCGACGCCTTGACCGCCACGCGCCTGCAATGCACCTTGGCGCAAGCCGGCCACGCCCTGGCGTCGAATGCCGAAGCGCATCTGCGTTCGCGCCTGCGCCTGGCTGCGTTGTACCGGCCCGAATGGCTGCAGCAGACGCTGGACCTGGCCGGGCGTTGCAGCTTTTCGCTGAACGAGCTGAAGTACCAATACCCGCGCGAGATCACGCCCGCCGACCACACGCCGCGCAGCTGGCTGCGCACGCTGACCGAGCAGGGCATGGCCGGCCGTTACCCCGAGGGCGTGCCGCCCAAGGTGCGCGACATGGTCGAAAGCGAACTGGCGCTGATCGCCCAGCTCGACTACGAGCCTTACTTCCTGACGGTGGCCGACATCGTGAACTGGGCGCGCAGCCAGAACATCCTGTGCCAGGGCCGGGGCAGCGCGGCGAATTCGGCGGTCTGCTACTGCCTGGGCGTGACGGCGGTGGACCCCGACAAGGTCACGCTGCTGTTCGGCCGTTTCCTCAGTGTCGAACGCAACGAGCCGCCCGACATCGACATCGACTTCGAGCACCAGCGCCGGGAAGAAGTCATCCAGTACATCTACCGGAAATACGGCCGCAACCGCGCCGCGCTGACGGCCGTTTTCATCAGCTACCGGCCGCGTTCGGCGCTGCGCGACATGGGTCGTGCCCTGGGCATCGACGGGGACCGCATCCAGGCCGTGGCCAAGAGCCAGCACTGGTTCGACGGCCGCAGCATCAGCGACGAACGCCTGCGCGAAAACGGTTTCGACCCCGAATCGCAGCTGTGCAGGCTGTGGGTGGAACTGACGCAGACGCTGATCGGTTTTCCGCGCCACCTGTCGCAGCACCCGGGCGGTTTCATCATCGCCCGCGACGACCTGGCGCGCCTGGTACCGGTGGAAAACGCGGCCATGGCCGACCGCAGCGTCATCCAGTGGGACAAGGACGACCTGGACGCCCTGGGCATGCTGAAGGTCGACATCCTGGCCTTGGGCATGCTCAGCGCCATCCGCCGGGCGCTGGTCTTCGTCAGCGCCAAGCTGGGCCGCCCGATGGAACTGCATCAGGTTCCCAAAGAGGATTCGGCCACCTACGACATGCTGTGCCGCGCCGACAGCATCGGCACCTTCCAGGTCGAAAGCCGGGCGCAGATGAGCATGCTGCCGCGCCTGCAGCCGCGCTGCTACTACGACCTGGTGGTGGAAGTGGCCATCGTGCGGCCCGGGCCGATACAGGGCGGCATGGTCCACCCCTATCTGCAGCGGCGCGCCGGGCTGGAACCCGAGGAGTACCCGCACGACGAGGTGCGGCCCGCGCTGGAACGCACCTGCGGCGTGCCCATCTTCCAGGAACAGGTGATGCAGCTGGCCATCCTGGCGGCCGACTTCACGCCCGGCGAAGCCGACCAGCTGCGCCGTGCCATGGCGGCCTGGAAGCGCAAGGGCGGTCTCGGGCCCTTCCACGAAAGGCTGGTCGGCCGCATGGTGGAAAAGGGCTACGAGCGTGACTACGCCGAGCGCATCTTCAAGCAGATCGAAGGCTTCGGCGAATACGGCTTCCCGGAAAGCCACGCCGCCAGTTTCGCGCTGCTGGTCTACGCCAGCGCCTGGCTGAAATGCCACCACCCCGATGCCTTCCTGGCCGCCTTGCTGAACAGCCAGCCGATGGGCTTTTACGCGCCCGCGCAGCTGGTGCGCGACGCCCGGCAGCACGGCGTGACGGTGCTGCCGGTGGACGTGAACCGCAGCGCGTGGGACACCGAACTGGACGGGCAGGGCGCAGGGCTGCACGAGGTGCACGAGGTGCACGAGGTGCACGGTGTCAGCGCGGGGCGCGATCTGCGTGCCGTGCGCCTGGGCTTCAACCGCATCAGCGGCTTTGAGCAGGACGCGGCCATTCGCCTGATCGCCGCACGTGCCGCCGCGCCTTTCGCCAGCCCCGAAGACCTGAGCCGCCGCGCGCAACTCGACGCCCACCAGCTGGCGCTGCTGGCCCAGGCCGACGCCTTGCTGCCGCTGACCGGTCACCGCCACCAGGCGGCGTGGGCGGTGGCCGGCATCGACACCCGCGCCACGCCGCTGCTGCAGCGCACCCGCACCTTCGAAGCCGCCGCCGAGCTGCCCGCGCCCGACGCCGCCACCACCGTGCTGGCCGACTACCGCGCCACCGGCCTGAGCCTGGCCCAGCACCCGCTGGCCCTGCTGCGCACGCAACTGTCCGCCTACAAGGTGCTGCCCGCCTCGGTGCTGCAGCATTTCCCCGACGGCCGGCTGGCGCGCGCCAGCGGCATCGTCACCCACCGCCAGCGGCCTGAAACGGCCAAGGGCGTGGTCTTCGTGACGCTGGAAGACGAGACCGGCGCGGTCAACGTCATCGTGTGGCGCAGCGTGGCCGAAGCCCAGCGCCGGCCGCTGCTGGCGGCCACGCTGCTAACGGTCTACGGCATCTGGCAATGCCAGGGCGAGGTGCGCCACCTGGTGGCCAAGCGGCTGGTCGACCACTCGGCCCTGCTGCAGGGCCTGGCCACGCACAGCCGCAATTTCAGGTAGCGGGCCGTGACGCGCTGAACCCGCCTGCCCGGCCGCGCCAGGCAGGGCCTGCTTCAGCCGGCCCGGCGCCGCCCCAGCGCACCCAAGCTCGCCAGCCCCGTCAGCCCCACGAGCAGCAGCGCGGCGCTGCCGGCTTCAGGCACGGCGTTCAGCGTCAGCACCAGGTTGTCGTAGTCGGCCTCGATGCTGGAATCGGGAAAGGGCGAATTGCGGTTGCCCAGTTGCAGCAGGCCGAAGGTCATCACGCCACCACCGAAGTCGGGCGCGCCCGTGCCGAAGCTGCCGGCCGCGAAGTCATAAAGCTGGAAGCTGGCGGCGGTCAGGTTGCCGCTGATGGCCTTCCAGCCTTCGTCGGCGGTGAAGATGGTGGGCCCGGTCAACAGCGCGGCGTAGAACTGGCCGCCCTGAGCGATCAGCGGGCGGAAGGAATTGCCCAGGCCGTTGGGGATGTCGAAGTTCAGGATCACGCGCTTGTCGGTGGCGGCATCGACGGACAGCAGCGTGCCCTGGCTGCCGGGGTCGTAGGTCCAGGCGGTGTTCAGCAGTGCGGCGCGGTAGCTGCCGGTCAGCGCCGGGTAGACCGCCGCCACGCGCAGGGCTGCGTCGCCGGCCGGGCCGCAACTGGCGCACTGCACCAGCGTCAGGTTGACGTCGCTGGTCACCGGGCCGCTGATGGCGTAGGCCGCGAGGTCGAAGGTGTTGTCCGAGAAGCTCACGGCGCCGGCCGGCGTACCGAGCAACAGGGTGGCTGCAACGGCCGAATGGGCCATGCGGTGCAGGGATGTGCGCAGGTTCATCGCCACTCCTCGGCATGCGCTGCACGGGTCGTGCAGGCGGCATCACTGTCCTGCTGCGCCGCACCCGCAACCATCCCCCGAACACGGGGGGCGGGCGGCGCGGCGGGCCGGTGCCGGCCTGCAGGGTTCGGCAGCGAGACAATCGCCGGCATGCAACTGCCTATCGAATGGCTGCCCGCCCAGGGCGATCCCGAACAACTCATCGTGCTGCTGCACGGCTGGGGTGAAGACGGCAGCGCGATGGCGCCGCTGGCCCAGGCGCTGCGCGCCCAGTTTCCGCAGGCCGCCGTGCTGGCGCCCGATGCGCCCGCCGAGGCCGGCGCCGGGACAGGGGGCCGGCAGTGGTACGGCATCCGCCAGCTCGACACGGTCACCTGGCCCGCCCGCGTGGCGGCCGCGCTGGCGGCGCTGGAACCCTGGGTGCGGGCCCAGCAGCAGCGCTTGCGCGTGGGGCCGGCGGCCACTGCCCTGGGCGGTTTTTCGCAGGGCGCCATCCTGGCGCTGGAACTGGCCACCCGGCAAGACGGTATCGCCGGCCGCGTGTTGGCTTTCGGCGGCCGCTACATGGTGCCGCCGCCGGCGGCGCCGCGCCACGCCACCATCCACCTGTTCCACGGCAGCGCCGACAAGGTCATCCCCGACAGCGGTTCGCGCGAGGCGCTGGCAACCCTGAGCGACCTGCAGGGCGACGCCACCCTCGACATCGCGGACGGCATCGGCCACGAACTGCATCCGGCGCTGATCGACTGCGCACTGCACCGGCTGAAGACCCACATCCCGCTGCGCACCTGGCAAGCGGCACTCGGTGCAGCCCGCGCTGCATCATCCGAACCGAACGACGACTGAGCTCTCATCGAGACCGCGCACCCATGCTGTTCCTGCTGTCCCCCGCCAAGACCCTGGATTACGAAACGCCCGTGCCGGCGCCGGTGCGCAAGAAAGCCACAGCCCCGGCCTACACCGAGCAGGCCGCCGCCTTGATCGACGTGCTGCGCACCAAGACCGCCAGCGACATCGGCTGGCTGATGGACCTGTCGGAAAAACTGGCCACGCTGAACGTGGACCGCTACGCCGCCTGGCAGCCAGAGGCCACGCCCAAAAACAGCAAGCCCGCCGTGCTGGCCTTCAACGGCGATGTCTACGACGGCCTGCAGGCGCGCACGCTGAAAACCGCCGACTTGAGCTGGGCGCAGCAGCACCTCGTCATCCTGTCGGGCCTGTACGGCGTGTTGCGGCCGCTGGACCGCCTGCAGCCCTACCGGCTGGAAATGGGCACCGCGCTGGCCAACCCGCGCGGCAAGGACCTGTACGCCTGGTGGGGCGACACGGTGGCCGAACACTTGAACGCGCTGCAGGCCGATGAAGCGCAGCCCGTCGTCGTCAACCTGGCGTCCATCGAATACGCCCGCGTGGCGCTGCGCCCGGCTTTGCGGGCCCGCGTGGTGGACTGCGTCTTCGAGGAAACCAACCCCGACGGCAGCCACCAGATCATCAGCTTCTTCGCCAAGAAGGCACGCGGCCTGATGGCCCGTTACGCCATCGAGCACCGCGTGCGCAGCGTCAAGGCACTGCGTGATTTTTCGGCCGACGGCTACGCGCTGGACCGCACGGCGTCGCAGCCGCAACGCCTGGTGTTCCGCCGCCCGCGCACCGCCGTGGCGGCGGCCGCCGCTGGCACCTGAGGCCGGCCGCCTGCGACAAAATACGGCCATGACGCAAGCCCAGCATCAGCAGCCCGCCCAGCAGCACATCACCGAGGAACTGCGCATCTGGATCGCCGCCCAGGCGCGCGCCGGTTGCCGCCCCGAAGACGTGCTGGCCGCGATGGTGGCCAGTGGTTGGCATGAAAGCGCCGCCCACGCCGCGATGGAAGCGGTGTTGCGGCCGCTGTCCGCCGCGCGGCACGGTGCCGGCGACCCGGCCCTGGCACCGGCCCAGGTGGTGCCCGAACCGGCCTTCGACGGCAAGCCCAGCCTGAAGATGGCCGACGGCCACCGCGTCGAATGGCTGACCAGCCTGCGTGAGCCGCGCGTGGTGGTTTTCGGCCAGCTGCTCAGCGACGCCGAATGCGAAGGCCTGATGGCCTTGGCCAAACCCCGCCTGGCGCGTTCGGAAACCGTGAAGAACGAGACCGGCGGCAGCGAGGTGCATGCCGCCCGCACCAGCGACGGCATGTTCTTCGAACGCGGCGAAAGGCCGCTGATTGCCCGCATCGAGGCGCGCATCGCCGAACTGCTGTGCTGGCCGGTCAGCCAGGGCGAAGGCCTGCAGATCCTGCGCTACCGCCCCGGCGCCGAATACCGCCCGCACTTCGACTACTTCGACCCCCAGCACCCCGGCACGCCGCGCATCCTGGAACGCGGCGGCCAACGTGTGGGCACGTTGGTCATCTACCTGAACACGCCCGAAGGCGGCGGCAGCACGCTGTTCCCTGACGTCGGGCTGGACGTGGCCCCGGTGCGCGGCAACGCCGTCTTCTTCAGCTACGACCGCCCGCACGCCAGCACCAAGACGCTGCACGCCGGTGCGCCGGTGACGGCCGGTGAAAAGTGGGTGGCGACGAAGTGGCTGCGCGAAGGCATCTTCGTCTGAGTCTTCCGCCTGCTACCTGAAATAGCCCAGCAGGCGCTCCAGCGCCATCGTGAAGGGCATCTGCAGCGCGGGCAAGGTCAGCAGCAAACCCAGCAAACCCACGCCCAGCGTGACCGGGAAGCCGACCGCGAAGATGTTGATCTGCGGCGCGACGCGGCTGATGGCGCCCAGCACCAGGTTGACGAAGAGCAACATGGTGATCAGCGGCAGCGCGATCCACAGGCCGGTGCTGAACAGCTCGGCGCCCCAGCGCTGCGGCTGCACCTGGTGCAGGAAGGCGAAAGGCTCGGGGCCGACCGGGAAGGCGCTGAAGCTCTGCACCAGCGCGGCGATGACCAGCAAGTGCCCGTTGATGACGATGAACAGCCAGGCCACGCTGGTGCCGAAGAAGCGGCTGGTGGCGGTGGCCGTGGTGGCCGAGATGGGGTCGAAGAAGCCGGCGAAATTCAGGCCCATCTGCAGGCCGATGATTTCACCGGCGAATTCGATGGACGCAAAAACCAGGCGCACCGCGAAGCCCAGCGACAGGCCGATGACGGCCTGTTGAACGATGAGGGTGATGGCCAGCGCCGAGTCCAGCGCCACCACCGGCGCCACCGGCAGCGTGGGCTGCGCGGCGATGGCGATCAGCCCGGCCAGGCCAATGCGCACCGGCATGGGCACGTTGCGCGCGCCCAGGATGGGCATGGCCGAAAACAGCGCCAGCGCGCGCAGAAAAGGCCACAGCAGCGGGTTCAGCCAGGCCAGGATCTGGGCTTCGGTGAAGGTGATCACCGGGTCTGCTCGGCTAGCCGACGGCCGAGGGAATGGCCAGCAGCGTGTTGCGGATGTATTCGACCAGCGTGGTCAGCATCCACGGCCCGGCGATGCCCAGCACCGCCACGGCCGCGACGACCTTGGGCACGAAACTCAGCGTGGCCTCGTTGATCTGCGTGGCGGCCTGGAAGATGCTGACCACCAGGCCGACGGCCAGCACCACCAGCAGCACGGGCGCGGCCACCATCAGCAGCAGCGTGAGACCTTGTTGGCCGACGGCCAGTACTTGTTGTGCGTCCATGCTTGTCTAGACAGGTCTGGTCAGGAAGTTCAAGTGGCAAAAGACGCGGCCAGCGAACCCAGCAGCAGGTTCCAGCCGTCGGCCAGCACGAAGAGCATCAGCTTGAAAGGCAGGGCCACCAGCACCGGGCTCAACATCATCATGCCCAGGCTCATCAGCACGCTGGCCACGATCATGTCGATGACCAGGAAGGGGATGAAGATCATGAAGCCGATCTGGAAGGCGCTCTTCAATTCGCTGGTCACGAAGGCCGGCACCAGCACGGTGATGGGCATGTCGGCGCCCTTCACGTCGGCCGGCATGCGGGCCAGTTTGGCGAACAGCTGCATGTCGCTCTGCCGCGTCTGCTTCAGCATGAATTCGCGCAGCGGCGTGATGCCCTGCTTCAGCGCTTCCTCGGCCGCCATCGTGCCGGCGGCGTAGGGCGCGTAGGCCTTGTCGTAGATGCGGTCGAAGGTGGGCTGCATCACGAAGAAGGTCAGGAACAAGCTCAGGCCCAGGATGACCTGGTTGGGCGGCGCGGCCTGCGTGCCCAGCGCCTGGCGCATCAGGCTCAGCACGATGACGATGCGTGTGAAGGCCGTCATCAGCAGCAGCACGGCGGGCAGGAAAGACAGCGCGGTGAAGAACAGCAGCGTCTGCACCGGCACCGAATAGCTGGTGCCGCCGGCGCCCTGGGCCACCATCAAGGGCAGGGCGTTGGTGAAGGGGCCGGGGGCGGCGGTCTGTGACCAGGCCGTGCCGGCCGCCAGGGTCAGCAGCAGCGCGGCCAGCGTGGGCCGGTGCTTGCGCAGCATGTCAGTTCGCATGGCCGTTGCCGGGGTCGGACGCCGGCTTGTCATGGCGCAGGCGGCCCAGCAACTGCGCGAAAGCCGCGGCGGGCGGCTGGGGCAGGGCGGGCGTGGCATCGGCCGGGGTCTGCGCCGTCATCGTGTGCAGCGTGCGTATGCCTTGCGGGCTGACGCCCAGCACCAGCCACAGCCTGTCGTCGCCCTGGCCGACCTCGACGGTGACCAGCTTTTGCTGCGCCGACAGCGGCAGCACGGCCACCGTGCGCGGCGCCCCGGCGCGGCCGCCGACGCCACCGCCCAGCGGCGTGCGCTTCAACAGCCACAGCGCCACCGGGATCATCGCGATCACCGCCGCGAACCACAGCAGGGACGTGAAATTCGCCATCGTGTTCACGGTCTCATCAAGCCCGGCTCAAACGGCGCAGCCGCTCGCTGGGCGTGACGATGTCGGTCAGCC
>JANPHI010000335.1:0-4066 GCA_031424355.1 Betaproteobacteria bacterium
CTGCGCCGCGTCTTCAGGCGCGGGAAGTAGGTGTAGACCTTCTCCAACGTGGCCGCGATGGCCGCCTTGCCGTCCTTGCGCGTGTAGGCGCCGGTCATCAGGTTGTCTTCGATGGACAGGTGGGCGAAGCAGTGCCGGCCCTCCATGACCTGGATCACGCCGCGGTTGACCATCTCGGACGTCGACAGTTTCTCGATGCGTTCACCGCGCAGTTCGATGCTGCCTTTGGTGACCTCGCCCCGTTCTCCGGCCAGCAGGTTGCTGACCGCCCGCAGCGTGGTCGTCTTGCCGGCGCCGTTGCCGCCGAGCAAGGCCACCACGCCGCCTTCGGGCACCTGCAGAGAGACACCCTTGAGCACCAGGATCACGTGGTTGTAGATGACCTCGATGCCGTTGACATTCAACAGGATGCTGCTCATGCCGGTGCCCTCGACTGCTTCAGCTCTGGCAGTCGGCCGGCGTGCGCCGGGTCAGCTTCTTGTCGCCGGCGTACTTGTCGGCAGCCGCCTTGGCCATGGGCTTGATGATCTGTTCATCCGCCTGGTACCAGTCGGGTGCGATGTTCCACTTGGCGCCGTCCCAGGTCTGGATGCGCGCCCAGCTGGAGCCCATGTGGT
Organism: Betaproteobacteria bacterium; assembly: GCA_031424355.1. Classification (GTDB taxonomy): domain Bacteria; phylum Pseudomonadota; class Gammaproteobacteria; order Burkholderiales; family Burkholderiaceae_C; genus Rubrivivax. Next base: position 618 of record JANPHI010000335.1, read on the forward strand.
CGAAGCACGAGGTGCTGATCGGCCGCATCACGCCAGCGAAGCCCAGGCCGTCGATCTTCTTCTGGTCCAGCGCCAGGTTTTCCAGGCCCCAGCGCACCTGTTCGCCGGTCATGACCTTGCCCTTGCCGAAGCGCTCTTGCGCGCGGCGCACGGCCTCGATGCCCATCATCTGGATGATCAGGCCGCGCGTGTACAGCACGCTGCCGACTTCGTCCTTCGGGCCCGTGCCCTGGCCCTTGTCGTGGACGTGCTTGAGGATGTCCTGGATGACCTTGGGTGCGGTGCCGGACGGGTTCAGCGCCAGTGCGTTGTAGCCCTTGGCGCCTTCGCCGACGTCACGCACATCGGGTTCGGCACCGGCCCACCACACGCCGTACATCTTGTCGCGCGGGTAGCCGGTGGCCTGCGCTTCCTTCAGCGCGGTGCTGTTCATCACGCCCCAGCCCCACAGCAGCACGTAGTCGGGCTTGTTCTGGCGCACCTGCAGCCATGCCGATTTCTGTTCGACACCCGGCGGCGTGACGGGGATCTTCACCAGCTCGAAGCCGTGCATCTTGGAACGCTCGTCCAGCAGCGCCATCGGCTCGCGGCCGAAGGGTGAGTCGTGGTAGACGATGGCGATCTTCTTGCCCTTCAGCTTGTCCAGCCCGCCGTTGGTCTTGCCCAGGTGCTGGATCAGGATGTCGGCTGCCGTCCAGTAGCTGCCCATCAGCGGGAAGTTCCACTTGAAGACGCCGCCGTCCTGCGACGCGGCCAGGCCATAGCCCAGCGTGATCAACGGGATCTTGTCGTTGGCCGCGCGGTCGGTCAGCGCGAAGGTGATGCCGGTGGCCTGCGGGTCGAACAGGCTGACGCCCGGGCGGCTCTTCAGCCGCTCGTAGCACTCCACGCCCTTGTCGGTGGCGGCGTAGGTGGTTTCGCATTCCTCGAAGGTGATCTTCACGCCGTTGATGCCGCCATCCCGCGCGTTGATCATCTTGATGTAGTCCTGCTTGCCATTGGCCCAGGGCGTGCCGTTGGGCGCGTAGGCGCCGGTGCGGTAGACCAGCAGCGGGAAGAACTGCTCCTTGGCCTGCGCGATGGCGGCGCCGGTGGCGCTGACCAATGCGGCTGCCGCCACGATCATCGAAACGAGTTTCATGTTTGTCTCCAACTTGTCGGTCTGACTGCTCAGTGCGGGAAAGGCCAAAGCCGCAGCTTCTCTTTGGCCGTGGACCAGAGGCGGGCGATGCCATGCGGTTCAACGATGAGGAAGAACACGATCAGCCCGCCGAAAATCATGAAGGTCAGGTGCGCCGCCAGCGCGGTGTCGATGGGGATGCCGAACCAGTAGGGCAGGGCGTCCAGGATGATGGGCAGCACCACGATGAAGGCCGCGCCGAACAGGCTGCCCATCACCGAACCCAGGCCGCCGATGATGACCATGAACAGCAAGTCGAAGCTGCGGTTCAGGTTGAAGGCCGCCGGCTCCCACGAACCCAGGTGGATGAAGCCCCACAGCCCGCCGGCCACGCCGACGATGAAGCTGCTGACCGCGAAGGCGCTGAGCTTGGCCGACACGGGGCGTATGCCGATGACGGAAGCCGCCACGTCCATGTCGCGGATGGCCATCCACTGGCGCCCGATGTGGCCGCGCACCAGGTTCTTGGCCAGCAGCGCAAACACGGTCAGGAAGGCCAGGCAGAACAGGTACTTCTGCACCGGCGTTTCGATGGGGATGCCCAGCACGTTCAAGCCGGCCACGCTGACCGAACCCGACGACGAGTCGTTGGTCACCCACTTCAGGCGCAGGCAGGCCCAGTCGACAAAGAACTGCGCCGCCAGCGTGGCCACCGCCAGGTACAGGCCCTTGATGCGCAGGCTGGGTATGCCGAAGAGCACGCCCACCGCCGTGGCCGCCCCGCCGCCCAGCAGCAGCGAGGCGATCAGCGGCATGCCCTCGATGCGGGCGTGCAGGTTGTAGGCCGCGTAGGCCCCCACCGCCATGAAGGCCGCGGTGCCCAGCGAGATCTGCCCGCAGTAACCGACCAGGATGTTCAGGCCCAGCGCCGCCAGCGACAGGATGAGGAAGGGGATCAGCACCGCCCGGAACAGGTATTCCGGCGCCAGCAAGGGCACGACGACGAAGGCGCCCAGCAGCATCAGGGCGATGGCGGCACGGTCTTGCAGGATCGGGAAGATCTGCTGGTCGGCCTTGTAGCTGGTCTTGAACTGACCGTTTTCGCGATACAGCATGGTCAGACCCGATCGATGATTTTTTCGCCGAACAGGCCCTGCGGCCTGATCAGCAGGAAGGCCAGGGCCAGGGCGTAGGCGAACCAGGTCTCGATGCCGCCACCGACCAGCGGGCCGATGTAGACCTCGGACAGCTTCTCGCCGACGCCGATGATCAAGCCGCCGATGATGGCGCCGGGCACCGACGTGAGCCCGCCCAGGATGACCACCGGCAGCGCCTTCAGCGCCACCTGCGCCAGGCTGAACTGCACGCCCAGCTTGCTGCCCCAGATGACGCCGGCCACCAGCGCCGCGAAGCCGGCCACGCTCCAGACGATGAACCAGATGCGGTTCAGCGGGATGCCGATGGACTGCGCCGCCTGGTGGTCGTCGGCCACCGCACGCAGCGCGCGACCGGTGGCGGTTTTCTGGAAGAACAGGCTCAGGGCGGCCACCAGCGCCGCCGCAATCAGCGCCGCGTAAAGGTCTTCCTTGTTCAGCAGCACGCCGCCCGGAAAGACGTTTTCCAGCAGGAACATCGGGTCCTTGGGCAGGCCGACATCGATCTTGTAGATGTCGCTGCCGAACAGCGTCTGGCCGAAGCCGTCGAGGAAGTAGGTGATGCCCAAAGTGGCCATCAGCAGCGCGATGCCTTCCTGGTTGACCAGCTTGCTCAGCACCAGGCGTTCGATGACCCAGGCCACGGCCACCATCACGGCCAGCGCGCCCACGAAGGCCAGCACGTTCGCCAGCACCTGGTTGTCGAAGCCCAGCAGCTTGGGGAACCAGGTCGAGAAGCGCGCCATCGCCAGCGCCGCGAACAGCACCATCGCGCCCTGCGCGAAATTGAAGACGCCGCTGGCCTTGTAGATGAGCACGAAGCCCAGCGCCACCAGCGAATACAGCATGCCCGTCATCAGGCCGCCGATCAGGGTTTCGAGGAAGGGTCCCATCAGTACCGCCCGGCCGTTCCGAAGGTACTGAGCGCCCCCTCGGGGGGCAGCGAACGCAGTGAGCTTGGGAGTCCCATTTCAGTGCCCCGCCCCGAGATACGCGCTGATGACTTCCGGGTTCGAGCGCACCTCTTGCGGTGTGCCGTCGCCGATCTTCTTGCCGTAGTCCAGCACCACCACGCGGTCGGAGATGTCCATCACCACGCCCATGTCGTGTTCGATCAGCACGATGGTCGTGCCGTACTCGTCGTTGACGTCCAGGATGAAGCGGCTCATGTCCTG
>JANPHI010000336.1:0-5585 GCA_031424355.1 Betaproteobacteria bacterium
GCCGCCGGGCAGTTCGCCGACCCGGTGCTGCGCCTGGGCGTCGAGAACCTGCCCATCGCCGGCGCCGACCGCTACAGCACCGCGCGCGACCCGCAGACCATGAAACGCGTGGGCATCAGCCAGGAATGGCTGTCGGGCGACAAGCGCGCGGCGCGCCGGGCGGCGGCCGAACGCACGGTGGCGCGCGAAGCAGTGGCGCTGCGCAACGCCGCCGCCGACGCGCGCCTGCAAGCCGCGCTGGCCTATGCCGACGCCTGGTACGCGGCGCAGGCGCTGCAGTTCACCGCGCTGACCGAGCGCACCCTGCGCGAAGAACACGAAGCGGCGCGGGCCCGCATGGCCGGCGGCTCGGGCGGCAGCGTCGATGTGCTGGCGCTGGCCGCCGCGCGCGGCGGGGTCGAGGACGAAGCGGCCGAGTTGCGCCAGCAGCAGCGGGCCGCCGGGCTGGCCCTGCAGCGCTGGGTCGGCCTGCCGGCCGAGGAACTGGCGCCGCTGCCGGTGTTGCCCGTGCCCAGCGAGCAGGCCTATGTGCAGGGCCACCCCGCCGTGCAGGCCCTGCAAGGCGATGCCGACGTGGCCCGGCAAGCGGCCGCCGTGGCAGCCAGCGAGCGCACGCCGAACTGGATGTGGGAGGTCTCGGTGGGCCAGCGCACGGGCTATGCCGACATGGTGTCGGTGGGCGTCAGCATCCCGCTGCCGGTGGCGCGCGCCCAGCGGCAAGACCGCGAGACTGCGGCCAAACAGGCGCAGGCCGACAAGGCCGATGCCGACCGCTTGGAGGCCGAGCGCGCCGCCACCACCGAATACCGGACGCTGCGCAGCGACGCCGCCAGCCTGCAGGCGCGCCTTGAAGCGCTGCGGCCGGCGCTGCTGCTGCCCGCGCAGCAGCGCAGCGCCGCTGCACTGGCCGCCTACCGCGCCAACCAGGCGCCGCTGGCCAGCGTGTTCGAAGCGCGGCGGGCCGACATCGACGCGCAACGCAAGCTGCTCGGCCTGCAGCGCGAACTGACCCGCAACCGCATCCAGCTGGCCTTCAAGCCGGTGGATGCCACCGGCCTGCTGATCGGAGCCGCACCATGAACCGCACCCCTCTCATCGCCACCCTGGCCGCTGCGGGCGCCGCGCTGGCGGCTGCCGGTTTCCTGCTCGGCCGTGCACAGCCGGGCGGTGCGGGCACGCCGTCTGCGGTGTCGCCCGCCGCTACTGCCGCTGCTGCCGCTTCCGCACCGGCCGAACGCCGGGTGCTCTACTGGCACGACCCGATGACGCCCGGCCCGCGCTTCGACAAACCCGGCAAGTCGCCCTTCATGGACATGGAACTGGTGCCGGTGTATGCCGATGCGGACAGCCCCGCAGGCGGCGCGACCGCGGGTGTGGCGGGTGTGGCGGGTGTAGCGATCAACGCCACGGTGCAGCAGAACCTGGGCGTGCGCCTGGTGGCGGCACGCCGCGCCGAGCTGGCCTCGTCTTTCGACGCCGTCGGTTCGGTGCAGTTCGACGAACGCCTCGGCGTGGTCGTGCAAAGCCGCGTGGCCGGCTATGTCGAACACCTGGCGGTGCGGGCCACGATGGAGCGCGTGCGCGCCGGCCAGGTGCTGGCCACCGTCTACGCGCCCGACTGGCTGGGGCCGCTGAACGAACTGGCGGCGCTGAAGCGCGCCGGTGCAGCAGCCGACCTGCTGGCCGCGGCCCGCGACCGCACGCGGGCCCTGTCCATCCCGCCCGAGCTGCTGCGCCAGGTGGAAGATGGCCAGATGCCTAACGCCCGATACGCACTGACTGCGCCGGTGGCCGGCGTGGTGGCCGAACTGCTGGTTCGCGAAGGCGCCGCCGTGGCGGCAGGCATGCCGCTGTTCCGCATCGCCGGCCTGGACAAAGTCTGGGCCGTGGCCGAGATTCCCGAAGCCCAGGCGCTGCGCCTGAAACGCGGCCAGGCCGTGCAGGCCAGCCTGCAGGCCGACCCGGCGCAAAGCTTCAGGGGCACGCTGGCCGAACTGCTGCCCGAGGTCAGTGCCACCACGCGCACCTTGAAGGCGCGCTTCGAGGTGGACAACCGCCAGGGCCTGCTGGTGCCCGGCATGCTGTTGCGCCTGCAGGTGCAGGGCGCGAAGACGGCGCGCCTGGTGGTGCCGGCCGAGGCCGTCATCCGCACCGGGCCGCGCGCCGTGGTGCTGGTGCGCGCGGCCAACGGCCGCTTCGAAAGCCGCGATGTCACGCTGGGCGTGGAAGTCGGCGACGACATCGAGGTGCTGCAAGGGCTGGCCGATGGCGAACCGGTGGTGGCCAGCGGGCAGTTCCTGATCGACAGCGAAGCGCGGCTGCGTTCGGTGGTGACCCCATCCGCGTCGCCGGTGCCCGCCGCATCGGGAGCCGCGCGGTGATTGCCGCGCTGATCCGCTGGGCCGTCGGCAACCGCTTCCTGGTGCTGATGGCCAGCCTCTTCCTCGTCGCTGCCGGTGTGTGGTCGCTGGCGCGCACGCCGCTGGACGCGCTGCCCGACCTGAGCGACACCCAGGTCATCATCCGCACGCCCTACCCGGGCAAGGCGCCGCAGGTGGTGGAAGACGCGGTGACCTACCCGCTGACCACGACCATGCTCAGCGTGCCCGGCGCGCGCACGGTGCGCGGCTACTCCTTCTTCGGCGATTCTTTCGTCTATGTGCTGTTCGACGACAAGACCGACCCCTACTGGGCGCGGTCGCGCGTGGTCGAGGTGTTGAGCCAGCTGCAGGGCCGACTGCCGCCCGGGGTGACGCCGGCGCTCGGACCTGACGCCACCGGCGTGGGCTGGGTCTACGAGTACGCGCTGGTCGACCGCAGCGGCCGGCACGACCTGGGGCAGCTGCGCGCGCTGAACGACTGGTTCCTGAAGTTCGAACTGAAGACCGTGCCCGACGTGGCCGAGGTGGCCAGCATCGGCGGCATGGTGCGCCAGTTCCAGGTGCTGCTGGACCCGGACCGCCTGCGGGCGCTGGGTGTGCCGCAGGCTGTGGTGGTCGATGCCTTGCGCGCCGCCAACCAGTCGACCGGCGGTTCGGTGCTGGAACTGGGCGAGGCCGAATACATGGTCCGCTCGCGCGGCTACCTGCAAACGCTGGACGACTTCCGCAGCATTCCGCTGGCTGTCCCATACACCTTGAACGGCGCCACGCCGGTGCTGCTGCGCGACGTGGCCACGGTGCAGGTCGGCCCCGAGATGCGGCGCGGCATCGCCGAACTGGACGGCGAGGGCGAGGTCGCCGGTGGCGTCATCGTGATGCGCTCGGGCAAGAACGCGCGCAGCACCATCGCCGCCGTCAAGGCCAAGCTGGACGCGCTGCGGCCCGGCCTGCCGGCCGGTGTCGAGATCGTCACCACCTACGACCGTTCGCTGCTGATCGACAGGGCGGTGAACAACCTGCGCGACAAGCTCATCGAAGAGTTCCTCGTCGTCGCGCTGGTCTGCGCGGTCTTCCTGTTCCACCTGCGCTCGGCGCTGGTCGCCGTGGTGGCCTTGCCCATCGGCGTGCTGGCGGCTTTTGTCGTGATGCACGCCCAGGGCGTCAACGCCAACATCATGTCGCTGGGCGGCATCGCCATCGCCATCGGCGCGATGGTCGATGGCGCCATCGTGATGGTCGAGAACGTGCACAAGCACCTCGAAGCCTTCGAAGCCGAACACGGCCGCGCACCGACGGTGCCCGAGCGTTGGCAGCAGGTCACGGCGGCCTCGGTCGAGGTCGGCCCGGCGCTGTTCTTCTCGCTGCTGGTCATCACGCTGTCCTTCCTGCCGGTGTTCACGCTGGAAGCGCAGGAAGGGCGGCTGTTCGCGCCGCTGGCCTACACCAAGACCTACGTGATGGCGGCGGCCGCCGGGCTGTCGGTGACGCTGGTGCCGGTGCTGATGGGCTGGCTGGTGCGCGGCCGCATCCCGCACGAGAACGCCAACCCGCTGAACCGCTGGCTGATGGCCGCTTACCGGCCGCTGCTCGATGCGGTGCTGCGCTTCCCGAAAGCCACCCTGGCCATCGCCGGTGCCTGCCTGGCGCTGACGGCCGTTCCGCTGCTGCAACTGGGCGGCGAATTCATGCCGGCGATGGACGAAGGCGACCTGCTGTACATGCCGTCGGCGCTGCCGGGCTTGTCGATCGCCAAGGCGGCCGAGTTGCTGCAGCAGACCGACCGCCTGATCAAGACCGTGCCCGAAGTGGCCCGTGTCTTCGGCAAGGCCGGCCGTGCCGACACCGCCACCGACCCGGCGCCGCTGGAGATGTTCGAGACCACCATCCAGTTCACGCCGCGCGCGCAATGGCGGGCCGGCATGACGCCCGAAAAGCTGGTCGAGGCGCTGGACCGCGCGGTGCAGGTGCCGGGCCTGAGCAACGTCTGGGTGCCGCCCATCCGCAACCGCATCGACATGCTGGCCACCGGCATCAAGAGCCCCGTCGGCATCAAGGTCGGCGGCGCCGACCTGGCCACCATCGACAGGCTGACGACGCAGATCGAAGTGGCGGTGAAGGGCGTGCCCGGCGTCAGTTCGGCGCTGGCCGAACGCCTGACCGGCGGGCGCTACATCGACGTCGATGTGGACCGCCTGGCCGCCGCGCGTTACGCGCTTTCGGTGGCCGATGTGCAGGCCGTGGTGTCCACCGCCATCGGTGGCGACAACGTCGGCGAAGTCATCCAGGGCCGCGAGCGCTACCCCATCAATGTGCGCTACCCGCGCGAGGTGCGCGACAGCCTGCAGCGCCTGCGTGAACTGCCTTTCGTGACGGCGCGCGGCGCGCAGCTGCGGCTGGCCGATGTGGCGCGCATCGGCGTCACCGAAGGCCCGCCGATGTTGCGCAGCGAAAACGCGCGGCTGTCGGGCTGGGTCTATGTGGACGTGCGCGGGCGCGACCTGCGTTCGGTGGTCAGCGATATGCAGGCGGCCGTCGCCAAGGCCGTGCCTTTACCGGCGGGCTACGCGCTGACCTGGTCGGGCCAGTTCGAATACCTGGAGCGCGCGGCCGAGCGGCTGAAGGTGGTGGTGCCGGTGACGCTGGCGGTCATCTTCGTGCTGCTCTACCTGCTCTTCAAATCGTTCGCCGACGCCACGCTGGTGATGGCCGCCGTGCCGTTTTCGCTGGTGGGTGGTTTCTGGCTGGTGTGGGGGCTGGGCCATGCGGTGTCGGTGGCCACGGTGGTGGGTTTCATCGCGCTGGCCGGGCTGGCGGCCGAGTTCGGCGTGGTGATGCTGGTCTACCTGGAAAACGCCCTGAAGCGCCGACTGGCGGCCGGTGAGGCGATGAACGACGTCACGCTGCGGGCCGCCATCCGCGAAGGCGCCGTGCTGCGGGTGCGCCCCAAGGCGATGACGGTGGCGGTGGTGATGGCCGGCCTGCTGCCCATCCTGCTGGGCAGCGGCACGGGTTCCGAGGTGATGACGCGCATCGCCGCACCCATGGTGGGCGGCATGCTGACGGCGCCGCTGCTGAGCATGCTGGTGATGCCCGCGGCGTGGTACCTGGCGCGGCGGCAGCAGCAGCCCTAGCCGCAGCGTCAGCGCGGTTGGCTGTCGCTGCCGCCCCCGCAATCCGGGGGTGGTGCCTTGGCTATGCTGTGCG
>JANPHI010000337.1:0-3570 GCA_031424355.1 Betaproteobacteria bacterium
CAGAAGTACCGGCGTGAGTCCCACCGACGCTGGCGTCGCCTTTCTGCAGCAGGCCCGGCTGAAGCTACGTCATGCCGATGAGGCGGTACGCGCGGCGCAGCAGGCTCGCATGTCAGGCCATGTCAGTGTGGGCTTGGCACCGACCACCGCCTCGGTACTCGGCCTGCCGCTGATACAGGCTATGCGAGCACGTTACCCTGATGTGCGCCTGCATCTGGTGGAGTCGCTGTCGGGCAACCTTGCCAGCATGCTGCAAGCTCGTCAGCTCGATCTGGCCGTGCTGTTCGAAACCACCGTCGCGCGCCGCTGGAGCATCGAGCCCCTGCTGGACGAAAAGCTGTTCGTCCTCGCCGCCAGCCAACTGGCGCAGCGGCCGGCTGGCGACAAGGTGCGCCTGAGCCAGCTCGCCGATGTGCCGTTAATCATGCCAAGTGCAGAACACGGTCTGCGCGCTACGCTCACTGCCGCCTTCGAACGTGCGCAAATCGTGCCCCGGATAGTGGCCGAGATCGACGGACTAGCCCTGCTGATGGATGCAGTCCGCGCAGGCCTGGGCGCGACAATCCAGCCCGGGGCCGCCATCGCGCGGCAAACGGCGGACGGCGTGCACAGCAGCCAGATTACCGATGCTCATGTGGGTCGGCGGAGCCTGCTGGTCAGCCTGTCGGACGACGAGCTGTCACCCGCCGCCCTAGCTACGCGGGTGGTGATGGCAGACACTGCACGCATGCTGGTGCGCGAGGGCCGCTGGGTCGGCGCAAGTCTTCACAAGAACTGAACGCCTGTTGCCTGATCCGCCCTTTCGCCTGAAGGGCCGCCTGCCTAAACTCTCGTGATCCATAAGGAGACACGAAGTGAGCAATGAACCGGTAGATGTCCTGATCGCAGGCGGCGGCAATGCCGCGCTCTGCGCTGCGCTGATGGCGCGCGAGGCAGGTGCCAGCGTGCTGCTGCTCGAAGCTGCGCCGAAGGCCTGGCGCGGTGGTAACTCGCAACACACGCGTAACCTGCGCTGCATGCACGACGCGCCGCAGGACGTGCTGGTAGAGGCCTACCCTGAAGAAGAATACTGGCAGGATCTGCTGAAGGTAACTGGCGGCCTGACCGACGAACGCCTGGCTCGGTTGGTAATCCGTGCTTCGTCGAATTGCCGTGACTGGATGCGCAGCCACGGCGTGCATTTCCAGCCGCCCCTGTCCGGTGCGCTACACGTGGCGCGCACCAACGCCTTTTTTATGGGTGGCGGAAAGGCACTGGTAAACGCCTATTACCGCAGCGCCGATCGCCTCGGGGTGCAGATTCGCTACGAGACGCCCGTGGCTTCGGTAGAGCTCGACGGCGAACGCTTCGCGGCGGTGCGCACGGATGCCGGTGAACGCATCACCGCCCGCAGCTGCGTGCTGGCCGCCGGTGGCTTCGAATCCAACCGCGCTTGGCTGCGCGAAGCCTGGGGCCAGAACGAGCGCGGCGAATGGCCGGCCGACAACTTCCTGATCCGCGGCACCCGCTTCAACCAGGGTGTGCTGTTGAAGCAGCTGATCGATGCAGGGGCCGACACCATCGGCGACCCGTCACAGGGCCACATGGTGGCCATCGATGCCCGCGCCCCGCTGTACGACGGCGGCATCTGCACCCGCATCGACTGTGTCTCTTTGGGCGTGGTGGTCAACCGCGAGGCCCGGCGCTTCTACGACGAGGGCGAAGACTTCTGGCCCAAGCGCTACGCGATCTGGGGGCGGCTGGTGGCGCAGCAGCCGGGCCAGGTGGCGCACTCGATCATCGACCAGAAGGCCATCGGTCGCTTCATGCCGCCAGTGTTTCCAGGCACGGTCGCCGACACGCTGCCCGATCTGGCGCGCCAACTCGGGCTGGACGAAGAGGTTTTTCTGCGCACCATCGCCGACTACAACGCCGCCTGCCGTGTCGGTCGCTTCGACCACACGGCCCTTGACGACTGCCATACCGAAGGGCTGACGCCCGCCAAGACCCACTGGGCGCGTCCCATCGATACCGCTCCCTTCCACGCCTACCCGCTGCGCCCAGGCATCACCTTTACCTACCTGGGCTTGAAGGTGGATGACACCGCTGCCGTGCGCTTTGGCAACCGGCCCAGCCCCAACCTGTTCGTGGCGGGCGAAATGATGGCCGGCAACGTGCTCGGCAAGGGCTACACCGCTGGGGTCGGCATGAGCATCGGCACCGCCTTCGGCCGTATCGCGGGCACCCAGGCGGCAGCCGCCGCCCTGCAACAGAAAGAGAAAACCCATGCAAACGCTTGAAGCCCTGGCGCGCGAGGCCACATCGCTCGCGGACGTGTCGCGGGAAGGCCCGCGCCGCGTCATTCCCATCCTCTCCAGCGCCGAGACCGAGGTCGGACGGCAGATGCAGATCTGCAACGCCTGCCGCTACTGCGAAGGCTTCTGCGCCGTGTTCCCGGCGATGACCCGGCGGCTCGAATTCGGCAAGGCCGACATCCATTTCCTGGCCAACCTCTGCCACAACTGCGGGGCCTGCCTGCACGCCTGCCAGTACGCGCCGCCGCACGAGTTCGCCGTGAACGTGCCCAAGGCGATGGCCGAGGTGCGAGGCCAGACCTATGTGGACTACGCGTGGCCGCCTGCGCTAGGCGTGCTCTACCAGCGCAACGGGCTCACGCTGTCACTGGCCCTAGCCGCCGCGCTGGCGCTGTTCCTGGCACTGGCCGTGGCGATGCGGGGCAGCTTGTGGGGCGCGTCACCCGGCGCCAACTTCTACAGCCTGTTTCCGCACAACCTGTTGGTGGGCCTGTTCGCCCCAGTGTTCCTCTTCGCCACGCTTGCACTGGCCATGGGCGTGCGCCGTTTCTGGCGCGACATCACGCCAGCCACCAGCGGCGCGGCGCTGAATGCCCCCGCCGCCGCCGAAGCCGCCGACGCGGTGCTGCGCCTCAAATACCTCGACGGCGGCCATGGCGACGGCTGCCACAATGAGGACGATGCCTACACGCTGTCGCGCCGCCGCTTCCACCACCTCACCTTCTACGGCTTCCTGCTGTGCTTCGCTGCCACCAGCGTGGCCACGCTGTATCACTACGCCTTTGGCTGGGCGGCACCCTACGCCTTGCCCAGCCTGCCCAAGCTGCTCGGTGTAGTCGGCGGCATCAGCCTGATGCTCGGCACCGCCGGCCTGTGGCGGTTGAACCGCCAGCGCCATCCGCTGCACGGCGACGCGAAGCAAAAGCCGATGGACCTGGGCTTCATTGCCCTGCTGTTCCTCACCAGCGCCAGCGGCCTCGCCCTGTGGCTGGGCAGCGGCACACCTGCTCTGGCCCTGCTGCTGTGCCTGCACCTGGGCGCGGTGATGGCCTTGTTCGCCACTCTGCCTTACGGCAAGTTCGGCCACGGCATTTTTCGCAGCGCCGCGCTGCTGCGCCATGCCGTGGAAAAGCGCCTGCCCAACCCCATCGGCCTGGGTGCCGACTGATCACCCTTAACCCCCAAGAAGACCCCACGGAGACCCCAAAAATGAACAAACGACACCTTCTGCGCGCCACGGCCACCTGCGCCGCCGCCCTCTGCCTGGCGACCCCAG
>JANPHI010000338.1:0-3538 GCA_031424355.1 Betaproteobacteria bacterium
CCGCGCCGCGTGCCGCTGGACCGCGTCGGCCTGGTGCTGCTGGTGCTTTTCGTCGGCGCCATGCAGATCTGCATCGACAAGGGCAAGGAACTGGGCTGGTTCGAGTCGGGCGAGATCCAGATCCTGGCGCTGGTGGCCGTGGTCAGCTTCCTGTTCTTCCTGGCCTGGGAGCTGACCGAGAAGCACCCCATCGTCGACCTGCGCCTGTTCGCGCGGCGCAACTTCGTCGTCGGCACCACCTCGCTGTCGGTGGCCTACGGCCTGTTCTTCGGCAACGTGGTGCTGCTGCCGCTGTGGCTGCAGCAGTACATGGGCTACACCGCCACCTGGGCCGGCCTGGCGACCGCGCCGGTGGGCGTGCTGGCCATCCTGCTGTCGCCCTGGGTGGGCAAGAACGTCAGCCGTTTCGACCCGCGCAAGCTGGCCAGCGTGGCCTTCATCGGCTTCGCGTTGGTGCTGTGGATGCGTTCGCACTTCAACGCCCAGGCCGACTTCATGACCATCCTGCTGCCCACGGTGCTGCAGGGTGCGGCGATGGCCTTCTTCTTCATTCCGCTGCAGGCCATCGTGTTCTCGGGCCTGACGCCCGACAAGATGCCCTCAGCGGCCGGGCTGTCGAACTTCGTGCGCATCACGGCGGGTGCCGTCGGCACCTCGCTGTTCACCACGCTGTGGGAAGACCGCGCCGTGTTGCACCACGCGCAGTTCGCCGAGACCATCAACCGGGGCAACGGCGCGGCGACGCAGGCCTTGTCTCAACTGGCGGCCAGCGGCCTGAGCCCCGAACAGGCGCTGGCCACCATCAACCGCACGGTGGACCAGCAGGCCTACACCATGGCCGCCACCGACCTGTTCTACGCCTCGTCGGGGCTGTTCCTGCTGCTGCTGGTGGTGCTGTGGCTGGCCCGGCCGGCACCGCCGCAACGCGGCGCTGCTGCCGAGGCCGGTGGGGCGCACTGACCGACCGAAGCGGCCTGGGGTCAGGCTGCTTTTCAGGCCGCTTGCGGGGCCTTCAGTGAAAGCGGCCGCGCCCGCCTGAGCGCTTGGGCGCTGCCGGCGGCGGCGCTGGCGGTTCGGCCGGCGCGCCGCGCACCTTGTGCGCCAGTTCCTTGCTGGTGATGCCGGCGAACAGCGCCGCCGCGCGCACCTTGATTTCCAGCAATTCACTGGCACTGACCGAATACTGCCCGGTGACCTTGTTCACGTCGACGCGGAACTCCACGTCCTTGCCGTTGTTGGACAAGGTACCGCTGGTGAATTCGTAGTCTTCGCTCTCGAAGGGTTGGCCCTGGGTCTCGACGTCCCAGTCTTCGTAGTCGATGCGGCCGATCTCGCCGCTGGCCAGGTTCAGGGCGGCCTTGCCAACGATGACTTCCTCGGTCAGTTCATCGTTGATGGTGATCGGTACCTTCAGATCCACGGTGCTCGCCTTCTTGCTTCAAAACGGTGATTTTGCCTGCGCGGGCCGGGGGGCGTCGGCCGCGGTGGCCGTCGTGTCCCCGGTAGCAACCGGCGCCACCGGCACCAAGGCCGGCTCGCCGCCCAGGGCCTCGATCAGGTCGGGCAGCAGGCGACGCAGTTCGCCGGTGGTCAGCGCCACGTCGGCGTCGAAGCCGCCGTCGTCCTTGCCATCTTTCGCACCCTGGTTGGCTTCCAGCACCACGTCCAGCAGCTTGATCTTCTTGATGGCCAGCGCCTCGGTCAGCACGAAGCTGACGCGGCCGCCCCAGGTCATGGCCAGTTGCGTGGGCAGCTTGCCCTGCTTGATGTGTTCGCCCACCTCGGCAATGTCCAGCGTGTGGCGCGCGTAGCGCACGGCGGCTTTCTCGCTGTCGGGCTGCTTCAGTTCGCATTCGCGGTCGATGCTGAAACCGGCCGGCGCTTCCTGCTCGGTCAGCCAGGTGGCCATGGCGGTGGCCGGCGACAGTTCGGTCTGCAACTGCGTCAGCCGCAGGCCGCCGCCCAGCAGGTCGGCCAGTTGCGTCAGCACCTTGTCGGCCTTCTTCGCGCTGCCAGCGCCGATGACGATGCGCTGGGCCGTCAGGTCGATCCAGATCAGCGTGTTGCCGCGCTTGGGGAAGGCGCGCGGCAGCAGGCTGTGCACGATCTCTTCCTTCAGCTCTTTCACCATCTTGCCCTTGGGGCGACGGCCGGTCTGGGCCTCGATGTCCTTCAAGCGCACTTCCAGCTGGTCCTTGACCACACCGCTGGGCACACCCTTGGTTTCGCTGCACAGCTGCAGGATCAATTGCCCGCCGATGCTTTCCAGCAGCGCGCCCTGGTTGTTACCGCGCGGCTCAACGAAGCCGTGGGATTCGGGCTGCGTGGCGCCACATTCGATGAAGCGCGCGCCGGCCAGCTTTTCTTCGATGGCGGTGTGCGGGGGCTGTTCCCAGTGGTCGATGCGGTAGACGAGCGCGTTCTTGAACATGGTGGCTTGAAGGGATGGGGGCGCGATTCTAGGGGTCGGCCCCTGCTGCGCCGGCGCTCAGCACCGGGCTATCGCGCCCAGAGCCGCGCCGTGCTGGCCACGGCGGCCAGCGTGGCCGTGCCGGCCCCCAGCCACAGCGCCCAGACGGCGCCCTGCGCACCGGCCAGGCCGAAGCACAGCGCCACCAGCGCGGCGCCGCTGGCCTGGCCCAGCAAGCGGCCCATGGCGATCACGCCGCTGGCGCCGCCGGCGCGTTCGGGCGGTGCGCTGGCCATCAGGGCGCGCAGGTTGGGCGACTGGAAGAAGCCGAAACCCAGGCCGCAGACGGCCATGCGTAGGCCGATGTCCAGCACGCTGGGGTTGGCCGGCAGCAGCGCCAGCGAGGCCATGCCCAGGGCCAGCACGCTCAGGCCGATGCCGCCCAGCAGCCCCGGCGCGTGGCGGTCGGACAGCCGCCCGGCAAACGGTGCTGCGGCGGCGACAACCACCGCCCACGGTGTCATCAGGAAGCCGGTCTCGATGGGGTCGCGGTGCAGCACCTGCTCGAAGTAGAAGGGCAGGGCGACCAGCGCCAGGCCCTGGGTCGCGAAGGAGCACATCGAGGTCAGCGCCGACAGCGCGAACAGCGGCCGCCTGAACAGGTCCACCGGCAGCATCGGCGCAGGGTGCCCGGCCTGGCGGCGCAGCAGCAGCGCGCAGGCGATCACCGCCGTCACCACCGCCAGCGCCAGCCAGCGCGCGTCCTCGCGCTGCGCGGCGGCGCCCAGCGCCAGGATCAGCGCCGAGAAGGTGATGGCGGTCAGCACCGCGGTCGCCGGGTCGAAGCCGTGCGAGCGCGGCTCGCTGCGCGGAAGTGACGAGATGCCGAAGGCGAAGCACAGCAAGCCCAGCGGCACGTTGATCGCGAACAGCCAGGGCCAGCTGCCCAGGCTGAGCACCAGCGACGCGACCGTGGGTCCGACCGCGAAGGCCACGCCGACCACCAGCGCGTTCAGGCCCACGCCGCGGCCCAGGCGGTGCGCCGGATAGATGAGCCGGATCAGCGCGATGTTGACGCTCATGATCGCGCCGGCCCCCACGCCTTGCAGCGTGCGCGCCAGCGTCAGG
>JANPHI010000339.1:0-3803 GCA_031424355.1 Betaproteobacteria bacterium
CGCCTCGGGCGCCACGGCCAGCAGGCGCGGCGCCATCAGGGCGGCAAAGGTGTAGGGCGCGTTGACCAGGCCACGGCCCAGTTCTTCGCTGACCACCATCGCGTCGATGGCGCCCTGGCCCAGGCCGCCGTGGGCCTCGGGCACGACCAGGCCGGTCAGGCCCAGTTCGGCCAGTTCGGTGTAGACGGCGCGCGTGGCGCCGCCGGCCTTGGCCAGCGCGTGACGGCGCTCGAAGCTGAAGCCCTTGTCCACCCAGCGGCGCACGGCGTCGCGCAGTGATTCCTGGTCGTCGGAAAAGTCGAAGTCCATGTCAGGCTCCCAGCACGGTTTGCGCAACGATGTTGCGTTGCACTTCGTTCGACCCGCCGTAGATGGTCGTCTTGCGCATGTTGAAGAAGGTGCCGGCCAGCGGCAGGATGGCCGACGGCATGGCCAGGTCGCCCTGCCAGCCGGCGTCCATGGCCTCGTCCACCCGGGCACGCGACAGCGGCCCGGCGGCCTGCATCATCAATTCCGAATAGCGCTGCTGGATTTCGCTGCCGCGTATCTTCAGCAGGCCGGCCACGTCCAGGCTCTGCTTGCCGCTTTTCTCGGCCGACAGCACGCGCAGCACCATCATTTCCAGCGCCACCACGTCCACTTCCAGCAGCGCGATCTGGTCGCGGAAGCGGGCGTCTTCATAAACGCCTTCGGCCTTGCTGATTCGTTTCAGGCGCTCGAGTTCGCGTTTGGCGCGGTTCACGTCGGCGATGTTGGTGCGCTCGTGCGCCAGCAGGTGCTTGGCGTAGGTCCAGCCCTTGTTCTCTTCGCCGATCAGGTTCTCGGCCGGCACCTCGACGTTGTCGAACCAGACCTCGTTCACTTCAGGCTCGCCGTCCATCAACATGATGGGGCGCACCGTCACGCCGGGGCTCTTCATGTCGATCAGCAGGAAGCTGATGCCGGTCTGTGGCTTGCCTTCATTGCTGGTGCGCACCAGGCAGAAGATCCACTCGCCGTACTGGCCCAGCGTGGTCCAGGTCTTCTGGCCGTTGACGATGTACTTGTCGCCCTGCCTTTCCGCTTTGCACTTGACGCTGGCCAGGTCGGAACCCGAGCCGGGTTCGCTGTAGCCCTGGCTCCACCAGACCTCACCGCTGGCGATGCCCGGCAGGAAGCGCTGCTGCTGTTCGGCATTGCCGAAAGCCATGATCACCGGGGCCACCATCACCGGGCCGAAAGGGATGACGCGCGGCGCGCAGGCCAGCGCGCATTCCTCTTCGAACAAATGCTTCTGGATGGCGTTCCAGCCCGGGCCGCCGAAGCGCTCGGGCCAGCCCCAGCCCAGCCAGCCCTTCTTGCCCAGGATCTTGGCCCAGCGCTGCAGGTCGTCGCGCGTCAGGCGCAGCGCAAAGCGCACCTTGTGGCTGATGTCGGCGGGCAGGTTTTCTGCCACCCAGTGCCGGATCTCTTGCCGGAAGGCGAGTTCTTCGCCGGTGAAATTCAGGTCCATGAGGGGGTGCTCCTGCGGTGGCGGGTACAGCCTGTGTTTTTAGCACGACCGTTCTAATTTCAGATGTCGCTGTCGAGACAAAACCCTTGCGGGTTTACCGCCGTTCCAGCCGCATCACGTCGTTGTCACGGCGCATCTGCAAGCGGGCCAGGAAGCTGTTGCCCAGCAGCACCATCGGCATCGGCATCGGCATCACCACCGCGCCGACGTTGGCCAGTTCGAGGTCGCCGACGCGCACGGTGTTCAGCGTCACCAGTTGCACGGACACCGGGCCGTTGGCGGTTTGCGTCATGGCCGGGCGGGCGCTGCTGAGGTCGATGCCCAGGCGCTCGGCCTGGTCGCGGCCCAGGGCCACCAGCGTGGCGCCGGTGTCGACCATGAAGCTGACCGCCTTCCCGTTGATGGCGCCGGTGGCCGTGAAGTGGCCCCCCGGGCCGGCGGTGATGACGACTTCGCGGGCGGCGCCGCTGGCCGCTTGCGTGCCGCCCAACTGAGCGGGCGTGGCCCCCACGCGCAAGCGTTCGGTGCGGCCCAGGTGCTCAACTTCGGCGTTGTCGTCGACCCAGCGCAGCAGCTTCACGCCATCTGCAGACTCACCGACCGCCACGGCGCGCGGCCGGCCGGCGATCACCAGCAACGCCCGCTCGCCCATGCGCCCGGCCAACACCACGGTTTGTGCGTGTGCCACGGGCGCTGCACCCAGCGCCAGCAGCGCCGGTGCCAGGCAGACAGCGCGCCGGCGCGGCGCGCTCAATCCCTGAAGTTGTTGAAGGACACCGGCCACTCGGTGATTTCCTTGCGCAGGATGGCCATGGCCGCCTGCAGGTCGTCGCGCTTGGCGCCGGTGACGCGCACGGCGTCGCCCTGGATGGCGCCTTGCACCTTCAGCTTGCTGGCCTTCAGCGCCTGCTGCATCTTCTTGCCGGCCTCGGCGTCCACGCCGTTCTTGACCGCAACGGCCAGCTTCAGCTTGTCGTGGCTCATCTTCTGCGGCGTGGCGCTGAAGTCGAGAAAGCGCACGTCCACACCGCGTTTGGTGAGGCGGCCGATCAGCACCTCGCGCACCTGGTCGAGCTGAAAGTCGCTGTCGGCCCACAGCGTGAGCTCGCGCGTCTTGGGCGTGGGCGAAGTCAGGTCCACCTTGGCGCTGGAGCCTTTGAAATCGAAGCGCGTGCCGATTTCCTTGGTCGCCTGTTCGACGGCGTTTTTCAGTTCAACCAGGTCGGGTTCGATGACGGCGTCAAAGCTGGGCATGGGCAGGTGCGTTCAGGTGGCGGAGAGGGGGCTGAATATGCCCGAAAATGCGGCCATGCCCTTGCCCTCCACGCCCGTCCCCGTCCCCGTTCCTGTTCCGGTGCCCGTCCTGCTCGACGTGCAACACCGCGCCAGCCTGCGCGACTTCAACACCTTCGGCCTGCCCGCCGCGGCGCGCACGCTGGTGCGCCTGAAAAGCGAGGCCGACGTGCGCCGCGTGGTGGACCACCCGGACTACGGCCTGGCGCCGAAGTTCATCCTGGGCGGCGGCAGCAACGTGGTGCTGACGCACGACATCGACGCCGTGGTGCTGAAGGTCGAAATCATGGGCCGGCGCCTGGTGCGCGAGGACGCCGACGCCTGGATCGTCGAGGCCGGTGCCGGCGAAAGCTGGCACAGCATCGTGGCCTGGACGCTGGAAAACGGCTGGCCGGGGCTGGAAAACATGGCGCTGATACCGGGGCTGACGGGCGCATCGCCGGTGCAGAACATCGGGGCTTACGGCGTGGAGCTGAAAGACCGCTTTGACAGCCTGGATGCGGTGGACCTGGTCACCGGGCGCAGCGTGACGCTGAACGCCGCCGACTGCCAGTTCGGCTATCGCGACAGCGTCTTCAAGCAAACCGGCTTCGGCGGCCTGGCGGGCAAAAGCGTGATCACCCGCGTGCGCCTGCGCCTGCCCAAACCCTGGCAGCCGGTGCGCGGCTACCTGGACATCGAACGCAAGATGACCGAGACCGGCAACGCCACGCCCGACGCGAAGACCCTCTTCGACTGGATCTGCGCCATCCGCCGCGCCAAGCTGCCCGACCCGGCCGTCATCGGCAACGCCGGCAGCTTCTTCAAGAACCCGGTGGTCACGCCCGAACAGTGCCGCGACATCATCGGCCGCGACCCGGAAATCGTGCACTACCTGATGCCCGACGGCGCCATCAAGCTGGCCGCCGGCTGGTTGATCGACGCCTGCGGCTGGAAGGGCAAGTCGGTGGGCCGCGCGGGCGTCTACGAGAAGCAGGCGCTGGTGCTGGTCAACCGGGGCGGCGCCAGCGGCGCCGAG
>JANPHI010000340.1:0-15446 GCA_031424355.1 Betaproteobacteria bacterium
GTTGCTGTCGATGTAGTACAGCGCCGTGCTGGCCGGTGCCGTGGTGCCCGAGTTCGTGTAGGCCACGCTGGTGTAGCCGCTGGCGATGGTGTTGGCCACGTTGCCCGCCACGCCGGTGGCCACGTTGACGGCCAGGTTGGCGCCGGCTGAACTGATGAAGCGCAGCGAAGCGGCGCCCGAGAAGTCGGCCACCGGGTTGAAGTCGATGCCGTAGGCCAGGCTGGGCGACACGGTGGCGCCGCTCAGGGCGGCCACGAAGCTGGCCACGCCGGTCGTCGGGTTCAGCGTGTAGATGCCGCTGCTCAGCGTAATGCCGTAGATCTGGTTGTTGCTGGGGCGCAGGTCGATGCCGACAAAGCGGTCGCCTGCGGCCAGGCCGGTGATGCCCACCATCGTGGCGCCGGCCACGTTGGCGGTGTCGATCAGCGCCACCTGGTTGGCACTGGTCAGGCCGACCAGGGTGGCGGCCGGGGCGGCTGCGGCGGCCAGCGCCAGGGCGGCACCCGCCAGTGCGTGGCGGGTGAAGTTCGGGATCTGCATGCTCACTCCTTGGGGTTGATGCGCCCGGGGCCATTTGCCCCAGTGCGCTCAACAGCCCTACGCGGCCGCGCGGCGGCTGGATGTGGCCGCCTTCCCCCTCATTTGCGGGGTCAGCCGGTGTTGCGCAGCCCGGCCGCGATGCCGTTGATCGACAGGTGGATGCCGCGTTGCAGCCTTTCCACCCCTTCCTGCCCCTCGCGCCGGTTGCGGTAGCGCCGCATCAGTTCCACCTGCAGGTGGTTCAGCGGGTCCAGGTAGGGAAAGCGGTGGGCGATGCTGCGTGCCAGCGCCGGGTTGGACTGCAACGGCTCGGTCTGCCCGGTGATCAGCGCCAGCGCGTCGTGGGCGCGCTGCCATTCTTCCTTCAACAATTTGAAGATGCGTTTGGCCACGGCCTTGTCTTCGACCAGTTCGACATAGCGCGACGCGATGCGCAGGTCGCTCTTGGCCAGCACCATGTCCAGGTTGGACAGCAGGGTGCGGAAGAAGGGCCATTGCTTGTGCATGCGTTGCAGCAGTTCGATGCGCTGGGCGCGGTCGCCTTCGGACAAAAACGCCTCGATGGCCGTGCCGAAACCGCACCAGCCCGGCAGCGCCATGCGGCACTGGCCCCAGGAAAAGCTCCACGGTATGGCCCGCAGGTCTTCGATGGCGCGGGTGGCCTTGCGGCTGGCCGGGCGGCTGCCGATGTTCAGTTCGGCAATCTCGCGGATGGGCGTGGCGGCGAAGAAGTAGTCGGTGAAACCGGGCGTCTCGTAGACCAGCTTGCGGTAGGCCTTGAAGCTGGCGTCGCTGATCGCGTCGGCGGCTTCCAGGAAGGACTTGGGTGCGCTCTTCGTCGGGTGCAGCAGCGTGGCTTCCAGCGTGGCCGCGACCAGGGTTTCCAGGTTGCGCCGGCCGATTTCCGGGTGGGCGTATTTGCTGGCGATGACCTCGCCCTGCTCGGTCAGGCGGATCTGCCCGTTCACCGTGCCCGGGGGCTGGGCCAGGATGGCCTGGTAGCTGGGGCCGCCGCCGCGGCCCACCGTGCCGCCCCGCCCGTGGAACAGGCGCAGCGTGATGGGCTGGGTCTTGCGCAGTTCGTCGAACAAGGCCACCAGCGCGGTCTCGGCGCGGTAAAGCTCCCAGTTGCTGGTGAAGCTGCCGCCGTCCTTGTTGCTGTCGCTGTAACCCAGCATCACGTCCTGCTCGGCACCGCTGGCCACCACCAGTGGCTTGATGCCGGGCAGGGCGTAGAACTCACGCATGATCATTTCGCTGCGCCGCAGGTCGGCTATGGTTTCGAACAGCGGCACGGTGATCAGCGCGGCCTTGGCCGATGCGCCCGGGGTGCCGTCGCTGGAAACGCCCAGCGCGCCGATGAGCAGGCCGGTTTCCTTCTGCAGCAGCAGCACTTCCAGCAGGTCGCTCACCTCTTCGGTGTGGCTGATGATGTAGTGGCGGATGGCGCTGCGGCCGTAGCGGGCCAGCGCGCTGCGGGCGGTCTCGAAGATTTCCAGCTCGTCCAGGGCCAGGGCTGAGTAGGCGGCGCCATGCACGCGCAGGGGCCGCGCGTCATTCAACAGCCGCAGCAGGCAGGCGCGGCGGGCTTCTTCGTCGAGCGCGCTGTAGTCGGCTTCGATGCGCGCCGTCAGCAGCAGTTCCGCCACCACCGCTTCGTGCTTGTCGCTGCTTTGCCGCAGGTCCAGCGTGGCCAGGTGGAAGCCGAAGACCTGCACCGCGCGCATCAGCGGCGCCAGGCGCGGGCCGACCAGCGCGGCCGCGTGGTGCGACACCAGTGAACGTTCGATCACCTGCAGGTCGGCCAAAAAGGCTTCGGGGCTGGCGTAGGGGTCTTGCGGCGCGACGGCGTGGCGCAGCGCCTCGGTGCCGGTCAAGGCCTGCAGCGTGGCGGCCAGTCGTGCATACAGGCCGATCAGCGCGCGGCGGTAGGGCTCGTCCTTGCGGTGTTCGCTCTGGTCGGGTGAACGGTCGGCCAAAGCCTTCATCTCGGGCGTGACCGGCGCCAGGCCGCCGCTGATCGACAGTTCGGCGCCCAGTTCGTGCACCTCGGTCAGGTAGAAGCGCAGCGCCACCTCGCACTGGCGCGACAGCGCGTGGCGCAGCGTGGCGGCGGTGACGTTGGGGTTGCCGTCGCGGTCGCCGCCTATCCAGTGGCCCATGCGCAGGAAGCTGGCGATGTCGTGGCCGGGCAGGGCGCGTTCGATCTCACGGTACAGGCGCGGAATTTCGCGCAGGAAGGTGCTGGGGTAGTAGCTCAGCGCGTTCTCGACTTCGTCGGCCACCGTGAGCTTGGCGGTGCGCAGCATGCGCGTCTGCCACAGCTGGGTGACGCGGGCGCGCATCAGCGCTTCGTTGTCCGCGCGCTTGTCGGTGGTCGGCAGGTCGTCGCGTTCGCCCAGCAGGTTGGCCACCGCGCGCTCGGCGTCCAGGATGCTCTTGCGCTGCACCTCGGTGGGGTGGGCCGTCAGCACCGGCGAGATGTAGGCCGTGGCCAGCGTCTGCGCGATGTCTGCCGCGCGGTGGTCGGCGCGGTGCAGGCGGTCGAAGGCCAGCGCCAGCGAGCCTTCCTGCAGGTCACCCGCCAGTTCATGCACGGCGCGGCGGCGCACGTGGTGGCGGTCTTCGGCGATGTTGGCCAGGTGGCTGAAGTAGCTGAAGGCGCGGATGACCGTCACAGTCTGGTCGGCCGACAGGTTCTTCAGCAGCCGGTCGAGCACGCGGCCGGCGCTGGCGTCGGCCTTCAGGCGGTAGGCCACCGACAGCTGGCGCACCCGTTCGATGAGGTCGTAAGCGGCCACGCCTTCCTGTTCGCGGATCACGTCGCCCAGGATGCGACCGAGTAACCGGATATCTTCAACCAGCGGCTTGTTCTTGGCCGCGGCGTCACGGCCCGCCTCGCTGCGGCTCGGTTTGGTGCGTTGCACAGGCGGGGTGCGAACGGTCGTGGTGCGTGCCATGGTGGTCTCCGGGCGGTGTAACTGGGTTACCGATAGTCTGACACTTCCCAAGGGCTTTGCCAGGCCTGCGGCGCTGCAGGCGCCCGCAAGCCGCGTGCCCGGAACCCGGTGCGGCGCTGGCGCCGCACCGGGGACTTGTGCCCGGTCGCCGGGCGAAAACGGCTGGCTATCATCGGCCGCATGCATGCAACCACCGTCATCGCCACCCGCGAAAGCCGGCTCGCCCTGTGGCAGGCCGAACACGTCCGCGACGTCCTCACCGCCCGTTTCGGCCTGACGGTCGAGCTGCTGGGCATGACCACCCGCGGCGACCAGATCCTGGACCGCGCGCTGTCCAAAGTCGGCGGCAAGGGCCTGTTCGTGAAAGAGCTGGAAACCGCGCTGGAAGAGGGCCATGCCCACCTGGCGGTTCACTCGCTGAAAGACGTGCCGATGGACCTGCCGGCGGGCTTCGTGCTGGCCGCCATCTGGGAACGCGAAGACCCGCGCGACGCGCTGGTGTCCAACCACTACGGCTCGCTGGACCAACTGCCGCAGGGTGCGGTGGTCGGCACGTCCAGCCTGCGCCGCGTGACGCAGCTGCTGGCCCGCCGGCCCGACCTGCGCATCGAACCGCTGCGCGGCAACCTGGACACCCGCCTGCGCAAGCTGGACGACGGCGGCTTCGACGCCATCGTGCTGGCCGCCGCCGGCCTGAAACGCCTGGGGCTGGCCAGCCGCATCCGCGCCGCCTTCGACCCCGAGACCATGATCCCGGCGGCCGGGCAGGGCGCTTTGGGCATTGAGGTGCGCGAAGACGCCACCGAGCTGCGCGCGCTGCTGGCGCAGACCCTCCACCTGCCGACCTTCCTGTCGGCGCACGCCGAGCGCGCAGTGTCGCGCGCCCTGGGCGGCAGCTGCAGCATGCCGCTGGCCGCCCACGCGGTGTGGGAAGGTGCCTCGCTGCGCATCGACGCCGCGCTGGGCGATGCGCTGGAACCGCAGCGGCCGTTGCTGCGCGTGCGCCTGGCGGCTGCGGTGACCGACGAGGCCTCGGCCCGGGCGCTGGGCGAGGCGGCGGCGGCCCAGCTGCGCGCCGCCGGTGCTGCGGGTTATCTGGCTGCGCTGACGCCGGCCTGAGCGCGATCACGGACCCGAACGCGAGCCTGGGCCTCGTCGCGATCCCGATCCCGATCCCGAACTGGAGCCATCGATGCGCCTGATCGTCACCCGCCCGGCCGCGCAGGCCGCAAGCTGGGTGGCCGCGCTGCAGGCCCTGGGCTGCGACGCGCAGGCGCTGCCGCTGATCGACATTGCGGCGCTGGACGACCCCACACCACTGCGTGCCGCCTGGCGCGCCTTACCGCGCTACACGCTGGTGATGTTCGTCAGTGCGAATGCCGTGCAGCACTTCTTCGCCGCAGCACGGCCTGTCGCTGCCGATGCCGCTGCCGATCCCTGGCCGCCCGGCGTGCGGGCCGCCGCCACTGGGCCGGGCACTGCCGCGGCGCTGCGCGCGGCCGGCGTGCCGGACGGCGCACGGGTCGAGCCCGCAGCCGACGCCAGCCGTTTCGATTCGGAAGCCTTGTGGGCCCAGGTCGCGCATGAAGACTGGGCCGGCCGGCAGGTGCTGGTGGTGCGTGGCGAAGACGGCCGCGACTGGCTGGCCGACACCCTGCGCGAGCGCGGCGCCAGCGTCGATTTCGTGGCCGCCTACCGCCGCCTGGCGCCGCAGCCCGACGCGGCGGGGCGCGCCCTGCTGGCGCAGGCCGCTGCCGATCCCGCCGCGCACCTGTGGCTGTTCAGCAGCAGTGAAGCGGTGGGCCACCTGCAGGCTTTGGCGCCCGCCACAGACTGGTCGCGCAGCCTGGCCCTGGCGACGCACCCCCGCATTGCGGCGGCTGCCCGCGCGGCCGGCTTCGGCCGCGTGGCCTTGACATCGCCCACCACCGAAGCGGCGGCACAGGCGGTGGCACAAGCGGCGGCACAAGCGGCGGCCGGCTGGCCGGCAGACGGGCCGTCGATACAATCTGAGACTCTGTGACCGACACGCCCGCGACCCCATCCCCTGTGCCTGCCACCCCTGCGGCGATGGCCGCCGTGCCAGTGCCCATCACTGCTGCGGCGCACAGCGCCACCGGCCGCTGGATCGCTGCCGGCGCCGCACTGCTGACCGCCGTGGCCACCGCCGCGCTGGTGCTGGCCTGGAACACCCAGCAGCGCGTGAAGACGCTGGACGCCGAACTCGTCAAGCGGCAGCAGGACAGCGGCAGCCAGGCCACCGAAGCCCGCACGCTGGCACGCCAGGCCGAGACCACGGCGCGTGAATCCAGCGCCCGTCTGGCACTGCTGGAAGCCCGCGTGGCCGAGACCTCGATGCAGCGCAGCCAGCTGGAAGAACTGATCCAGTCGCTGGCCCGTTCGCGCGACGAAAACGTGCTGGCCGATTTGGATGCCGCCATCCGCGTGGCCTTGCAGCAGGCCGCCATCACCGGCAGCGCCGAGCCCTTGGTGCTGACCTTGAAGCAGGCCGACGAACGCCTGGCGCGCTACAACCAGCCGCGTCTGGAACGGGTGCGGCGCGCCGTGGCGCAAGACCTGGACCGCACGCGCAATGCCGGTGTCACCGACATCACGGTGCTGACCTTGCGGCTGGACGAGGCCATCCGCACGGTGGACGACCTGCCCTTGCTGGCGATGCCGGAGCGCCGTGCCAGCGGGCGCAGCGCCGTCGCCGAGGCAGCACCGCCGGCGGCACCGGCCAGCGCGGCCTGGCACGATGGCTGGGGCGTGCGCTGGGGCGATGGCCTGGGCCGCGTGTGGCAAGAGGTGCGCACGCTGGTGCGCGTGACCCGCATCGACCAGCCTGAAGCCATGCTGGTGGCCCCCGATCAGGCTTATTTCCTGCGCGAAAACGTCAAGCTGCGGCTGCTGAATGCCCGACTGGCGCTGCTGTCACGGCAGTTCGACACGGCGCAGTCCGACCTGCGCGACGCGCAATCGGCGCTGGACCGCTATTTCGACCGCAGCACCCGCCGCGTGGTGGCCGCCAGCGAGCTGGTGCGTCAGGTCATGGCCCAGGCCAAGCTGGTCAGCGTGCCGCGGCCCGACGCCACCCTGGCGGCCATCGCCACCGCGTCAGCCGGGCGATGATGGGCCCCCCCCGCAGCGCCATCGGCGCTCCCCCTCGCGGGGGCGCTGCCAGCGGCCCGGCGGAACCGGTGACGCGACGGCCGCCTGAGCATGAATCTGCCGGCTGCGGCAGGCAGGGCGGGCGCTGATGCGAGGCGTCATCTGGCTCGTGCTCTTGTTCGGCGTGGCCGTGGTCGCGGCCACCACGCTGGGCAGCAACGACGGCCTGGTCAGCATTTACTGGAGCGGCTGGCGCACCGACCTGTCGCTGAACCTTTTCGTGCTGCTGCTGCTGGGCACTTGCGTGGTGTTGATGTCGGCGGTGCAGGCGCTGAACGCACTGGTGGGCCTGCCGCGCCGCGCGACGGCCTGGCGCGAACTGCGCCGCGAACGTGCCGCGCAGCAGGCGCTGCGCGAAGCGCTCAGCGAGTACTTCAGCGCGCGCTACGGCCGTGCCCGCAAGGCGGCGCAACGCGCGGTGGCCATCGCCGAACGCAGCCCGGCCCTGGCCGGTGACCTCGAATTCCAGACCCTGGGCCTGCTGCTGGCCGCCGGCAGCTTCCACCGCCTGCAAGACCGCCCGGGCCGCGACGAAGCCCTCAAGCAGGCGCTGAAGGCCAGCAAGCCGCTGCGCGGCGGTCCGCGCAGCGCTGACGACGGCGCGCGGCTGCTGTCGGCCGAATGGGCGCTGGACGACCGCGACGCGGCGCGCGCGCTGGAACTGCTGGACGCCTTGCCGCCGGGCGCTGCGCGCCGCACGCAGGCCTTGCGTTTGAAGCTGCAGGCCCTGCGCATGGCGCGTCGGCCGCTGGAGGCGCTGCACACCGCGCGCCTGCTGGCCCACCACCAGGCTTTTTCACCCGTGGTGGCGCAAAGCCTGCTGCGCTCGCTGGTCGGCGAAACGCTGGAAAGCGCGCACGACGTGCAGCAACTGCGCCGCCTGTGGGCCCAGTTCGACGCGGCCGACCGGCGTGACCCGCAGGTTGCGGCCCGCGCAGCGCTGCGCGCGGTGCAGCTCGACGCGGCCGAGGACGGCCGCCAGTGGCTGCGGCCGTTCTGGGACCGCCTGCCCGAACTGGCGCGCGAAGACCGTGAGCAGGTCGCGCTGGCCTTGATCGAAGCGCGTGCCGGCATCGGCCAGGACTGGCTGCCGCGCCTGGAGGGCGCCGCGCAAGCCTTCGGTCACGAAAGCGCGGTGGTGGCGGCGGTGGGCATGTTGTTCGCTGAACGCCGGCTGTGGGGCAAAGCCCGGCGCCTGCTGGAACAAGCCGCGGCGTCGCCCAGCCTGCCCGCTCGCGCCCGTCGTTCCGCCTGGCGCGAACTGGCGCTGCTGGCCCGCACGGAAAGCGACGAGGCCCAGGCTGTACGCTGCGAACAAGCCGCCGCCGGTCTGGACTGAAAGGCGTCGCGAAAATCTCGTGCTATAGTAGAAGGCTACGTGCGGCTGTAGCTCAGCTGGATAGAGTACTTGGCTACGAACCAAGGGGTCGTGGGTTCGATTCCTGCCAGCCGCACCATATGAATCAACGGGTTAGCTCCACAAGGGCTAGCCCGTTTGGCTTTGTGGGCTAGCAATGCGTTTCCTGGTCACCGTTCAGTCACCGATCTGCAGATCGCTGCACAGAATTTCTCAGGACATTCCCGGGATCGGGGCACCCATCCATCGATGGCTTGATGCAGGCGAAAAGCAGTTCTGACGTAGCCCATGCGGCAGTAACGCTCAGCAGAATCCACCCCAGGGCCAAGGCTGATCTCTAACTGGTGCTGCTTGGCCGCTCCGACGCGCAACGCTTCGGGCGCCTCCGCTGGGAGATCGCCGACGCCCAGACCCGCACCGGCGGCAGCATCAATTGCGACGTTTCGTTGCCCCTGTTGCGCATCGCGGCCTTCATCGAAGACGCTTCGGCAGCCGTACCTGCTGAACCCGGCTGAGGTGCTGCCGCTGCCTTGATCAGCCCGGCCCTTGACGGAGCCCGGCGCCTGCCCTAGGTTCCGAGTCTCAGGAGGGCGCGCAATGCCAGAGAACCAGGAAGAGGCCGGCGCCGGCGCAGCGCCGGAAGCCAAGGCCACCCCAGCCGCTGCCGCAGCGGATGTCAGCCCCACAGGCACCCCCGTCAACGCGACGCCGACGCCCACGCCCACGCCCGCACCCGCACCCCTTAGCACCGGTAGCGGTAGCGGCACCCCGGCGGGCACACCGACCGCCGGCGCCTACTGCATCTGGACGGCTGAGGACGACGGCAGTCCCTTGCTACTGGACACCGACGGCAAGAAGCTCGAACACCCGCAGCCGCGTGACGTGCGGGCGGTCGAGATCTATTTCGGCATCCTCGACGGCCCGCCGCCGCCTGCCGACCAGGTCGAACTGCAGGGCAGCATTGAAAAGCTGCTGGCTGCGGTGCGCCAGCTCTATCTCGACAGCCAGCCGCCCAAGCCCGATCGCTTTCGCCGTTACTACGTCCGCCTGTTTCAGCTGGCCCAGCTGGGTCTTGAAGGGGCCAACCCGCCGACGGCGATGGTGGCCACGGCCCTTGAAGCCCTGACCCAGGAACTGATCGATGACGAGGCCGCGCGCGTCAAGAACGGGCACTTGCGCCTGCTGGGCGGCTGGGTGGTGCAGTACGGCCTGTATGGCCTGTACGCCTATGTCGTTCTGAGCCTGATGCCGGCGCCGCTGGCGGCCCTGCTGCGCGAGCGCATGGCGCTGGACTGCGGCCAGGCCGCGAACTTCATGCTGCTGTGGGTGGGCTGCTTCATCGGGGTCTGGCTGTCGTATGGCATCCGCACGGCGCAGTTCACGCTGGCCGACCTGACGCGCACCGACAGCGACCGCCTGCAGCCGCAATTCCGGCTGCTCTTCATCGGCACGCTGACGATGCTGCTCGGGCTGCTGTTCAGCCTGGGCATCGTCGAGCTCAAGCTGGGCACTTACGCGGTCAGCGATATCGTGCGCCAGCCGATGCTGGCCTTGCTGATCGGGACCTTCTGCGGCATCAGCGAAGCGGCCTTGCCCGGTTCGCTGGCGCAGAAGGCCACGGCCTTCGTCGGCGGCGTCAAGTAGCGATCAACAGCCAGGGAGGGCATCACCATGAACCAGGACGATCTGAATGCGGCGCTGGCCGGACTGCGCCAGCAACTCCTCGCGGCGCGCGAAAAGTTGGCGGACGCCAAGCAGACGGTGCCTGCCGCGCCGCAAGGCAGCCACTACGCCGCGCTGCTGGCCGACATCGCCCAGGCCTTGCCGCACATCGAACAGCTCTATGCCGACCCAGCCGACGACCAGTTGAAGAAGCTCCTGGCGCGCGGCCACAAGCGCTTGCGTCGCGGCCGCGGCGCGCAGCCAGCCGATGTGCACCAGATGGTTCACGACCTGCGGCACGACTACCTGGAAATCATCCACCCACTGGAGGTGATGGGCAAATGGCCGCCCCAGCGCATGCGGCGGGCCGAGGCCGAAGAAATGCCGAGGTCGCGCGGCATCGGCAAGTGGCCGCCAGACCCCGTCTGACCCGGCGCTGCCGACAGGCCGCCCGGCACTTAGGCTGGCTGCAAGGCCCTCTTGCAGAAAAGCGAATTGTTCTCAGTCGCCTGACCCATCAAGCTGGGCGACCTTTCAAAAGCTCGGCCCGACGATGGAACACCAGCGCGATCACAGCCACACCGACATCCGCGACGCCGTTCGCGCCCTCTGCGCCGAGTTCCCCGACGAGTACCACCGCAAGGTGGACGAGAAGCGCGCCTACCCCGAGGCCTTCGTCGAAGCACTCACGAAAGCCGGCTGGATGGCCGCCTTGATCCCGCAGGAATACGGCGGCTCGGGCCTGGGCCTGGCCGAAGCCTCGGTGATCATGGAAGAGATCAACCGCTGCGGCGGCAATTCGGGCGCCTGCCATGGCCAGATGTACAACATGGGCACCCTGCTGCGCCACGGCTCGGCCGAGCAGAAAGACCGCTACCTGCCCAAGATCGCCACCGGCGAATTGCGCCTGCAGAGCATGGGCGTGACCGAGCCCAGCACCGGCACCGACACCACGAAGATCAAGACCACGGCCGTCCGCAAGGGCGACCGCTATGTCGTGAATGGCCAGAAGGTGTGGATCTCGCGCATCCAGCATTCCGACCTGATGATCCTGCTGGCCCGCACCACGGCGCTGGCCGACGTGAAGAAGAAGAGCGAAGGCATGTCCATCTTCATGGTCGATCTGCGCGACGCCATCGGCAAGGGCATGGACGTGCGGCCCATCCCGAACATGGTCAACCACGAGACCAATGAACTCTTCTTCGAGAACCTGGAAATCCCGGCGGAAAACCTGATCGGCGAGGAAGGGCAGGGCTTTCGCTACATCCTGGACGGCCTGAACGCCGAGCGCACGCTGATCGCCGCCGAGTGCATCGGTGACGGCCGCTGGTTCATCGACCGCGTGACCGCCTACGTGAAAGACCGCGTGGTCTTCGGCCGCCCCATCGGGCAGAACCAGGGCGTGCAGTTCCCCATCGCCGAAGCGCACATCGAAGTCGAGGCCGCCGACCTGATGCGCTGGCAGGCCTGCGAGCGCTTCGACGCCCACCTGCCTTGCGGCGCGCAGGCCAATATGGCCAAGTACCTGGCGGCCAAGGCCAGCTGGGAAGCCGCCAACGCCTGCATCCAGTTCCATGGGGGCTTCGGCTTCGCCTGCGAATACGACGTCGAACGCAAGTTCCGCGAGACCCGCCTGTACCAGGTCGCGCCCATCTCGACCAACCTGATCCTGTCCTACGTGGCCGAGCATGTGCTCGGCCTGCCCCGTTCGTTCTGAGCAAGCCGCCCCGTGCTGAGCAACCCGTCCCGGCCGCTGGACGGCATCAAGGTGGTGACGCTGGAACACGCCATCGCCGCACCCTTCTGCACGCGCCAGCTGGCCGATCTGGGCGCCCGCGTGATCAAGATCGAACGCCCGGGCGTCGGCGACTTCGCCCGGGCCTATGACGGCCGCGTCAAGGGTCAGGCCTCGCATTTCGTCTGGACCAACCGGTCCAAGGAAAGCCTGAGCCTGGACCTGAAGCACCGCGAGGCTCCGGCCATCCTGCAAGCCTTGCTGAAAGACGCCGACGTGCTGGTGCAGAACCTGGCGCCCGGTGCCGCAGCGCGCATGGGGCTGTCTTTTGGCGCCCTGCACCCGACCCACCCGCGCCTGATCGTCTGCGACATCTCGGGCTATGGCGAAGACGGCCCCTACCGCGACAAGAAGGCCTATGACCTGCTGATCCAGAGCGAATCGGGTTTCGTGTCGATCACCGGCTCGCCCGACGAACCGGCCAAGGCCGGTTGTTCGATTGCCGACATCGCCGCCGGCATGTACGGCTACAGCAACATCCTGGCGGCGCTGCTGCAGCGGGGCAAGACCGGCCTGGGCGCACACATCGACATGTCGATGCTGGAAGGCATGGTCGAGTGGATGAGCTACCCGCTGTACTACGCCTTCGACGGTGCGCCGCCACCGCCCCGCGCGGGCGCCGCGCACGCCACGATCTACCCCTACGGCCCGTTCCCCACCGGCGACGGCACGACCGTGATGCTGGGCCTGCAGAACGAACGCGAATGGCAGGTCTTCTGCGCCCAGGTGCTGCAGCAGCCGGCCCTGGCGACCGACCCGCGCTTCGCATCGAATGCCTTGCGGGTCGCGTCACGCGACACGCTGCGCGACTTGATCGTCGAAGGCTTTGCGTCGCTGACCGCCGAGCAGGTCGTCGCCCGCCTGGAAGCGGCGCAGATCGCCAACGCCCGCGTCAACACCATGGCCGATGTCTGGCAACACCCGCAGTTGCAGGCGCGGGGCCGATGGACCGCTGTGCAGACGCCGGCCGGTGCCGTACCGGCCTTGTGGCCCCCCGGCGTGCCCGCCGCCTTCGAACCGCGCATGGACCCGGTGCCGGGCCTGGGCGAGCACAGCACGGCCATCCTGTCGGAACTGGGCTACGGGGCCGAGCAGATCGCCCGCTTGCGCGACGACGGTGCGGTATGACTGCCGCACCACGCTCCTACCTCTTCGTGCCGGGGCACCGCCCCGAGCGCTTTCCCAAGGCGCTGGCCGCCGGTGCCGATGCGGTCATCATCGATCTCGAAGATGCCGTCGCGCCGCTGACCGCTGACCGCTGACCGCAAGGGTCTGGTGCCGGCCTCAGCCGGCCAGCAGCATGCCCACTGCGGGCCACTGGCGAACCGCCCACAGCCGGCCCAATGCGGCCTGCATCTCGTCGGCGCTGGCGCCACCGCTGAAGGCCGCCAGTTGCAGCGCCTTGGCGGTGATCTCGTCGCGGCTCAGCGTGTTGCCGGGGTCGCCCTTGGGCTCGTCCACGCGGCCTGGCAGCACACGGCCGTCGGTGGTGTGCACGGTGACCTTGCCGATCCAGCGCTTGGGGTAGGCGGCGTCCACTTCGGCGTCCAGCTCCATGCGGATGCGCTCGCGCAGTTGCAGCGTCAGCTCGTCGCGGTAATGCGCTTCGAACTCGGGCAGGCCGGCGTGGCCGTAGCGCGCGGCCAGCGCCAGCACGGTGCCCATCGAGAACTTGCTCTGGTGCACCGTCTGCGGGTCCACCACCGGGCCCAGCACGTCGATGGCGCCCTGGTGCACATGGGTCACCACCTGCGCGATGTCGGCCGGGCGCAGGTCGTGGGTTTGCATCACCTGCAGCAGCGCGTCGGCCGCCGGGTGGGTGTGGCGGCAGGAGGCGTGGTACTTGAACGAGGTCTCGGTCAGGGCCCAGCGCGTGCCCAGGCCATCGGTCAACTTGCGCGCATCGGCGTCGCTGGACATGCCGGCGGCCATGCCCTGCGGGCCGTCGAAGATGCGGTCGGCGCCGGTGAAACCGTCTTGCGCCAGGCAGGCGGCGGCCAGCCCCGCGCTGGCAGCGTGCGCGGTGTGCAGCTGCTTGGAATCGGCCGCGGTGCGCAGGAATTCCCACAGCCCGGCCGACTGCGTGCCGGCCGAGCCGAAGGCGTGCGCCATCGGCTGCGCGTCCAGCCCCAGCAAGTTGCCGACTGCCGCAGCCGCCGCCAGCGTGCCGGCCGTGCCCGTGGTGTGGAAAACCTTGTAGTGCGACCGACCCAGAAATTCGCCAACGCGGATGCCGACTTCGTAGCCCGCCACCGCCGCCGTCAGCAGGTCGGCACCGCTGGCGCCCCGTGCCTGCGCCATGGCCAGCGCGGCCGGGAAGACGACGGTGGCCGGGTGGAAGACCGAGCCGTTGTGCACGTCGTCCTGCTCGGCCACGTGCGAGGCCGCCGCGTTGGCCCAGGCCGCCAGGTAAGGGCTGCTGCGCTGGCGCGTGGTGATGATTTCGCAAGGCCCGTCTGCCGGGCCCATGCTTTGCGCGAAGCGCACCAGGCTGCCCACCGGCCGGCTGCCGTGGCCGGCCACGGCCGAGGCGAACCAGTCCACCAGCAAATCTTCGGCTTTCGCCAGCACGGCGTCGGGAATGTCCTGCAGGCGCAGTTGCGCGGCGAAGGCGGCAAGTTCGGCGTTGGGGTTCATGGCGTCATGCGGATGTTGGCTTCCTTGATGATCTTCGCGTACAGCGCCAGTTCATTGCGCACGGTCTTCTGGAACTCGTCGCGCTTGCTGCCGCCCACCTGCAGGCCCAGGCCTTCGATGCGCGCGGTCACGTCGGGCAGGCGCAGGATGCGTTCGATTTCGTCAGCCAGTTTCTGCGTGACGGCCGCCGGCGCATTGGCCGGCAGGAAGACGCCGAACCAGCCGTAGGGGTCGTAGGAGTGGTAGCCCAGTTCCACGAAGGTGGGCACATCGGGCAGCCCCGGCATGCGGCTGGTGCCGGTCACCGCCAGCGGGCGGATGTTGGCCAACTGCGGCCGCGCCGAAGCGCTGTCCACAAAGGCCGCCGACAACTGCCCGCCGACCAGATTGGTCACCAGCGGTGCGGCGCCCTGGAAGGGAATGTGCACCAGGTCCAGCCCCGCCTGCATGTTCAGCAGTGCGCCCTGGATGTGCGACGAGGTACCCGCGCCGTAGCTGCCGAAGTTGTGCTTGCCGGGTTGCGCCTTGACCATGGCGATGAAGTCCTTCAGCGTCTTCGCGGGTGAGGACAGCGGCACCGCCAGCATGCTGGGGCTGCGCGCGATCATCGTCACGGGCGTGAAGTCTTTCAGCGGGTCGTAGGGCAGCTTTTCCATCAGCGACGGTTGCTGGATGAGGGCGGTGATGGCGATCAGCACCGTGTAGCCGTCGGGTGCGGCCTTGGCCACGATGTTGTTGCCGATGGTGCCGGCCGCACCGGCCTTGTTGTCGACGATGACGTTCTGCCCCCAGGCCTCTTGCAGCTTCTGGGCGACGGTGCGGGCCAGCGTGTCGGTCGCGCCGCCGGCCGGGTAGGGCACGACGAACTTGATGTTCTGGCTGGGGTAGCTGCCTTAGGCGGTGGCGGCAGCGGTCAGCAGGCTGAGCGCGGCAGCGCAGAACGTGCGGCGGTGGAATGCATTCATGGACGGGTTCCTTGTTGTTCTGGCGGGGTCAGCGCGTGGCTTCACGCACGAGATTTCTGGCGATGACGATCTGCTGGATTTGCGAGGTGCCCTCGTACAGCCTGAACAGGCGCACGTCGCGGTAGAAGCGTTCGATGCCGTAGTCGCTGATGTAGCCGGCGCCGCCGAAGATCTGCACCGCGCGGTCGGCCACGCGGCCGCACATCTCGCTGGCGAAGAGCTTGCAGCAGCTCGCTTCGGTGGCCACGTTCAGCCCGTCGTCGCGGCGTCGCGCGGCGTCGATGACCATGCAGCGCGCGGCGTAGATCTCGGCCTGGCTGTCGGCCAGCATGGCCTGCACCAATTGGAATTCGGCAATC
>JANPHI010000341.1:0-12414 GCA_031424355.1 Betaproteobacteria bacterium
CACCGCATCGACCAGGCCGGCGGCCTGCTGCGCGGCCAGCCAGGTGCAGGCCGCGGCAATGTAGCCGTCGGCCCGCCCGGCGTATTCCAGGGGCAGCGCATGGGCGGCCAGCGAGGTGGTGCGCACGGTCAGCGGCAGTTCACGGCCCAGGCGGCGCGCGATGGCCAGGCAGCGCGCTTCATCGGCCTGCGTCAAGCCGTACCCCGACTTGATTTCGATGGTCGTCACGCCCTCGGACATCAGCGCGCGGGCGCGTTGCGCAGCGCTGTCGAAAAGCTGCGCGTCGCTGGCTGCGCGCGTGGCGGCCACCGTGCTGCGGATGCCGCCACCGGCCTGCGCGATCTGCTCGTAGCTGGCGCCTTGCAGGCGCTGCTCGAATTCGGCCGCGCGGTCGCCGCCGTAGACGAGGTGGGTGTGGGCGTCGATGAGGCCGGGGGTGACGAGTGCGCCGTGCAAATCGTGTTCGACGGTGTCGGCTGTTGACGCCGGCAACTGATCTTCCGGCCCGACCCAGGTGATGCGCGCGCCCTCGATGCGCAGCGCGCCCCGTTCGATCCAACCCCAGCCGCTGTCTTCGGCGAAGGTGGCCAGCCGCGCGTTGCGCCAGAGGGCGGCGGGCCCGTTCACCGCGGCCGCCAGCTCAGCCACCAGGCGCGGGCGTCGCCTTCGTGCACCTGCCAGCCGACGGGGTCGTCGGTGGCCAGCCACAGCAGCGTGTCGGCGGCCACGCGCATCACGGCGCCGTCCAGTTCCAGCGTCAGCGCGTCGGCTGCGTACAGGCCGCGCCAGCCCGCGATGCCGCTGGCCCGGCTGCCGGCGAAAGCGCGGCGCATGTCGCCGATGCCAGCCTCGTGGCGCACCATCAAATTCAGGTCTTGCGTTGGCCCTTCGGCCAGCGTGCAGCGCGGCGCTGCGTCGCCCGAAAAGCGGTGTGGCGGGTCGCCACAGCGCAGGGTCACATCGCCGTCGGGCAGGGCCAGCGTGACGCCCGAGCCGTCCACCACGGCGAACCAGCGTTCGGTGTCGGGCCAGGCCGAAAAATCACCGTCGGCAGCGATGGTGGCCACGCTGACACGCACCTGCCAGTTCTCGGCATCGGGCCATGCCAGCAGCGCCCGCGTGGTGCCGCCGCCATTGCGCCAGGGCTGCGGCGGCACATCGGCCAGGCGCACCACGTTCATGGCTGAAATTCTCCGTGCAGGGCGTAGCGCGCGCCGGGGTGCACCAGCCGTGCCAGCGTGATGGCCGCCTGGCGCGTGAAGGTGCGGCGCACGACGACCAGGCAGGGCGCGTCCAGGTCAATGCCCAGCAGCCTGGCTTCGCGCGCGGTGGCGCGGCCGGCCTCGATGCTGTACTGCGCCCGCCACAGCGCCGTGTGCTGGAACAGCCACTGCGTGGGCGTGGTCTGCGTGAAGTCGGCGTTCAGGTAGCCGGGCGCACAGGCCGGGTTCACGTAGCGGTCTTCACACTGCAGCGCCACGTCGTTTTCGAAGTGGGCGATGAGGGTGTGGAAGACTTCGGCACCGGCAGCCACGCCCAGTTGCGCGGCCAGTGCAGCCGGTGCGGCTTCGGCGCGCTGCAGGTGCACGACGGCCCGGTGGCGGTGGCCGCGCGCTTCGATTTCTTCGTGCAGGTCGCGCAGCGTCAACTGGCTGGACACACGGTGCAGCGGCGCTGCATACGTGCCCAGGCCCTGGCTGCGTTGCACCAGGCCTTCGGCCTGCAGTTCACGCAGGGCACGGTTCACCGTCATGCGGCTGACGCCGAATTCGGCCACCAGTTCGGCTTCCGACGGCATCCGCTGGCCCGGCGGCCATAGCCCGTCTTCCAGGCCCTGCATCAGGTGCTGCTTGACACGCGCATAGGGTGCCTTTGCGGCAAGGCTCGGGCTGGTTTCGGTGGTCGCCATGCGGCCATCTTAGCGCTGCAAAACCCACTTGCCCAGACTTGTCTAGACAAGTAAAGTGCGGCGCAACCGAAAGCGGAGCGCTGCCATGACCGATCTGTCCACCGTTCAGTTGGCCGCCCGCCAACCGACGCAAGCCGCCCAAGCTGCCCAGCCGCGACCCGTGCGCGCACCGCGCGGCAGCCAGATCAGTTGCGCCAACTGGCTGATCGAAGCCGCCTACCGCATGCTGCAGAACAACCTCGACCCCGAGGTGGCCGAGAACCCCGACGCGCTGGTGGTCTACGGCGGCATCGGCAAGGCCGCCCGCAACTGGGACTGCTTCGAGGCCCTCTGCAAGAGCCTGCTGGCGCTGCAGCCCGACGAGACCCTGCTGGTGCAAAGCGGCAAGGCGGTGGGCGTCTTCCGCACCACCGCCGACGCACCGCGCGTGCTCATCGCCAACAGCAACCTGGTGCCCAAATGGGCCACATGGGAACACTTCGACGAACTGGACCGCAAGGGCTTGATGATGTACGGCCAGATGACCGCCGGCAGTTGGATCTACATCGGCAGCCAGGGCATCGTGCAGGGCACTTACGAGACTTTTGTCGAAGCGGGCAAGCAGCACTACGGCGGCGATCTGACAGGGCGCTGGATCTTGACGGCCGGCCTGGGCGGCATGGGCGGTGCGCAGCCGCTGGCGGCCACTTTCGCGGGCGCCTGCAGCCTGACCGTCGAATGCCAGCAAAGCCGCATCGACTTCCGCTTGCGCAGCCGCTATGTCGATGAACAGGCCACCGATTTGGACGACGCGCTGATCCGCATCGCGCGTTACACAGCCGAGGGCCAGGCGGTGTCCGTCGCGCTGCTGGGCAATGCGGCCGAGGTGCTGCCGGCCTTGGTCCGACGCGGCGTCAAGCCCGACCTGGTGACCGACCAGACCAGCGCCCACGACCTGGTCAACGGCTACCTGCCGGCGGGCTGGTCGGTGGAACGCTGGCGCGCTGCACAGGCCGACCCGGCGCAGCACGCCGCGCTGCGCGCCGCCGCCGCGCAAAGCTGTGCCGTGCATGTGCAGGCCATGCTCGCCTTCCAGGCCAGCGGCGTGCCCACCGTGGACTACGGCAACAACATCCGACAGGTGGCCTACGACGCCGGCGTGGCCAGGGCTTTCGACTTCCCCGGCTTCGTGCCGGCCTATGTGCGGCCGCTGTTCTGCCGCGGCCGTGGGCCCTTCCGCTGGGTGGCCTTGAGCGGCGACCCGGAAGACATCCGCAAGACCGACGCGAAGATGAAGGAACTCTTCCCGCACGATGCCGCGCTGCACCGCTGGTTGGACATGGCCGGTGAGCGCATCGCCTTCCAGGGCTTGCCGGCGCGCATCTGCTGGATGGGCCTGGGCGAGCGCGACCGCGCCGGCCTGGCCTTCAACGCGATGGTGAAAAGCGGCGAGCTGAGCGCGCCCATCGTCATCGGCCGCGACCACCTGGACAGCGGCAGCGTGGCCAGCCCCAACCGCGAGACCGAAAGCATGAAGGACGGCAGCGACGCCGTCAGCGACTGGCCGCTGCTGAACGCGCTGCTGAACACCGCCAGCGGCGCCACCTGGGTCAGCCTGCACCACGGCGGCGGCGTGGGCATGGGCTACAGCCAGCACAGCGGCGTGGTCATCGTTTGCGACGGCAGCGATGCAGCCGCCCAGCGCATCGAGCGTGTGCTGTGGAACGACCCGGCCACCGGTGTGATGCGCCATGCCGACGCGGGCTATGAAGACGCCGTGGCTTGCGCGCAGGAACAAGGCTTGAACCTGCCGATGGTCACGGCCACGACCCAGCAGGCGGGTGCCTGATGCTGCTGCGCCCCGGACTTCTCACGCTGGACGAACTGCAGGCCATCCACGGTGGTGCCGAGGTGGCGGTGCGGCCGCAGCCACTGCTGATGGACCCGGCGGCGCTGCCCGGCATCCTGGCCAGTGCCGCCGTGGTGCGCCGTGCGGCCGAGGGTGATGCGCCGGTCTACGGCGTCAACACCGGCTTCGGCAAACTGGCCAGCACACGCATCAGCGAAGCCGACCTGGCGACGCTGCAGCTGAACCTGATCCGTTCGCATGCGGTGGGCGTCGGCGAGCCGTTGGCCGCGCCGGTGCTGCGGCTGATGCTGGCGATGAAAGCCGCCAGCCTGGCGCGCGGGCACAGCGGCGTGCGGCCCATCGTCATCGACACCTTGCTGGCCGTGCACAACGCCGGTCTGGTGCCTTTTGTGCCCAGCCAGGGCAGCGTCGGCGCATCGGGTGACCTGGCGCCGCTGGCGCACATGACGCTGGCGCTGATGGGCGAAGGCGAGTTCGTCCTGGACGGTCGTCGCGTTCCGGCGGCGGCGCCGCTCGAACACCACGGCATCGCGCCGCTGGTGCTGTCGGCCAAGGAAGGCCTGGCCTTGATCAACGGCACGCAGACCAGCACCGCGCTGGCGCTGCACGCGCTGTTCGCTTTCGAGCCGGTGCTGGAAGCGGCGCTGGTGGTGGGCGCGTTGACGGTGGACGCCGCGCGCGGCAGCGACGGCCCCTTCGACCCGCGCATCCACGCCCTGCGCGGCCAGCCGGGGCAGATCGATGTGGCCCAGGTCTACCGCGAACTGCTGCGGGGCAGTGCCATCCGTGCATCGCACACCGAAGGCGACGACAGGGTGCAAGACCCCTACTGCCTGCGCTGCCAGCCGCAAGTCGTCGGAGCCTGCCTGGACCAGTTGCGCCACGCGGCGCGCGTGCTGTTGATCGAGGCGAATGCCGTCACCGACAACCCGCTGGTTTTTGCGGAAGATGGGGCGATGGTTTCCGGCGGCAACTTCCACGCCGAACCCGTCGCGCTGGCCGCCGACGCGATGGCCTGCGCCATCGCGGAAGTGGGCGCCATCGCCGAGCGCCGCATCGCCATGCTGATCGACGCCAGCGTGTCGCGCCTGCCGCCTTTCCTGACGCCCAACGCCGGCCTGAACAGCGGCTTCATGATCGCCCACGTCACGGCGGCGGCGCTGGCCAGCGAGAACAAGAGCCTGGCCCACCCGGCCAGCGTGGACAGCCTGCCGACCAGTGCGAACCAGGAAGACCACGTCAGCATGGCCACCTATGCCGCGCGGCGGCTGCAACCGATGATCGCCAACGTGGCGCACATCCTGGGCATCGAATGGCTGGCCGCTGCGCAGGGCATCGACTTCCTGCGCCCGCTGACGTCGTCGCCCCCGCTGGAAGCCGCGCATGCGCTGCTGCGCGCGCAGTGCCCCGTGATGATGCAAGACCGCTACATCGCGCCCGACATCGAAGCTGCCGCGCACCTGGTGCGGTGCGGCGGCCTGGGCCCGGTGCTGCAGGGCCTGCAGGGCTTGCCTGGGCTGTGGGCGCCCGCATGAGGGCGCCGTGCCGGTCTGCGCGTCAGGCGCCGACGGCCGCTTCCTCAGGTGCCGTCTGGGCGACGGCGATGC
This sequence comes from Betaproteobacteria bacterium, assembly GCA_031424355.1. Lineage (GTDB taxonomy): Bacteria > Pseudomonadota > Gammaproteobacteria > Burkholderiales > Burkholderiaceae_C > Rubrivivax. The sequence continues at coordinate 5,366 of JANPHI010000341.1, forward strand.
CGACCGGGCAGCAGGCCGTCATGTTCAGGCTGATGCGCACGCCGCCGAAGACCATGTCGCTGGTGTCGTTGAAGATGCCGTGCCGCACCACGCGCTGCACCTGCACGAAGCCGGCCTCGGCCAGCAGGGCGCCCAGGAAGTCTTCGTTGAGGCCGACCAGGTGGTAGTCGTGGGCATCGACGTGGCCGCCGAAGATCATGCGCATCACGTGGAAGCGCTCGTTGATGTCCAGGCGCTGGCGGTCCACCACCAAGCAGGCCAGCACGTCCAGGTCGGGCACTGACAGGCGCAGCAGGCCGCCCGGGGCCAGCACGCGGCGCCACTCTTTCAGCGCCAGCATCAGGCCGTCCTTGTAGTCGAAGTGTTCCAGCACGTGCGAGCCGTAGACTTCGGCGAAGGTGCCATCGGCAAAAGCCGTCAGCGCCACCGCATTGCCCACATGGTCGACGTCGGGACCGGGGTTGATGTTCAGAATTTCCCAGCCGGGGCGCGGCTGTTTGCCGCCGATGTGCAGTCTGCGTTCCATGTCGGGTCCTGTTGCTGGGGGTCTGTCGAGCATGCGCCCGCAAGCCCCGGGCGCAGGCCGAAAACAGCAGGGCGAACGGGCCTTGTTTTCGACGTATTCCTGAAGGAGAGCGCGATGCCGACCCCGACGACAACCCCTGCGGTCTACGACGCAGAGCTGCGCTTCGGCGTGGTCATGTACGGCGGCGTTTCGCTGGCCATCTACATCTACGGCGTCAGCTACGAGATCTTCGAGATGGCCTGCGCCACGCCGCTGGAAGGCGGCCTGCCGCCGGGTGACGACCGGCCCGGCGCCAGCGCCGACGGCGGCACGCGCGAGCTCTACCGCCGCCTGTCGCTGCTGGCCAGCAACCGCGACCTGCTGGACGACTACGCCCGGCAGCTCGACCAGCGCACCGTGCCCGCCGACGACCCCTGGCCCGGCGCGCCGGCCGGCGCCGACGCCACGCGCTTCGTGGTGGACGTGATCGCCGGCACCTCGGCCGGCGGCATCAACGGCATCTTCCTGGCCAAGGCCCTGGCCAAGTCGCAGAGCTTCGCGGCTTTGGGCGACATGTGGGTGGACGAGGGCGACATCGGCGCGCTGCTGAACGATGGCCAGGCCTGGAAGGGCCTGCCCGCCGGCCTGCCCCGGCCCAAGGGGCCGCCGGCCTCGTTGTTGTCCAGCGACCGCATGTACCTGAAGTTGTTCAAGGCCTTCGGCGAGATGGCACCGCCGGCCGGTGCCGGTGCTGGCGACAGCCAGGGGCCCAGCGCGTCGCCGCTGGTCGATGAACTCGACCTCTACGTGACCACCACCGACATCTCGGGTGCGCCGGTGCCGCTGCGCCTGTTCGACAAGGTGGTCTACGAACGCCGGCACAAGCAGCGTTTCCATTTCAGCTACCCGACGCAGATGCCGGGTGCTGAAGCGGGCTTCGACTTCGCGCAGGCCAACCATGCCTTCCTGGCCTTCGCGGCGCGCTGCACCTCGTCCTTCCCCTTCGCCTTCGAGCCGATGACGCTGCAGCGCATGCGCGACCTCAGCCCGTCGGTGACCGACGCGCAGGCCGCGCAGTGGCAGGGCTACTTCGACGGGCTGCCGGCGGCCGGCATGGCCGGGCGGCCTTTCGGCGACGGCGGCTACCTCGACAACAAGCCTTTCAGCTTCGTGGCCGACACGCTGTCGCGGCGTTTCGGCGACGCCCCGGCGCAGCGCAAGCTGATCTACGTCGAACCCAACCCCGAGCCGCTGGAGCCCGATGACGACGCCCACCCGGTGCCGCCCAACGCGGTGCAGAACGCGCTGACGGCGCTGCTGGGCATACCGCAGTACGAAACTATCCGCGAAGACCTGAACACGGTGCTCAAGCGCAACCGCCGCATCGACCGTGTCGAACGCATCGTGCGGCTGGCCGAGCAGGACGTCGAACACCGGGGCAGCAGTTTTTCGCGGGTGCCGCTGCGCGACGGCAAGGTGCCGAAGTGGAAGAACCTGTCGCTGGACGAGATGCTGGCCTACCACGGCACGGGCTTCGCGCCCTACCGCCGCCTGCGCGTCTACGCCGTCACGGACTGGCTGGCCGAACAGGTGGCGGCGGCCTTCGGCGTGGACAGCGGATCCGACCGCGGCTACGCGCTGCGTGCCGTGGTGCGGGCCTGGCGCGAGAGCCGCTTCGCCGACAACCCGAAGGACGACCGGCACCGCAGCGCCAACGCCTTTTTGCAGGAACACGATTTCGACTACCGGCTGCGCCGCCTGGCCTTCGTGATGCGGCGCGTCGACCTGATGACGCGCCTGGTGCGGCGGCCGGAAGCACCGAAGTCCGACATCGAAACCCTGGTGGCCGAGAAGATGGCCAAGGTCTTCGGCACGCTGAACCCCCTGACCAACGCGGCGCAGCAGCCGCGTGTGCTGGAACAGCTGCGCGCCCTGAAAAAGCAGCTGCGGGTGGTCTACCGCGAGACGGCCGCGATACGCCGCGCCTGGGCCAAGGGCGAAGGCATCCTGGCCATCGTGAAGCCGGACGCCACGCTGCGCCAGGAACTGGACGACGTGCTGGCCATGCTGCTGGACCAGCCGCCCGGCGCCGACCGCCCCAGGCCCACGGTGCGCGACATCGACGGCAAGGCCGTGCCCATCCCGCGCGACTTGGTCTGGCTGCAGGCCAGCGCCGCCGGCTCCAGCGGCTACAGCCTGCAAGACAGCGTGATGCAGCGCGTGCAGGACTGGCTGCAGCGTTCAGAAGGCCGTCCGGCCTTGATCTTGTGGCAGCAGCTGTGCGCCGCCATCGAGGCCACCCGGCTGGACGACGACGGCCCGCAACGCGAGCCGGTGGACCGCCTGCTGGCCGAGGCCTGGAACCTGATCGGCCAGCCCCAGCTGCGGCCCCGCGTGGCGGCGGCGCCTGCGGCCGACCAGCCGGCTGCCCCCCTCGTAGCCGAACTGTTCGTCGTGCGCGACGGCAAGGCCGCGCCGGGCATCGACGCCGACATCTCGCACTGCATCCGCCTGCTGCTGGGCGAGTATTTCCTGAACTTCGACGCCTTCGACCAGACCCGCTTCACGCTGTACTACGACACCGGCACCGGCGAGCCGGCCACCGTGGACGTGGTGCGCGTGAGCCCGGTCGATGCCACGCTGCTGCGCAAGTTCAGCGCCGAAAAATCCAAGCTGGCGGGCACGGGCCTGGCGCATTTCGGCGCGTTCCTGGACGAGCACTGGCGCCGCAACGACATCATGTGGGGCCGGCTGGACGGCGCCGAGCGGCTGATCCAGACCGTGCTGCCGGCCGATGACCCGGCCACCCGCACGGTGCGCGAAGAACTGATCCGCCTGGCCCACGGCCGCATCCTCACGCAGACGCTGAAAAGCCGGGCGGCGGGCGCGCTGACCGGCTGGCTGGCCACGGCCCTGAACCAGGTCGAAGGGGTGGCTGCGGACGACAAGCTGAAGCGGCTGCTGCAGGACCTGGACATCCAGCCCGGCCCCGCGCGCGACCGCCTGGCCGCCGCGCTGCAAGGCCTGATGGGGCCCGACGATCTGCGGCGCTACGCCCGCGACGAGGACACCTTCGACCCGCGCCCGCCGATGGACCGCACGCTGCACAACGCGGCGCGGGCGGTCACCGTCACCGGTCGCGTGCTGGAAGGCGTGAGCCTGTCGGACGCGCCGTCCACCGCGCCACTCGCCCGCTGGGCGGCGCGGCTGGGGCTGGTGCTGCAAGGCGCGATGGTGGTGGCCCTGCCGGGCACGCCGGGGCAGCGCGTCTTCGACCACCTGCTGCCCAAGGTCTACGCCATCGAAGGCGTGTTGTTGCTGCTGGCGCTGCTGCTGGGGGATGCCGGCCTGCGCTTCACGGCGCTCAGCGCCCTGGGCGTCACGGCCATGGGCCATCTTCTGACGGTGCTGCTGCGCGACGTGGCGCGCGGCGGCCACAAGGGCAAGGTGATCCTGGGCGGCCTGGCGGTGGCCGCCGTCGTGCTGATGCTGGCGGTGCCGGCAGCCTTCGGCGTGCTGGCTTACACCCAGCAGCACGGCGCGGCCGTTTGCGGCACGCCGGGCGGCAGCCCACCGGTGACGGCCTGGGTCGGCAAGGTCTGCGGGCGGTTCCGATGAGGCCCGCGGCGCGCTGAAGGCCTCAAGTTCCGCTGTCGGCGGCCGATGTGGCCGACGTGGACCTCGTAGACCGTGCGCGCCTTGCGCTTAATTTTTACAACGATGCGCTGGCCGATCACCGGCAGCGCATCTGCAAGAACACCAGTGCACTGGGCGCGCTGGTGCTGGTTCCTTTTGTCGTGACGCACCTGCTGGGCGGGCGTTGGCTGATGGCCGGCGTGAACCTGGTGCTGGTCACCCTGCTGGCGGCCACCGCCTGGCTCATGCACAGGGGGCGCCCGCCGCCGTTGCCGTTCTGGCTGCTGGGTGTGGCCTTGGTCAGCGGCGTGCTGGTGTCGGTGCTCAAGCAGGGCATGCCGGGCATCCTGTGGTCTTACCCGGCCCTGTTCATCTGCTATTTCATCCTGCCCCGCCGCGTGGCCATGGTGTTGGGGGCGCTGCTGACTGTGGGCGTCACGGCGGCCTGTGCGCTGGCCCTGGAACCGGCGCTGGCGATGCGCGTCTTCGTTTCGCTGGCCTTTGTGATGACGATGATCAACGTCGTGCTCAACGTGGTGGGCGACCTGCAGCAGGCCCTGGTCGCGCAGACCATCACCGACCCGTTGACCGGTGCCTACAACCGCCGCCACATGGAAAGCCAGCTCGGCGCCTGCGTGGCCACCGCCGAGGCCGGGCCACCGGTCGAATCCCTGCTGGTCATCGACATCGACCACTTCAAGCGCATCAACGACACCCACGGTCACGACGTGGGCGATGAGGTTCTGCGCAAGGTGGTCACGGCGGTGGCCTTGCGCAAGCGGCGCAGCGACCTGCTGTTCCGCATGGGCGGCGAAGAATTCCTGCTGCTGCTGCCCGGCGCCACGCTCGGGCAGGCGCAGCAGATCGCCGAGGAATTGCGCCAGCGCCTGGCGCATGCCGAACTGCTGCCGGGTGAGTCCATCACCGTCAGCATCGGGGTCAGCGCGCTGCGCCAGGGCCAGACGGCCGACGCCTGGGTCAAGAGCGCCGACACGGCGCTGTACCGCGCCAAGCGCAGCGGGCGCAACCGGGTGGCGCTGGCCGAGGCCGAGGTCGACTGAAGCACACCGCAGTGGCGCGCCGCCACGGCCCCGTGGCGCCCGTGACGCAACAGCGGGCCCAGAATGCGGGCATGTCGTTCAAGCGTTGTCTGTTGTTGCTGGTTTTGATGTGCGGCGGGTGGCCCTTGCAGGCCGCGCCGCCGGCCACCGAGGCGCCCGTCGTGGTGGGTTCCAAGCGCTTCACGGAAAGCTACATCCTGGGCGAGATCGTGCGCCTCACGCTGGCGGAAGCCGGTGTGCCCGCCGAACACAAGCCCGGCCTGGGCAACACCGGCATCCTGGAGCAGGCGCTGGCCAGCGGCGCGGTGGACGTCTACCCCGAATACACCGGCACCATCGTGCGCGAACTGCTGCACCGCGAGGGCAACCCCAGCCTGGCCGAATTGAACGCCTGGCTGGCGCCGCGCGGGCTGAAGGCGGCCGTGCCGCTGGGCTTCAACAACAGTTACGCGCTGGCCTTGCGCGAGGCCGACGCCGCGCAACTGGGCGTGAGCCGCATCAGCGATTTGAAGCGCCTGCCCGAAGGTTCACTGATCCTGGGCCTGTCCCACGAATTCCAGGCCCGCGCCGACGGCTGGCCGGCCCTGCAGAAGGCCTACGCTTTGCCGCAGAAACCGGGGCCTTCGCTGGACCACGGCCTGGCCTACGAGGCGATACAGGCCGGCCAGGTGGACCTGATCGACATCTACGCCACCGACGCCAAGGTGGGCCGCTACAAGCTGCGCGTGCTGGTCGATGACCTGAACTTCTTCCCGCGCTACGACGCCGTGCTGCTGATGCGCGCCGGCGTGAACGTGCTGCCGATGCTGCCGCTGGACGGCCGCATCGGCAGCGCCGCGATGGTGGCGATGAACGCGCAGGTGGAACTCGACGGCCTGCCCTACGCCGAGGTGGCGCGGCGCTTCAAGGTGGGTGCGGTGGCGGCATCCGCTGCCATCGGCGCCGACGCAGCGGCAGGCCCCAGCGGACGCCCCGGCTTCATCGCCCGCCTGTTCGCGCCCGACCTGTGGCGGCTGTGCGCGCAGCACCTGGGCCTGGTCTTTGGCTCGCTGCTGCTGGCGGTGGGGGTGGGCGTGCCGTTGGGCATCTGGGCCTGGCAGCGGCCCCGGCTGGCCGGCTGGGTGCTGGGCGCGGTGGGGGTTTTGCAGACCATCCCCTCGCTGGCCTTGCTGGCCTTTTTGATCGCCCTGGTCGGCGCCATCGGCACCGTGCCCGCGGTCATTGCGCTGTTCCTGTACGCGCTGCTGCCCATCGTGCGCAACACCCACGCCGGCCTGCAGGGCGTGCCGGCCGGTTTGTCGCAGGCGGCCACCGCACTGGGCCTGACGGCGCGCCAGACGCTGCGCGCCGTGCAACTGCCACTGGCCGGCCCCACGCTGTGGGCCGGTGTGAAGACGGCCGCCATCATCAACGTCGGCACCGCCACCATGGCCGCCTTCATCGGCGCCGGCGGCCTGGGCGAACGCATCGTGGCCGGCCTGGCTGTCAACGACAAAGCCACGATGCTGGCCGGCGCGCTGCCAGCGGCGGTGCTGGCGCTGCTGGTGCAAGGTGGGTTTGCGCTGGTCGAACGCAACGCGTTACGCAACCGGCCGCACTGAGCGGCACGCCCGCTGCGGCGACAATCCCGGGTTCAGGAGAGCCCGCACCGTGACCCACATCCTTCAAAACCTGCCCGCCGGCCAACGCGTCGGCATCGCCTTTTCAGGCGGCCTGGACACCAGCGCTGCCGTGCACTGGATGCGCGCCAAGGGCGCCATCCCCTGCGCGTACACCGCAAACTTGGGCCAGCCCGACGAGAGCGACTACGACGAGATCCCGCGCAAGGCCCTGGCCTACGGCGCCGA
>JANPHI010000342.1:0-71752 GCA_031424355.1 Betaproteobacteria bacterium
ACCACCGAGCGCCAGCTGCTGCTGATCGCTGACGAAGTGCAAACCGGCATCGGCCGCTGCGGCCGGGCCTTCGCCCACGAACTGTTCGGCATCGAGCCCGACCTGATGACGCTGGCCAAGGGCATCGGTGGCGGCGTGCCGCTGGCGGCCCTGCTGTGCAAGGAGGCGTTCAACTGCTACGCCCCCGGCGACCAGGGCGGCACCTACGGCGGCAACCCGCTGATGGCTGCAGTGGGGCTGGCGGTGGTGGACACCGTCTGCCAGGACGGCTTTCTCGCGCAGGTGCGCCAGCGCGCGGACCACCTGGCGCGCGGGCTGCAGGCCATCGTGCAGGACCACGGGCTGGTGGCCGAGCGCGGGGCCGGCCTGCTGCGCGCCCTGGTGCTGCCCACCGACACGGCCCCGCAGGTGGTGGCAGCGGCGCAGGCGCTGTCGCCCGTCGGGCTGCTCATCAACGCGCCGCGCCCGAACCTGCTGCGGTTCATGCCGGCGCTGACGATCAGCAACGACGAAATCGACCAGGGCCTGCAGTTGCTGCGCCAGGCACTGCAGGCCGCCAGGGGTTGAGCTGCCGGCGCTGCGTACGCTCTGGTTGCGCCGGCGCGTGGCTCAGGTCCATTGCGTGAATGAGGGTCTGCGCAGAGCGGAGGCCGCTCTGCAGCGGTTGCAGTAGGTCGCGGCTGACCTGTGAACTCACGGTCAGCGCCATCAAGCCGACGCTCGGTTCGACCGCCAGGGCTGGCTCGAGCGACAGAAATGCGAGGTGCTGCAGACATAGCCGGTGCTGGCATCGGGCCGGCATCCTCGCGACCCGGACACTGACCGCTGTTCACTGCGCTGAACTCACCCAGCCGACCTTGGGCCGTCCTTTGTGGCGGCGATTGGGCCTTTGGATAGCAGTCGATCAATGTGAAAGGTCAGTGAGCGGCGGCAAGTTCCGCTGGTCGACTGGCTCAGCCTTGGAGTACCTCAACCAATTGGTACCATTGACCATGACCTGCTGCCGTCCGCTTTTATCCATTCGACCGTGGAACTGCGCCAGCTTCGCTATTTCGTGAAGGTCTGCGAAATGCGCAGCATGGGCCGTGCAGCGGTCGAGCTCGGCGTCGTGACTTCGGCACTAAGCCAGCAGATCAGTCGGTTGGAGGGCGAGCTCAGTACACGCCTGCTGCTGCGGGGCAGCACCGGCGTCAGCCCCACCGACGCCGGCGTCGCCTTCCTGCAGCAGGCTCAGCTCACGTTGCGCCATGCGGACGAAGCGGTGCGGGCGGCCCAGCAGGCACGCTTGTCAGGCCATGTCAGCGTTGGCCTGGCGCCCACCACGGCCTCGGTACTGGGCCTGCCGCTGATGCAGGCGATGCGTGCGCGCTACCCGGACGTGCGGCTGCACCTGGTGGAATCCCTGTCGGGCAACCTCGCCAGTCTTCTGCAGGCGCGCCTGCTGGACCTGGCGGTGCTGTTCGAAACCACCACGCCGCGCCGCTGGAGCATCCAGCCTCTGCTGGACGAAAGGCTGTTCGTGCTGGCCCCAACCGGGCTCGCGAAGCGGCCCGCCGGCCCGAAGGTGAAGCTGGCCCAACTCGCCGGCGTGCCGCTCATCATGCCCAGCGCCGGCCACGGCCTGCGCGCGACGCTCACGGCGGCCTTCGCCCGTGCCCGCATCGTTCCCGACGTGGTGGCCGAGGTCGACGGCTTGGCGCTGTTGATGGACGCGGTCCGCGCGGGTTTGGGCGCAACCATCCAGCCCGGTGCGGCCCTCGCGCGGCAGCCGGTGGACGATGTGCTGAGCAGCCAGATCACCGATGCCCACGTGGGCCGGCGCAGCCTGCTGGTCAGCCTGTCGGACGACGAACTGTCGCCCGCCGCGTTGGCCACCCGGGTCGTCATGGCGGACACGGCGCGGACGCTGGTGAACGAAGGGCGCTGGCCCGGCGCAAGTCTTCTCGAAAACTGAACACCCGATGCCTGAACCGACCTGTCGCTGAGATGGCTGCCTGCCTAGAGTCTCTTGAACCCAAGGAGACGAGCAGTGAGCGATGCGCAGGTCGATGTGTTGGTGGTAGGCGGCGGCAATGCCGCGCTCTGCGCTGCGCTGATGGCACGGGAGGCCGGCGCCAGCGTGCTCATGGTCGAGGCCGCACCCAAGGCGTGGCGTGGCGGCAATTCGCAGCACACGCGCAACCTGCGCTGCATGCACGACGCGCCACAGGACGTGCTGGTCGACGCCTACCCTGAAGAGGAGTATTGGCAGGACCTGCTCAAGGTGACCGGCGGCCTGACCGACGAACACCTGGCGAGATTGGTGATCCGCGCGTCGTCCAGTTGCCGCGACTGGATGCGCAGCCACGGTGTCCACTTCCAGCCGCCACTCTCCGGCGCACTGCATGTGGCTCGCACCAATGCGTTCTTCATGGGGGGCGGCAAGGCGCTGGTGAATGCCTACTACCGCAGTGCCGAGCGCCTCGGCGTGCGGGTTCGCTACGAGACCCCGGTGGCCTCGGTGGAACTCGACGGCCAGCGCTTCATGGCAGTTCGAACCGAAGGCGGCGAACGCATCACGGCCAGAAGCTGCGTGCTGGCCGCCGGCGGTTTCGAGTCGAACCGCGAATGGCTGCGCGAGGCCTGGGGCCAGAACAAACGCGGTGAATGGCCGGCCGACAACTTCTTGATCCGCGGCACGCGCTTCAACCAGGGCGTCCTGCTCAGGCAGTTGATCGAGGCCGGTGCCGACACCGTCGGCGATCCCTCGCAAGGCCACATGGTGGCGATCGACGCCCGTGCCCCGCTGTACGACGGCGGCATCTGCACGCGCATCGATTGTGTGTCGTTGGGCGTGGTGGTCAACCGCGAGGCGCGCCGCTTCTACGACGAGGGCGAGGATTTCTGGCCCAAGCGCTATGCCATCTGGGGGCGGTTGGTGGCTCAGCAGGCGGGCCAGGTGGGCTACTCGATCATCGACCAGAAGGCGGTAGGCCGCTTCATGCCACCGGTGTTTCCGGGCACGGTCGCCGACACGCTGCCTGAGCTGGCACGGCAGCTCGGGTTGGACGAAGCGGTTTTCCTGCGCACCATCGCCGACTACAACGCCGCCTGCCGCGTTGGCCGCTTCGACCACACCGCCCTGGACGACTGCCATACCGAGGGCCTGGCACCCGCCAAGACCCACTGGGCTCGGCCGATCGACACCGCGCCCTTCCACGCCTACCCGCTGCGCCCCGGCATCACCTTCACCTACCTCGGCCTGAAGGTGGACGACAGCACCGCCGTGCGCTTCGGCGACCAACCCAGCCCGAACCTGTTCGTGGCCGGCGAAATGATGGCCGGCAACGTGCTCGGCCAGGGCTACACCGCTGGCGTCGGCATGAGCATCGGCACCGCTTTCGGCCGCATCGCCGGCACCCGGGCCGCAGCCGCCGTTTTGAAGCAGAAAGAGGCCCACCATGCAAACGCTTGAAGCGCTGGCGCGCGAGGCGGTGTCGCTCGCGGACGGTCCGCGCCGCGTCATTCCGATCCTGTCGGCGGCAGAGACCGAGGTAGGCCGGCAGATGCAGATCTGCAATGCCTGCCGCTACTGCGAGGGCTTCTGTGCCGTCTTTCCAGCGATGACGCGCCGGCTCGAATTCGGCAAGGCCGACATCCATTTCCTGGCCAACCTCTGCCACAACTGTGGCGCCTGCCTGCATGCCTGCCAGTACGCGCCGCCGCATGAGTTCGCCGTCAACGTGCCGCAGGCCATGGCCGAGGTTCGCGGCCAGACGTATGTGGATTACGCCTGGCCGCCCGCGCTGGGTGTGCTCTACCAACGCAACGGGCTCACGCTGTCTTTGGCCTTGTTCGTCGGGCTGGCCTTCTTCCTGGCGCTCGCCGTGGCGATGAAGGGCGGCCTGTGGGGCGCAGCCCCCGGCGACAACTTCTACAGCGTGTTTCCGCACAACTTGCTGGCGGGATTGTTCGCCCCCGTGTTCGGGTTCGCTACCCTGGCGCTCGCCATGGGCGTGCGGCGCTTCTGGCGCGACATCACGCCCGTCACCAGTGGCGCGCCTGCCAACGGGCCGGCCACGGCGGAAGCGGTCGATGCTGTGTTGCGCCTGAAGTATCTCGATGGCGGCCACGGCGATGGGTGTCACAACGAAGACGATGCCTACACGCCGGCACGCCGGCGCTTTCATCACCTCACGTTCTACGGCTTCATGCTGTGCTTCGCCGCCACCAGCGTGGCCACGCTGTACCACTACGCGTTCGGCTGGGTCGCGCCCTACGCGCTGCCGAGCCTGCCCAAACTGCTGGGCGTGGTCGGCGGCATCAGCCTGATGGTCGGCACCGCAGGCCTGTGGCGGCTGAACCGCAAGCGCCACCCCCTGCATGGCGACCTGAAGCAGAAGCCGATGGACCTCGGCTTCATCGCGCTGCTGTTCCTGACCAGCGCCAGCGGCCTGGCGCTCTGGCTGGGGCGTGGCACGCCGGCCCTGGCGCTGCTGCTGTGCCTGCACCTGGGCGCAGTGATGGCCCTGTTTGCGACGTTGCCCTACGGCAAGTTCGGCCACGGCATTTTCCGCAGCGCCGCGCTGCTGCGCCATGCGGTCGAGAAGCGACTTCCGAATCCCATCGGCCTTGGCGCCGACTGAGCCACGACCACACGATCCCCGAGGAGACCCATGATGAACACACGACAACTTTTACGCGCCACGACCATGGCAGTCGCAGCGCTCGGCCTGGCCGGCCACGCTGCGGCCCAGGACTTTCCGCCCAAGAAGGCCGTCACGCTGGTGGTCGGCTTCGCCGCCGGTGGTGCGGCCGACTCGGCAGCACGCCTGATCGCCAGGAAGCTCGGCGAGAACATCGGGCAGACCGTTGTCGTCGACAACCGAGGCGGCGCTGGCGGCAACATCGCGCACCAGCAAGTTGCCAGCGGCCCGGCCGACGGCTCGATGCTGCTGTTCGGCTCGATCGGCCCGCTGACCATTGCCCCGCATGTGATGAAGGTGAACTACGACCCCTTCAAGGACCTTGCCGCCGTGTCGGGTGGCGTGAATTTCCCGAACGTGCTGGTGGTGCGCAAGGGCTTGGGCGTCAAGACGCTGGCCGAGTTCGTGGCGCTGGCGAAAAAGAAACCAGGCAGCATCGACTTCGCGTCCACCGGCGGCGGTTCGGCGTCTCATCTGGCCGGCGAGCTGTTCGCGCAGCGAGCGGGCATCGAGATGGTGCACATACCCTACAAGGGCGGCGCCCCGGCACTGCAAGACCTGCTGGGCGAACGCGTCGCCTCGTACTTCTCGGCGCCTCCGACAGCGCTACCGCACATAGAAGCCGGCAACCTGATCCCGCTGGCAACGACGGGCCTTGTCCGCCCGGCGTACATGCCCAAGATCCCGACGGTGGCCGAGTCTGGTTTTCCGGGCTTCGAGGCCCTGAACTGGTATGCCTTCGTGGCGCCTGGCAAGACGCCGGTGGCCATTCTCGAACGCTGGAACCTGGCCATCGTCAAGGTGCTTGCCGACCCCGGCGTGAAGGACGCACTCAACAAGCACGGCCTGACACCCCAACCCACCACCCGCGCCGAACTCACCGAATTCATGAAGAAGGAAGACGCCAAGTGGGGCGCGATCGTGCGCGAACGGAAAATCACCGCGAACTGATATTGAGGAGCGCGAGCAGCGGGCCATGCGTTCGCAGCTTGCGAGAGAACGCATACCGCCGTGCTTCCCGCGAACTATCGCGCCGTGCGGCTCGCGCGGCGTGTCTTGATGGCGGACTGTCCAAAACCGGCCCTCCGCTATGACCGCCCCTGGCCCGGAGTTCCAGTTCGCGCCCGTGCCAGGAAGCTTCGGGGCTGCGACCTCGTCGGTCTGAAGGTCCGGGACATCTGCCACGGGGACCAGGTCGCATCCCGAGCGATGGTGATGCAGCACAAGACCCAGCGCCCGGTGCAGTTTGAAATCACACCGGCTACCCGTGACGCGGTGCAGAAGTGGATCAAGCTGGCAGCGCTGAAGTCCGACGATTTCCTGTTCCCAAGCCGAATCCACGACTCGCCACATCTGGGCACGCGGCAGTACGCGCGGATTCTCGAAGGCTGGGTCGAGGAACTCGGCCTCGATCCCGCCGACTACGGCACGCACTCGATGCGGCGCACCAAAGCGACACTGATCTACCGACGTACGAAGAACCTGCGCGCCGTGCAATTGCTTCTGGGCCATTCCAAACTTGAATCCACAGTGCGATACCTTGGCATCGAGGTCGACGACGCTCTGGAGATCTCTGAACAGACCGAAATCTGATCCGAAACCTGATCGCGGCCGCGCGGGGCTGCTTGGCCGTCGAAACTGGCTGGGTGGCCCTTCCTGCCGCAAGTGCGTCCTGAGAGGCGGCTTGGCGAACACCCGGTCGATGGTGTTGATGGGTCCGCACGACACCTTCACTGCCTCCATCACCGCCACCCACTCATCGGTGCTGCGCGTCACGGTGATCTCGCTGATCAGTGCGACCAACGCGTCGCGGTGGCGCACGCGCTGCGGGTTCGTCTCGAAGCGCTCGTCGTGCACCCATTCCGGGCGCCCGAGGGCGGTGCTGAAGGCGGCGAACTGGCCATCGTTGCCGACGGTGACGATCATGTGGCCATCGCCCGTCGGGAAGTCCTGGTAGGGCACGATGTTGGGATGCGCATTGCCCATGCGCTGCGGCACCTGACCTCCGACAAGGAAGTTCGAGGCTTGGTTGGCCAGCATGGCCACCTGGACATCCAGCAGGGCCAGGTCGATGTGCTGCCCTTCTCCGCTGGCCTGCCGCCGCTGCAGCGCGGCCAGCACGGCCACGGTAGCGTAGAGCCCCGTCATCACGTCGGTGAGCGCCACGCCCGCCTTCAGCGGCCCGCCTCCGGGCTCGCCATCGGGCCGTCCCGTGATGCTCATCAACCCGCCCATCCCCTGCATCAGGAAGGCGTAGCCCGGCCGCTCGGCATAGGGGCCGGTCTGGCCGAAGCCCGTGATGGAGCAGTAGATCAGGCGCGGGTTCGATGCCTTGACGCTTTCGAAGTCCAGCCCGTACTGGGACAGACCGCCGACCTTGAAGTTCTCGATCAGCACATCGGCGCGCAGCACCAGTTCGCGAACCAGTCGCTGGCCTTCGGGTTGGCCGATGTCCACGGTCAGCGAACGCTTGGTGCGGTTGGCGCTGACGAAGTAGGCCGATTCGTCGCTGGCGCTGCCGTCGTCGCGCGCCAGCCAGGGCGGGCCTCAGGTGCGGGTGTCGTCGCCGCTGCCCGGGCGCTCGACCTTGACGACGTCAGCCCCCAGGTCGGCGAGCAGCTGGCTGCTCCAGGGGCCGGCCAGCACGCGCGACAGGTCGAGCACGCGCAGGCCATCGAGGGCGGTGTCTGCCATGGTGTCAGAAGGCCGCGATGCCGGTGATCGCGCGCCCCAGGATCAGCGCGTGAACGTCGTGCGTGCCTTCGTAGGTGTTGACCACCTCGAGGTTGACGAGGTGACGCGCCACGCCGAACTCGTCACTGATGCCGTTGCCGCCCAGCATGTCGCGTGCCACACGAGCGATGTCGAGCGCCTTGCCGCAGGAATTGCGTTTCATGATGGAGGTGATCTCGACCGCCGCCGTGCCTTCATCCTTCATGCGGCCCAGGCGCAGGCAGCCTTGCAGGCCGAGCGTGATGTCGGTCAGCATGTCGGCCAACTTCTTCTGGATGAGCTGGTTGGCGGCCAGTGACTTGCCGAACTGCTTGCGGTCCAGCACGTATTGCCGCGCGGTGTGGAAGCAGTCCTCGGCCGCACCCAGCGCACCCCAGGCTATGCCGTAGCGCGCGCTGTTCAGGCAGGTGAATGGACCCTTCAGGCCGCGCACTTCAGGAAAGGCGTTCTCCTCGGGGCAGAACACCTCGTCCATCACGATCTCGCCGGTGATGCTGGCGCGCAGGCCCACCTTGCCGTGGATGGCGGGTGCACTCAGACCCTTGGCACCCTTGTCGAGGATGAAGCCGCGGATTGAGCCTTCGTCATCCTTGGCCCAGACGACGAAGACGTCGGCGATCGGGCTGTTGGTGATCCACATCTTGGCGCCGCTCAGGCTGTAGCCGCCGGGCACCTTCTTTGCCCGCGTGATCATGCTGCCCGGGTCCGAGCCGTGGTTGGGCTCGGTGAGGCCAAAGCAGCCTATCCCCTCCCCGCTGGCCAGCTTGGGCAGGTACTTCTGCTTCTGCGCCTCGGTGCCGAACTCGTTGATCGGCACCATCACGAGCGAGCTCTGCACGCTCATCATCGAACGGTAGCCAGAATCGACACGTTCGACCTCGCGGGCGACGAGTCCGTAGCAGACGTAGTTCAGGCCGGAGCCGCCGTAGGCCTCGGGGATGGTGGCGCCGAGCAAGCCCAGCTCGCCCATCTCGCGGAATATGGCGGGGTCGGTCTGCTCATGTCGGAACGCTTCCAGCGTGCGCGGCGCCAGCTGGTCCTGGCAATAGGCGCGGGCCGAGTCGCGGACCATGCGCTCCTCGTCGCTGAGCTGGGCGTCGAGCAGCAGGGGGTCGTCCCAGTGGAACGAGGCATTCTTGGGATGAGAAGTCATGGTGCTCACTCCGGGCGGAAGCCCGACTCGCGAATCTGCGCGCCCCAGTAGGTGGCGGCTTCCTGGGCCTGCACGGCCAGTTCCTTGCCGGGCACATAGCGCGGCACGAAACCCGCCGCGGCCATGCGGTCGGTGAACGCCGGGACCTGCATCACATCGCGGATCGCGTTCTGCATCGCCAGCAACTTGTCGGCAGGCACCTTGGCGTGCGCATAGACGGCGACCCAGCTCGGCGGGCCCAGCTTGACGCCACTGTCGGCAAAGAGCGCCACCTCGGGCGCCCAGCTCAGCCGCTGCACCGTGGCCAGGAAGCGCAACTTGCCGCTCTTGCGCTGCTCCATCATCTCTCGACAAGGCCCCATCGCGGCCGGAAGGTGGCCGGCAACCAAATCGGTGACCATCGGAGCCGCGCCGCGGTAGGGCACGGCGTTCAGTGCCACGCCCGCCGTCTTGCCCATGACATAGCCGTAGAACTGCGGCAGGGAGCCCAGAGCCGGAATGCCATAGGTGGCGATCTTCGGATCCTTGCGTGCCTGGGCAAGGTAGTCCGTCAACGTGGCGGCTGAGACCGCGGCCGAGTTGACAACGAAGCAGATGTCGAAGGTGTTCAGGCCGGCGACCGGCACGAAGTCATGCAGTGGGTCGTAGTTCGCCGACTTCATGGTCATCGGCGCGATGAGCAACTGATCCGACGTGACGAGGAACGTCGATCCATCGGCCGGTGCGTTCTTCAGCGCCTGTGCTGCGATGACTCCCCCGGCGCCGGGCCGGTTTTCAACGATGACCGTGGCGCCGAGCTTGGCCTGAAGGGCATCGGCCAACGCGCGTGCCACCACATCGCCGCCGCCGCCGGGCTGGTAGCCAGCCAGCAGTTTGATCACCGCCGGGCTCTGCGCACCGGCGGGCGCCCCCGCCAGCGCCAGCAAGGTTGTCAAGATGGTGAGCTTCTTCATGCGAGATCCACAGACAGGAATGAAATGACGTTGCGGTTGAATTCTTCCGCCTTCTCGAACGGCACCCAGAGGCCGCAGCGCCCGTGGATGTGCACGCGCACGTTCGGAATGCGGTTGAGCATGAACAGTGCGTGGTCGTAGCCCAGCGTGGGGTTGTCACGACCCCAGATCACCAAGGTCTCGGCCTGGATGTGGTGCAGTTCCTGCCACAGCGCCTCGATGCTCTGCCCCGGCTTGCCGCCCTTGCCCTCGGGCGCCTGCGCCATGAAGGCAGGATCGATGCTGGCTTCGTAACGTTCGCGCACGATGTCGTCGGTGATCAGGGTCTTGTCGTAGACCAGGCGCTCGAGGTTGGCACGCATGCGCGCCATGCTGGGACCTTCGCCACCGTAGTAGTTGTGCGTTGCCGGCACCGCCTGTCCGGCCTGGAACACCGACAGGCCGCCGGGCGAATTCACGACGATGAGCCGGTCGACCTGCGGCGCATGTTCCAGCGCCATCTTGATGGCCACCGCACCGCCTGTGGCCAGGCCCAGCACATGCGCCTTGGAGATGTCCAGCGCCTGCAGCATCTCGCTGAAGACCCGGGCATAGAAGGCTGTGCGGGCGCCTTCGATCACCGGCTTGTCGGACAGGCCGTAACCGGGCAGATCCACGATGAGGGTGCGGAAGTGCTGCGACAGGGCGGCGAGGTTGCGGCCGAAGTTGCCCCAGCCGAACGCACCCGGCGCGCCGCCGTGGATGCACAGCAGTACCGGGCCGCTTCCCGCCTCGTGGTAGTGGATCCTGACGTCACCGGCCTGCACGAAGCGGCTGGTACTTTCACGTGTCAGTGTCATGTCGTCGCCGCGGCGCGGCCTCCGGTTGATGGCGCCGGTCCGGCCGCGTGGAAGCGGCCCGCCAAACCGCGCGCCGCCTGGGCCAGCAAGAGAATGTCCACGCCCACCGCCGGGAAAGTCACCCCGGCCTCGATCCATTGCCTGGCCTGGTCTTCCTGCGTCGCCAGGATGCCGGGCGCCTTGCCGGCCTGCAGGATGCGCTTGACCGCATCGCGCATCGCCGCGACGACCTCGGGATGGCTGCTCTGGCCGCGGTGGCCCATCGACGCGGCCAGGTCGGCCGGACCGATGAAGACCCCATCGACGCCGGGCGTGGCGGCGATGGCATCGATCTGCGCCAGTGCCGCCTGCGTTTCCACCTGCACCAGCAGGCACATCTGATCATTGGCTTCGTCTACGTAGTTCGGGTAGCCCGTCCAGCGCGAGGAGCGCGCCAGGCCACTGCCCATGCCGCGAATGCCGTGAGGCGGGTAGCGCATCGCCTGCACCATCTGCAAGGCCTGATCGGGCGTGTCGATCATCGGAATCAACAGTGTCTGCACACCCAGTTCCAGCACCTGCTTCACCAGCACGGGGTCGGCGGTCGGCAGGCGCATCACCGGGTGCGGCGCGGGGGCGCCGGCGGGCAGACGGCTGGTAGCGCTGGCGATGGCCTGCAACTGGCTCAGGGCGCTGCGCAAGTCGTTGGGGGCATGTTCGCCGTCGATCAGCAGCCAGTCGAAGCCGGTACCGGCCAGCATCTCGCCGACGTACGCGTCGGCCGTGGCCAGCCACAAGCCGATCTGTGCCTGGCCGCGACTGAGCGCCTGCTTGAACCCGTTGACGGGTAGTGCGGTGCCGAGGCTCGACATGGCGGGCTCCTTCACAGGCCTTGAAGAAAGCGCAGGCTGGCCGCATTGAAGGCCTCGGGCTGCTCATACTGCGCCCAGTGGTCGCAACCCGGGATCTCGACCAGCTGAACCTGGGGCGCCGTCTTCGCGATCGCGTAGGCATTGCCGAGGAACATGTTCGGCGCGTCCACCGCGGCGAAGACCTGGATCGGCAGCGTCAGCGAACGCCACTGCGCCGAACTGAGCGCCTGGCCGCCGAGCGTGAACGCCAGCAGGCGCGGCATCGCGGCCTTCATGCGCGGGTCCTGGTAGATGGCCAGGCGGATGGCTATCAGGTCGTCTGCCAACTTTGTCGGGTCGAGGACCAGACCCTTCATCGCAGCGGCCACGGTGTCCCAACTGGGGTCGGTGGCCGCGGCAGAGCGGCGTTTGCGGACGCCCTCGGCCACACGCGCCTCTTCCTCCGGGTCGGTGACGATGCCGGCCGGGGCCACCATCACGAGCCCGGTGACGCGGTCGGGATGCGCCAGCGCCAGTGCCGCGCCGACCCAGGAGCCGAGCGACACGCCGACCACGGCGGCGCGTGAAATGCCCAGCGCCTCCATCACGGCGTTGGCGTGCTCGGCGTAGTCCTTGATCAGATAGTCGTGTTCCGGCTTGTCGGTCAGGCCGCAGCCGAGCATGTCGATGCCGATGACGCGGAAGTGCTGGGCGTAGCCAGCATAGTTGGCGCAGAAATTCTCCAAGCTGCCGGCCGTGCCGTGCAGCAGCAGCACTGCGGGTGCATCGGCTGCGCCGGCCTCCAGGTAGCGCGTCTTCACGCCGCGCGCTTCCACCCAGCCAAGCCGGTGGGGCGTTGCGAACAACTGTTGCCAGATGCTCGGCAGGCGTGTGCCGGGTGGGTTCATGGCGGGCATGGTTTGCGTCACGACAACATCCTTTCGCGCATCTGCGCCATCCACTGTTCGCGCGGCAGCGCGCTGGGTTCGGCCTGGACCTCGCGCTCGACACGGGCATGGATCTCGTCGTCGGGAAGGCTCAGGTCCAGCGCCTTGCCCATGGGCTGACGCACGTACCACGGGGTGTGGCAATAGATCTCGATCTGGTTGCCGTCGGGGTCGAGGATGTAGCAGCTCAAGGCATTGCCATGGCTCTTGACCATGGTGACCGTCACATCCTCGTCGATGGCCTTGCGGTGGTAGGCCTTGAGCGTCGTCAGGTCCGCCACCAGGAACGAGAGTTGGTTGATGGTGGGCTTGCTCCCAAGCTCGCGCCCTGCAACGAACACCAGTTGATGGTGTTCGCTCGGGTCGGCGCTCAGAAAGGCGCCCTTGCCGGAAGAGCCCACGCCACCATCGGTCACGGTCAGGCCGAACCAGCGCCGGTAGAAGTCGACCATCGCTTCGAGTTCGAAGACGTAGAGGCCGACATGTTTGAACGATGCCTTGAGTGCAATGGTCACAAAGCCTCTCCTCGATTCAAGTCGGGTCCGGTGTTCAGAACAGGTGGCGGATGCCCAGGCCCACCTGGTTCTGCTTGCCGTCGCTGGAGTTCGTCACACCCATGCTCGCCTTGCCGCCGTTCTCGACATCCTGGTCGGCCCAGAATCCATACAGGCTGGTGCGTTTGCTCAGGAAATAGATCGCGGACAGGTTGAACTGGCGCAGATCCTGGTTGGCGGTGGTCTTGTCGTTCATCTTCTGAAAGCCGGCCGCCAGGATCCAGGCATTCACCGGTACCGATACCAGGATGGAGAACACGTCAGCCTCGTTGCCACGCACGTTCTTGCCGTTCTTCTCGTTGGTGAAGATCGCTGCGACCGTGGCTGACTGGAAGCCATACTCGGCGCCGACGGCCAGCACCTTGTCGGTGTCCTGCGTCGCCGTGCAGCCGGTGACCGCGGGGCAGTTGATGCTCAAGTAGGACACGACGCCCTTGATCGGCCCCTGGCTGTAGCCGACGCCGACCGAACTCAGGTTGCCGGCCGACGACGCGCCGGCCACTTCGCCAAGCGCCACCATCGCGTTGGCCTTGAAGCCGGACACCGTCGGCGAGGTGTACTTCACCGAGTTCGCATAGCGCGTACCGCCAATGGTGTTGTTGAAGCGTCCGGCGGATGAGCCAGGCAGCGCGATGCCGTCGACCGCACCGCCGGCAACGCCGAAGGTCGGCGCACCGCTCATCAGGATCAAGTGGTCGTAGATCGGCGTGTACTGGAAGCCCGCGGTGACCGTGCCCCATTGGCGCGAACTGAGCCCGACGAAGGCCTGCCGATTCCAGAATACCGTGGCCGAAGTCGGTGTGCCTGCATCGAGGTTCAGGCCATGTTCGAGCACAAACATCGCGGACAGACCATCACCCAGGTCTTCCCGGCCCCGAAAGCCGACGCGTGAGGACTGCAGAGAACCGCTGTTCATCGAACGCAGTTGGACCCCGTTCAGATTGCTATTGCGGACGAGGGCGACATCGGCAACGCCATACGCCGTCACACTGCTATCGCCTTTTCCGCCGTTCTGGGCCAAGGCGGGCGCGGCCAGGGTGGCCATCGCGCACAGCGCGACGAGATGCTTGTTCATGTTCAGGTCCTTTGGGAGGCTATGGATGGGCGGATCGTCCGCAGGGATTTCGCAAGACGCGCGCTCGCGTCGTTCAATTGGCGTTGCGCTGCGCGTCTATTCGTGTCTGCATGAGGGCCATCCAGGCTTCGCGCGTCATGAAGCTCGGGCTTTGGCGGGCCGAGGCCTCGGTGCGTTCGCGGATGGCTTGCGCCGACTCCGTGAGCAGATCCAGCGGCCACCAGATCGGCTGGCTGACATACCAGGGCGACGGCGTGTAGATCTCGATGCGGTTGCCCTCCGGGTCCCCGACGTAGACGCTCCAGGTGTTGCCGTGGTCCTTCTGCTGCAGGATGGGCACCCCGGCTGCGGCGAATGCCTTCGCCATGCGCTGGAGGTCCTCCAGGCTGTCGACGAGGAACGAGATCTGGTTCATCCCCGGTGTATCGGGCTGGCGCTGGTTGGCAATGGCGAGTTGGTGGTGTTCGTTAGGATCACCGCTCATGAAGACGACCTCATGCCCGGTCGAGCCGATGCCGTGATCCGTGATCACCATGCTGAACCAGCGCCCGTAGAACGCCGCCAGCTCGGTCGGGTTGAATGCATAGATGCCCAGGTGGCGCAGCTTGGGTTGTGGGAATTCGGTCATGGCGGTGCCTTGCAGCAATAGGGGAACTTGAGGTAGCGCGACTCGGCGTCGACCCGTTCAGACGAAGCGGAATGCGATCGAGCCGAGCGGCCCGAAGTCGGCGTGAAAGCTGTCGCCCGCGGCCGCAGGGACCGGGCGTGTGAACGAGCCGGCCAGAACCACTTCGCCAGCCGCGAGGAATTCGCCCCAGGGCGCCAGCTTGTTCGCCAACCAGGCCACGCCGTTGGCCGGGTGGTTGAGCACCGCGGCGGCCACACCGGATTCCTCAACCACAGCGTTCTTGTGCAGCAGTGCGCCGACCCAGCGGAGGTCCACGGCGTCGGGCCGCACCGGGCGGCCGCCCAGCACGATGCCGGCATTGGCCGCGTTGTCCGAGATCGTGTCGAAGACCTTGCGCGGCGCCTTGGTGATGCGATCAATCGGTTCGACGCGCGAATCGATGATCTCGATGGCAGGCGTCACGTATTCCGTGGCTGCCAGCACGTCGAACAGCGTCACGTTCGGGCCCCGCAGCGGCCGCGCCAGGATGAAGGCCAGTTCGACCTCGACACGCGGTGCAATGAAGCGGTCGAAGGGGATGTCGCCTTGCGAAAAGAACATGCTGTCCAGCAACGTGCCGAAATCGGGCTCGCTGATCTGGCTGCTGACCTGCATGGCACGCGAGGTCAGCCCGATCTTGTGACCCCGGACGACTTGCCCCTCGGCGGTCTTGATCGCCACCCAGGCGCGCGAGATCGCATAGCCATCCTCGATGGTCATGTCAGGGTGCAGCTTGGAGAACTGCTCCACCATTTCTCGGCTGCGCTCGCTGGCGTGCAAGCGGGCTGCCAGTTGCTGGATGGTCTCGGGTGTCAACATAAAGCCTCCGAGTCATTCGGGCTGGATGCCGACCGCGGCGGCGATGGCTGTCCAGTCGGCGATGTCGCTCTGAACCCGCTGACCCAACTGTTCCGGCGTGGAGGCGACCGGCTCAAAGTGCACCGCGGCCATGCGCTTGCTGACCTCCGGGGACTTGATCACGGCCACGAGGTCGGCGTTCAACCTGGAGACCGTGTCGCCATGGGTGCCTGAATGGACGAAGATGCCCATCCAGTTGCTGCGGATCTTCGGCAGGCCGAGTTCGTTGAACGTGGGCGCATCCGGATAGACGGCCGACCGGGTTTCACCCGTGACGCCGAACACCTTGAGCTTGCCTTCCTTGACGAAGGCCTCGGTGGTGGCCTCGGCCTGCAGGCCAAGTTGAACCTCGTTGGCAACCAGCGCGGTGATGATCAGCGCGGCGCCCTTGTACTGGATGTGCTCGACCTTGATCCCGGTGGCCCGTTTCAGGATTTCGAAATCCAGCAGAACATCGCCGGGGCCGGTCGTGGCGTAGTTCAGCTTGCCGGGGTGGGCCTTGGCATAGCCCACCATCTCGGAGAAGTTCGTCGCCGGAAGTGCCTGTGCGGCCACCAGCGCGAGCCGCCCGGTGGCTACCAGCGTGACCGGCTTCAGGCCCTCGGGAACCGGCAACAGCGGCTTCTTGACGAAGATCTTCTGTGCCGGCCAGGCCGGCGTGTACATCAGCAGGGTGTTGCCGTCGGCAGGCGAATCGGCGATCGACCTGGCGCCGATCATGCCGGCGGCCCCGGCCTTGTTGTCGATGATCACGGTTTGCTTGATGCGCCGGCCAAGGTGTTCGCCGATCAGCCGCGCCAGCATGTCGGGGCTGGACCCCGCCGGGTAGGGCACCACGAACCTCACGGGCCGCGTCGGGTAGTCCTGTGCTTTGCCCGCGAGAGGTAGCGCCAGCAGGGCGAGGATCAGGCCGCAGCGAAAGGTCAGGGTCTTGTTCATGCGGTAAGTTCGGTGAGCCGTTCGTTTGGGGCGAGGGCCGTCGGTGGGCGAGCTCGAATGGGGCGATTCTTCGATCGCAGGGTCGAAGCTGATACCCTGTTCACTGCATGAAACAGCGCGGGTGGGAAAACCCACGCTGCGGCAGTCGGCACCGAGGCACTCGCCAATGAACGTCAAGCGCATCACCGAAGAAGCCGTCGCACCTCAGGTCAAGGAAGTGCGCGGCTTGACGCGCGGACTGATGCTGCTGACGGCCCTGAACCAGTTGCCTGGCGGGCTGGGTTCGACCAGCGAGTTGGCCCGGGCCTGCGGCATTCATCGCGTCACGGCTCGGCGCCTGCTCGAGACCCTGCGGGCGCAAGGTGTCGTCGAGTCGACCGAGCGTGATGGTCAATACAAGGTCAGCCGCGCCGCCAGGCGCCTGAGCGATGGTTTCGCCGAAGCGGACTGGGTGTCTCGTGTCGGTGGCCCGGCGATGGAGGATGTGGCGGCCAAGCTGGTCTGGCCAGTGAACCTCGCTGCGGCCGAGGGCGGGTTCATGGTGATTCTGCAATCGACTCGGCGCCGCAGTCCGCTGTCGCACCACCACGCCGTTCTGGGCGAGAAGCTGCCGATGCTGCCGACCGCGCTCGGTCGCGCCTACTTGGCGGCATGCAACGACGAACTGCTGGACGCCATCCTGTCAGACCTCGCGCGGCGCGCCATGTCACTGCGCATACCCGACGAGGATCTGTCGGGCGTGCATGAGGCTATCGCCCAGACACGGGCACGCGGCTATGCCGTGACGGGCGACGTCGCAGCTTCGAGGTTCGATGCGATCGCCGTGCCGCTCATCGCCGGAACGACCTTGCTCGGCGCCATGAACATGGTGTTCACCAAAGACTCACAAAGCCAGGCCCTGATAGAGCAGAAGCACCTGCTCCGCCTCGACGAACTGGCCAAACGCATCGGCTCGGCCTGCAGATCGTGGATCGAGTGATCGGCTGAAGTCGTTCAGCTTGGCATCCGGCGGCCACGCCGCGGATGCGGCCTGTCGGCCACGAGCACCGGTCGCTCCGATCGCTCCGGTCGTTCCGGTCGCAAGGGTTCTCCCTAGACGCGTGTTTCACGGCGTGAACAGGCTTCGTTCGGCCGCCGATTTCCAAAAAATGCGTCTCAGCGGTCACGTCCATAACGAGCCGCAGTCGGTCAGCCATCAATTCCCGGAGCGCACCATGACAACAGCAGCCATCGCACAAAGCAGCGACGCGAATCAGACCGGGACGCCGCACGCCAGCGCCCTCTGCGCGGACTGGTCCGACTACCGTGAGCGCGCCCTCGCCCGTGGCGACGACTTTCTGGCCGCCATCGATCGCATCCTGCCCGTCATTGAAGCCACGAGCGACGAGAGTGAACGCCAAGGGCGCGTGCCGCAGAGCACGGTGCAGGCGATGATCGATGCTGGCGCCTACCGCGCCTTCACGCCGACCCAGTGGGGTGGGCTCGAGATGCCGCCGGCCGCGTTCTTCGAGGGCATGATGAAAGTCGCCGAGGCCGACTCCGCGGCGGCCTGGATCGGTGGCCAGCTGAACGTGCACTCGTTCGAGATCGCGTTGATGGACCCGCGCATGCAGGAGGAGTTCTGGGGTGACAGCCCCGACACGCGGGCCTCGAGCTCCTACGCGCCGGTCGGCAAGGTCAGGGTCGTCGACGGTGGCTGCGAACTGAATGGCACCTGGACTTTCTCCAGTGGCGTCGATCACGCGCAGTGGGTCATCCTGGGTGGCGGCGATCGCAACTTCGTCGTTCCGATGAAAGACTACACGGTCAACCACGGAAGTTGGGACGTGTCGGGCTTGAAGGGTACCGGCAGCAAGTCGGTCACGCTCGAAAATGTCTTCGTGCCGGACTACCGCGTGCATCGGCTGGTCGACACCTACAACGACGCCAATCCGGGTTGGGCCGTCAACGATCGCCCGCTGTATTGGTTGTCCTTCGTCGGCGTGTTCAATTCGACGCCGGCGAACACGGCGATCGGCACTGCGAAGGGCGGCATCCGCACCTTCATCGAGCAATCGCGGGTGCGCCTGTCCCGGCAAGGCACCGGTGCCGCCGTGATCAACAACCCGTTCATGCACCTCAAGGTGGCCGATGCCATCTGCAAGGTACGCGGGGTGCGCGAGCGCCATCTGGCGAACTGGCGCGGCATGTTCGACGAGATCTGTCGCGGCAAGATCGCCTCGCCGTTGGCCCGCATGCGGCTGCGATTCGAAGTCGCCGACGCGATCGCTGCCAGCTACGACGCGATCGCCGAACTCTGGCCGATTGCCGGGGCCGCCGCCTCGGCGTCCAGCAACCCCTTGCAGCGCACCTTCCGCGACCTGATGGCGGCGCGCAACCATGGCTCTGCCGCGCGCGAGGCGGCCGCGGGCCTGTACATCCGCACGCTGTTCGACATGCCGGCGCCGCCGTTCGCCGACATGGGCACCCTGGCCTATTACAAGTGAGCGCGCGGACCATGGAAGCCATTGCCAACAAGCCGGTCGCCGGGCGACTCCTGAGCCCGCCCCCCGAGCCGATCGACCAGGGAGACCCCGCAAACGACGCACGCGCGTTCCGCCGCTGCCTGGGGCAGTACGCCACCGGCGTCACTGTCATCACGGCCCTGCACGAGGGCCAATTGGTCGGCATGGCGGTGAACTCGTTCGCTGCCGTGTCGCTGAGCCCGCCGCTGGTCTTGTGGTCGATACGCCTCGAGTCGTCGAGTGCGGCGGCGTTCCTCAATGCCAGTCACTTCGCGATCAACATGCTTTCGGCCGAACAGGTCGAAGTGTCACAGCTGTTCGGTGCGGCGCACCCGGATCGTTTCGCCCATGTCAGCTGGCAACCCGGGCGCGGTGGTGCACCGCTGCTGGACGGCGCCATCGGACACCTCGAATGCCGGCGCGAGATGACTCACGCAGGAGGGGATCACTGGATCATCGTCGGCCATGTCGAGCATTACGCGCGCTTTGCTGGCGAGCCCTTGCTTTTCACGCAGGGGCAGTACGCCGTGGCTCGCGACCATCCGCGACTGCCCGTCACGGCCGCTGCCGCGCCCGCACGCCCCGCCGCCGGTATCGAGGAACTCTCATTCATGCGCCTGCTGACCGCTGCGAGTGCACGCATGTCGAGCCTGTTTCAGGCACATCGCGAAGACCTGGGCATCACGCCGCCTGGCGCCCGGCTGCTCAGCCGGCTGCTTGCGGGCGCCTGCGAGCGAGAAGAGCTCGAGCGTGTCACGTTCCTCGGGCGGCTCGCGATCGATGACGCCTTGGCCGATCTCGAGGGCCGAGGCCTGGTGCGGTGCGGCGACGCCGGACACCCGGAACTGACCTCGCAGGGTCGCGCCAAGAGCGAGGCATTGGCCCAGCGCGCCGCTGTCTTCACCGCCTCGATGTTGCATGGTCTGGCCGACGCCGACGTCGCAGCGGCGCGCCGGGTGCTCGCAGAACTGATGGGGCGCTGAGATGCAGGCTACCCAGGCGCCATTGCTCATCGACCGCCTCGTCGACCACGTCCTGAGCACCCGCTTCGAGTCTTTCGATGCGCAGACCGTCGAGGCCGCACGCATGCGCCTGGTGGATGCGCTCGGCTGCACGATCGGAGGTGCCCATGCCTCAGGCAACCAGGCCTTCATCGAGCTGGCCCGCTCATGCGGCGGCACGCCGCAGGCGACCGTGCTGGCGCACGGCGATCGGCTGCCGCTGCAGCAGGCGGCGATGCTGAACGCGCTGATGTGCCGTTCGTACGATTTCGAAGTCGCCGGCCCGGAGCCCGAAGGCGCAAACGCCCACAAGATGGTGGGGCATGTGTGCAGCACCACAGAACCGACAGCACTTTCCACGGCCGAGTTCATGCACAGCTCGGGCAAGGAACTGCTCGCCGCCGTGATCCTGGGCGGCGACATCGGCGCTCGCATGGCGGTTTCCGACGACTTTCACTTTGACCATTCGTTCGAGGTCTGCGGGACGGCCAATGCCTTCGGCGCGACGGCAATCGTCGGTCGCCTGATGAAACTGAACCACGAGCAACTCGTCAACGCGTTCGGGATTCTTTTGCACCTGATGGCGGGGTCGTTCCAATCGCTCTGGGACGGCGTTCACACCTTCAAGCTGCCGGGCGCAATGGCCGCATCAAACGCGGTGCTGGCCGTCGAACTGTCCCGGCGTGGCTTCCGGGGCGTGAACGATGCGCTGACGAGCCCGCAAGGTTATTTCAACTTGTACGCGCACCGGGCCCAGCCCGCCAACGCGCTGATCGATCTGGGCAGCGTCTTCTACGTCAAGGGAATGCACAAGTTGCATCCCTCGTGCTACGGCAACCACAACCCCATAGAAAGTGCCTTGGCCATTGTTCGCGAACACGCCTTTGCAGCCGCCGATATCGCATCCGTAACGTTGGAGGTTCCTCCCCAGCGGATCAAGCACTTCCTGAATCAGCCCGTGGCCGATGGCGATGGCCAGCCACGCCTGCTGTTCTCGATTCCCTACGGCGTGGCCAACGTCCTGACGCACAAGGACGTGCGCCTGGAGCACTACACCGAACAGGCATTGCAGGATGCTTCGTTGCTGGAGCTGACCCGCAAGGTGCGGCTGGTGCCAAGTGACGCGCTCGGCAAGACCCATGCGGGGCGACTGAACGTGGCGCTGAAGGACGGAAGGGTGTTCTCCGCTTATCGCGAGTCGCCCGTTGGCTGGGCCGATAACCCCGTCACAACGGATCAGGTCCGTGAGAAGTATTGGCGCAACATCGAGTTTGGCCAGTCGGTAAGCAAGCTGAATGCCGCAAGAGCACTTCAGGTGCTCGACCACCTCGAGGACGTCCAGGACGTAGTTGAGCTGGCAGCTTGCCTGTCAGGACAGATGTGACGTTGGCTTGATTGCTGATGCCGGCTCGCCAGTGTGCCCCCTGGTAGGGACTCTGTGCCGTTCAACCCAAGGCGATTCGGCTCTCTGGCCAATACCTCGGTGGTTGTCAACGGTCGTACATTTCCGTGCCGGCGAGGCGACCGCTTTACGGAAGCGAAGGGACTCCCAGTGGGCCTCCTCCATGTGTCGGTCGAACGTTGAACGACCGCTGACTGGCAGCACCACCGAACGTCTCTTGATGGCCGATGCCGGGTGCTCAAGCAGGCAGGTTCGTCGCCTCTTTGCTGACGTTCAAGACCACGTCCTACCTGGCCGGTTTGCGGTCCGCAGTTCCGAGAGCCGGCCGTCGCAGGTCGGCCATGAGCTGTCGACCGCCGCCGGCAGCTTTGTGACCGCCTATTTGACTTGCTGTCGTCTTTAGTAGGGCTCTTGCTGCTTGGGCCTCTGGTGGTTCAAATGCTTGGTTCAGGCAGCGCAAGCCTGTTGACGGCGGCGAGCCATTCCAGCCAAGCCCACCAACCCCGCTGCCAACAGGGCCCACGAAGCAGGTTCTGGCACCGCCGATGGAAACGGCACGAAGCCCGTGTCGCCGACCTTGTAGATGGTGCCCAGTGCGTTGCTGCCGCCGTTGAGCGTGGTGCCGTAGAGGTTGCCCAGGGCATCCGCTGTCAGGCCGGCATACGGTTCCGAGCCGTTCAAACCACTGAAGGTGGCCAGCGTCTTCAGGCTGCCGTTCTTGGGCAGTTCGTAGACCGTGCCGTAGCCGCCGGTGGCGCTGTTCAAGGTGGTGCCGAACAGGTTGCCGGCTGCGTCCATCAGCAAGGCGCCGGTCGGTGTCTGGCCGATGCCGATGCCGCTGAAGGTGGCCAGCGTGCTCAGCGTGCCGGTATTCGAAATCTCGAAGATCGTGCCGCCCGAACCCGAGCGTGTGGTGCCGAACAGGTTGCCCGCCCCGTCCAGCAGCAGCTTGCCGCTGGGATTCGCGCCGTTCAGGCCGGTGAACGACACCAGCGTCGACAACACGCCAGTGTTGGACAGCTTGAACACCGTGCCGTAGCCGTTGTTGAAGGCGGTGACGCCGAGGCCGCCATTTTCCGTGGTGCCATAGATGTTGCCGGCGGCGTCGACAGTGAGCTGGCCCAGGGGTTGGGCGATGCCGGCCTGCGGCAGGGTGGCCAGCGTGGTGACCGTGCCCGCTGTCGTCACCTTGAAGATGGACGCCGTTTGCGTGATGCCGACCATGTCGCCGTTCGGTGTGGCTGTCAGGCCGACGTTGAGGCCGACGAAGGACGGGAAGCTGGCCAGCAGCGAGATCGCGTTGCCGGGTGTCACCTTGAAAACCGTGCCCTGCAGGCCGCTGCTGCCATAGCCGCCGCCTGTTCCATAGAGGTTGCCCGCCGCATCGAAGATGACGCCGCCGCTGGAGTTCGAACCGGTGACGGTACGGCTCTGGCTGGCCAGCGTGGTCAGCACGCCGGCCGTGGACAGCTTGAAGACGGTGCCGTCACCGGTGGCGCCGCCGCCGCCCGTCGTGCCGTACAGGTAGCCGTCGGCACCCAACGTCAGGGCGTCATAGCCCGGGTGAGCGCCGTTGACACTGTTGAAGTTGATCAACGTCGTGAAAGTTGCAGCCTCGGCCGCACCGAAGGTCAGGCTCAAAGCCAGGGTCGTCGCAAGTTTGCGCAAGGGAAACTCCAGTGCAGTTGAAAGGACATCTCAGCGTGACCGGGTCCATCCAGCGACCGCGCTTCTGTACCCGTACGCCGCTGCGGGCGCCGGCAAGGCTCACGGATTGGGTGCCGCACCCCGCGAATCGGGGGCGGATGAGCGGGTCTCATGTCCGGTCAGGCACTAGCAACCCTCCGTGTTGCGCCCTCGGAACCATGGAGTCGCCGCACAGGGCTTGACCCCGCGCGGGTTAGCAATCCGCGTTCAGCTCAGAATCGCTGCGAACCGGGAGTTCTGGATGCGGTTGTTCCACCTTGTTCTGGCCTTGATCGTGACGCATGCGCTGTCGGATTCATCGAATGCGGCGACATGCACGCCACGGCGCGAATCGGTCCAACTGGCGTTGGCCGACTTCACCAGCCCTGCGGAAATCGTGACGCCGCCAACCGGCGTGCGCACCATCGGGGTGGCGGTCTTGTTCGCCGGATCTGACGTCGCCGACATGGACGGCGCTGTTGTGGGTCGCGACGGCAAGATTGTTTCGCGCCCCCTGCGCCAGGTTGCAGATCGGCTTGCCTGCGCGGGCGTGGCGACGCTCCGGTACAACAAGCGGCACGTCACGGGGCCGACGACTGTTGATCGCGAGAAGTTTGATCGATTGACCGGCAACGACTTGCTGCAAGACGGCCGAACCGCGCTGGCATTCATCCGTGCACGGGAGTCTCTCGCACCGCTCCCGGTGGCGCTGGTCGGTTGGAGCGAAGGCACGACGGTGGCGATGGCCGTGTCCGCGGCCGAACCCGCTGTTCGCGCCCTCGCGCTGATGGCTCCGGTGGTCGATACACCCGCGGCCGTTGCCCAGCAGCAATACCGGCGTGTCGGCCGCCCCTACCTGATGCGTTTTTCAAGGGATGGCGCCCTCGATGCCAGCCTGATCGCCAAAGCCGAGTCCGGCCCGGGCGGCGTGCTTCCCCAGATTTTTGTCCGGATGTTCAAGGGGTTTCGACCCGGTGAGAAAGTCAATCCGCTGCTTGACGCCAATCACGACGGACGGATCAGCTTCACTGAAGCCGATCCCATCATCGCAAGCTGGTACGCGGATACGCCGGACAGCGGATTGGGCATGTCAGCCACCGGCCGCGCATTGCCGGGCGTCAAGGCGGGCTGGGGCCTTCAAGCGCCGCCCGTTCTGATGCTGCAGGGCCTGAACGATTCCATGATCGATCCGGCTGCGGCGCTGGCTTTTTCACGCAGCGAAGGCATCGGCCAACGGGTGATGCTCAAGACGTATCCAGGGCTGGGCCACTCACTCGGCCCCGCGCGGTCCGCAGCCGAGGATGAATTGCTGCCGGTGGCAGCCCAACCGCTGGACGACATGGCCCGATGGCTCCGTGCACGGCTTGCTGACGGCCCTGCTGACCGCGCCAGCTTGAAGCGCTGAACGCGCCGAAATCAGCAGTCAATGCGGATGCTGGGCCAGGCTGCTTCGGTACGACCAGAAGCGGGGCAATGCGTATCCCGTTGCGATGACGTCAGCCAGGCAAACCAACCCGCCGATCCAGATCGCGGCCGACACGCCCCAGGCGTCGGCCATGAAGCCAGCCCTGACGATGCCGATGAGGGGATTCGTCAAGTCGGCGCCCGCAACCCCCCAGAGCGCCAGCAGCAGGCCGGCCAACGCGGGCCCGGCAACCATGCCGATGGTGCCGCGCACCGAAGACAGCGCGGCGACAGCGGCAAACTCTTGAGGCCACGCCAGCTTTTGCGTCAGCGCCTACAGCGCTGGCCGGTGAAAACCGCTGTCCTCCTGCAGCACCGCCACGCACAGTGCCATCAGCGCTTCCGATCCCATCAGCAACCGCCTGCGGTCCACACGGTCGGCAACCGCGCCGCCCAGCAGCCCGATCTGGGCATTGGAGCGGGTCAGTTCGTAGACCTGCCAGGGCACGGTAACGTATCTGACCATGATGCCCAGGCCGGAGATGAACTGGCTGGCGAACAGCCGGCGGAAAGCGGTGTTGTGGCGCAGCGGGCCGATGTCGATGAGCACGCGCTGTCACCATGCCGCGCGGGCCGTTCCGGTCAGGGATAGCTGATGGTCAGCGTGTAGCCCAGCGCAGCGCTGAAGCCGAAGTAGCTTTGCACCTTGATGTAGACCGAGCGCGCCGTGCTGCCGTTGGTGTAGGTCAGCGACTCCGAAGCCGTCGCGCCTTCGGACGAGGCCAGGCCGGCTCCGGTCGAGGTGACGAGGTAGAGGTCGTAGTCCATGCCGCTGGGGCCAACCATGTCGACGCGGATCTTCTGGCCCGCGTTCAGGTTGACCTTGAAGTAGTCCTTGTCGCGCTCGGAACTGATGAGCCCGCTGATGGTGGTGGCCGCGCCCACCGCGTTGGCGGTGGCGATGCTGCCGTTGGCCTCGGTTTCGGTGAGGGTCGTGTTCGCATTGGCGATGCTGAAGCTCACGGCCGTCGACGTGGCGGTGTTGCCCGCCGCGTCGAAGGCCTTGGCGATCAGGCTGTGGGTGCCATTGGGCAGGGTGCGTGAATCGAAGGCGAGGCTGTAGGGCAGCGTGCTGCTGCTGCCCTTGAGCGCACCGTCAACCCAGAATTCCACCTTGCTGACGCCAACGTCGTCGGTGGCAATGGCCGACAGCGTGATGGTGCCGCTGCTGCCAGACTCACTGGCGCTCACGGCGGGTGGCGTGGTGTCGCCGCCGCCAGCGGCGCCCTGGTTCACCCAGATCGGTGCCGACCACAGGATCTTGCCGTCATCTTGGGTCAGCTTGGCGTAGTAGACGTGCAGGCCGTCCACCGGCGTGTGGCTGTAGGTGGCGCTGTTCGTCAGCAGCGTCATGGTGCCGTTGCGGCCCGGCACACCTTGCCAGATTTCCACCAGCGCCACCGTGTGGCCGGCCGTGTTGGCATAACCCACGTTCAGGTTCAGCGCGCCCGTGTTGCCGATGCGCGAACCCATGATGGCGCCGTTGGCGCTGAAGACCACCTGCGAGTTCTTGTCATGCGTGGCGAAGACGCGGCGCGCGCGCAAGGCCTCGACGAAGCTGGCTTTCGTGAGCGGGGTGCCGTTGGGGATCAGCACGGCGGTCCGGTTGGTGTACGCCGAGCCCCAGTTCGCGCAGTGGTTGTCCTGGTTGGTGGCCGGCGCCGCGTGGAAGCCGCGCTCCAGGATCTTGCGGTACGCATCTTCGTAGCCGGCACCGGGCTGCTGCGTCTCGTTGTCGATGTTGGAAAAGGCGCTGGTGTTGGACACCTCCGCCAGCACCATGACTTCATCGCCGTCAGCGGTGTAGCCGAAGTCGACGCCGTTGATGATGTACTGGCCCGTCAGGTCTGGGTGGTTGAACTGCCCGACCTGCCCGGCGGCGCGCATCACGGTGTAGAGGCTTGCGTAGTCGCCCTTGGCGACGTAGCGGTTGCCGTACAACTGGTTGCTGGGGTCGTATTCCCAGGAATACAGCTCGTCGCTGTTGAAGATGTTCAGGTGGCCGCCACCGCTGATGACGCCCCATTCCATGCCGTACATCGCCAGAAAACTGGGGTTTGCGGCGGTGTAGTTGTTGGCGATCGCTACGCCCGCAGCGTATCGGTTGATTGCCGTGGCGGCGGGGACGGTGCCCAGGCCCGAGCTGCCGTCAAAGTAATGGTTGTGGTCGGTGTTGGCGAAGAAGTCCAGGCCCTTGCTCTTGGCATACGGGAACGCCGTGTCCGGGCCGTAGGCACCGGTCTGGGCCGCCTGCGACGAGTTGCAGGTGGCCAGGTCGCCACCGCCATCGGAGTCACGCGTCTGGCCGTGCAGTGAACCGTAGTAGACCGTGTAGGGCCAGTTGGGCAGAGCCGATGCCGAAAGCGCCCTGCTGCGGGGCGTTTCGCCCGCCACGATCTGGCTGCCCAGCGCCAAGGCCCGGAACGCGGGCATGGGCGCCACCGGCGTGGCCCCCAGCACAAACTGGAAACTTATTGCCTGCGGCGTATGGCCTGCTGCCACCGCCGCGACCTTCAAGGCCGCCACGCGCGCATCGCTGGCGTCGCTGGTGCCGGTGGTATCCGCATCGGCCGCAAAGGCGGTCAGACGAGCTTGGTACACGCCATCGACCAAGGCCGCGCCGCTGCTGCGTCCCGCCCAGTCGAAGTTCAGGGTCATGGGCTGGCCCTGGAACCGTTCGACGCCGCTGTAGCGCTGCACCACGCGGCCGTCGGGCGCAACCAGTTCCAACTGGTAGGCGAACTGCTCACCCACCGGGGCGCCGAGGTAGCCCATCGTCACGCTGAAGCGGCGCGCGCCGCTGGCCTGCGTGCTGGTGAACGGCGCGACCAGTTCAGCTTCGAACTCGTGGTGATCGGGGTACTTGACGCTGGGGTGCACGGCCAGGGCTTGCGCCAGGCTGTCGGATGCGGTGGCCTGGACGTTGGGTTGCGCGGAGTCGCCACCGCCGCTGCAGGCGGCCAGCAAGATGGGCAGCAGGCCAGCGGCCACGGCACGAAGTCGGAAAGAGTGGTTGTTCACAGCGTCCTTGATGGGTGTGGGTTCGCGAAGCGGGGCGCCGGTTCAGCGGGCGCGGCGGCGGGCGATCAGGCCAACCAGGCCCAGGCCGGCCAGTAGCAGCGCGTAAGTGCCGGGTTCGGGCACCGGGTCGGGTATCGGCGTGCCGCTCAGGAGGACGTTGTCGTAGCGGATGGTGCCGGCCGTGCCGTAGCTCGAGGCCGCACCGGTGGCGGCGTAGGCACTGGTGCCGGGCGCGAAGCTGGTTAGCAGCTGGAAGCCGAAGTTGGCGTTGTCGTTGGCGCCGGCGATGCTGGCGAAACTGAAGCTCAGGCCGCTGACGAAAGTGGTGGATGCCGAGGCGGGCATCTGGAAGGTGGTGCCCGGCGTCCAGGTGCTGCCGTCCAACGTGTACAGCAGCGTGGTCCAGGCCGAGGCGGTGGCGCTGTTGCGCTGGGCGAAAGTCAACACCAGGTCGGTGTAGCCGCTGGCATCGACCAGGTACTGCACGCCGCGGCTGAGGTCACCGGTGCCTTGGGCGGCGTAGGTTGTGGTGCTCAGGGCCGAGCCCGAGACGCCCGTTGCCGTGGGGCTGATGGTGATGCCGCCCAGCGCAGCGAACGACGCGCCGTTGGCGCTTTGCGTCTGTTTCGTGGTGCCTGCCGTGTAGTCCCACAGCGCGACGGTGTCTGCTTGGGCGTGGAAGCTGGCGGCAGCCAGGACAGCAAGGGTGATGGCGCGCAGGTGCATGAGGGAAGGGACTCGGTGGGGTGCAAAAAGGGGCGGCGTGGCCGCAACGCGGAGTGGAGAGAAAAAGGGGCGGAATATAGCGACCGTTTGCGACCGTTTGCGACGGGTTGACACCCCGAATCGAGCGGCGCCTGAACCAGTCGGCACCTGCGGCCTGCCCCGAAGACGCGCTAACTGGCTGCTGCGGTTGATGAAAAGGAAGTTGGTCCAGCCACAGAGCTTCCCGCCGAAGGGGGCGAAGCACCCCCTCGACTCGAGGGTCCGACAGGCGCTTTGGGATGAGCGAGAACGCCGCCGGAAGTGGTGACTCTGCTGCGGTGGCCGATGCCGAAAACCTCAGGCTGAAATGGCGGGTCGTCATGGGCCTGAGCAGCCCGATGAATTGGCCGACCAAGGGTGCTCAGTTCATCAACCTCAAAGGTTCAGCCAGACGGGTGGCCCATTGCAGCCATCTCGAGGTCGCCCCTGGGGGCTACAAGCCGTTTGTGCTGGCCGGGCCGGTGGGCAACCGCCTCGATGCCGCTAGGCCTGGCGCCGCTGCCTTCGCAGACCTTCCTGATCGTTGCTGGCCTCGCGCTGCCGCGCTCAGGGTGAATTCGACATCCTGGTTGCACTGCTCGTGTGAAGCCCTGTCGCGTG
This sequence comes from Betaproteobacteria bacterium, assembly GCA_031424355.1. Lineage (GTDB taxonomy): Bacteria > Pseudomonadota > Gammaproteobacteria > Burkholderiales > Burkholderiaceae_C > Rubrivivax. Next base: position 28,677 of record JANPHI010000342.1, read on the forward strand.
GCGCTCCAATCAGGCTCTACCGGGCCGCTGCCATCACGCCGACGAGTTTGGGGAGGGTGATCGCCAGAACTTCGTTCGCGGCCGCCTCGAACTGTGCCGGATTGGCGGTCAGCTTGACCACCAAACTCGCTGCCGGATCCGCGCCATCCTTGTCTTCATCGCGGGTGGCGAAAGGCAAGGCCGAAATCACGGGTCTTTGCAGATAGGCCCAAGCCGGAAAGCCGCCCGAGTTCGTGCCCCAGTACGCCAGTGAGGTGCCGCTGTCGAGGTTGTTGCCAGCCCCCGCGGTCACCCCAGCCCTGAAGCCGACCTGCGACCCGCCGTAGAGCTTGCCGCTGTAGCCCGAAGTGGAGAACACGCCGTAGTCCAGCACCAGGGTGACGGCGATGATGCCGATGTTGGCGTCGTGCGCGATGTAAGGCGAGCGCAGCAGGGACTGGGTGCGGTCCAGAACGCGGAAGGCCGCGAAGCCGCCCATGGCACCCGATGTGTCGCGCTTGGCCGTGTCGCCGGGCAGGAAGCGCAGTTTCATGCCGGTGGGCGCCACGTAGGCGCCGTAGCGCCCTGGGCTGAAGTTAGGCAGGGCGTCCCAGGTGGCGTATTCGGGCGCCAGCCGAGTAAGTTCGGCCGTGTCCACCACCTCGTAGCCGGCAGCCTTGAGGCTGTCGGCGAAGTTCGCGTAAGCCTTGTCGGCAATGCGCTGCTGCGTGGCGGCGTCCACCCCGGTCATGTCGCTGCTGAAAGTGGACTGCGCCGAGGTCGAGATGCGGCCCAGGAAGGAGTTGCCTTTGGTCGTGGCCGTGAACTCGTTGTGGTTCGGGAAGGCCACGTTGAAGACGGCGATGCCGACCTTCTTGGCGCCTTTGAATTCACTGTCGTGAAAGATGCCGAACTCTTCGGGAACGATCACCCGGCCGAAGGCGCCTCGTTGTTGAATGACGCCGTCGATACGCTCCTGGGCCTCGGCCGCTGACGCAAGCGTCAGGGCGGCCATTGCAAGGGCCAAACCACCGGGTGTCTTGATCATGTATGTCCTTCGCGTGAGGCCGACCGCGGCGATAGAGCCCGGCTGCGGCGGGACGCGGCTGCCACAGCAGGAAGCGGGCCTTGCAGGTCTACGCAGCGCAGCACGGGGGAAAGGCTCAATGCGCCCCGAAACACGCGTCGGCGAACTCCGCTACCGTCCCAGCTTGTCCTTGTGAATTGGGTTCAGCGCGATGTCATCACGATTCCACGGCGCCTTTCGCCATGCCCGCTGGGCTTGCTGGGCCATGAGCCTGCTTCTGCTGAGCGGGGGCGCCGTCGCCCAAACCTACAGCCTGGCGCGCAGCCACCGTGTGGGTGGCGAAGGGGGTTGGGACTATCTGAGCCACGACGCCAGCTCGAACCGCCTGTTCATCACGCGGGGCAACCGGGTGCAAGTGGTCGATGCAAGCAGCGGTGCCATCGTGGGCGAGGTGCCGGACACGCCCGGTGTCCACGGCGTGGCCATTGCGGCAGACCTGGACAAGTTCTACACCAGCAACGGCCGCGACAACTCAGTCGGCGTCTTCGATCTGAAGACCCTGAAGGCCGTGGCCCGCGTGCCGACACCGCTGGGGCTGAACCCCGACTTCATCGTCTACGACGCGGTCACACAGCGCGTGTTCGCGTTCAACGGGCGCAGCCACAACGCCAGCGTCATCGACGCCAACAACGACCGCCTCGTGGCCACCATCGCGCTGCGAGGCAAACCCGAAGCCGCAGTGGCCGATGGGCGGGGTGGCGTGTACGTCGACATCGAAGACACCAACGAACTGACGGCGATCCACGCAGCCGATGCAACCGTCACGGCGAACTGGCCCCTGAAAGGATGCGAAGAGCCGGCGGGCTTGGCCATGGACACAGGGGCACGCCGCCTGTTCGTGGGCTGCCACAACCGCACGCTGCTGGTGGTCGATGCAGACAGCGGCGCGCTGATCAGCACGCAGCCCATCGGTGCCCGTGTCGACGCCACCGCCTACGACCCACAAACGCGGCAGATCTTCAGTTCACAGGGCGACGGTAGCTTGAGCATCATCGCCGCGCCGGGCGGTGACCGCTACACGCCGTCCCAGACCGTGACCACCCGTGCCGGCGCCCGCACGATGGCGCTGAACACTGCCACGCATGAGGTCTACCTAGTTACGGCCGAGTTCGACGAGCAGCCGCCCGCAGCCGGGTCCACACGCCCACGCCGTCTGATGAGACCGGACTCGTTCACCCTGCTGGTGCTGCGGCCGGCAAGTCCTTGAGCCCCCGGCTGCGGGGCCTTGGAATCGAGAACCGAGCAAGTCAGCCTCGCGCCCCGCGTTCACCGGAGTTCATGTTCGGGTTGCCCATGTCGAAGCGAGCGAGCCTTGGTGCCGCCCGTACTTCACATCGTTCATCTGCCAAGTGAGTTCGAAGCATCGAGTGAGGGCCCTGAAGTCGTGGCGCTCAGAGAACTGCAGCGCAGCCAACAGCTACTTCGCGACCCCCGAATCGCGGGGTCCTGCGTTGGGAAGTGAGCCGTCCGGCGCGTGGAAGCGGCTTAGGTGAGCGTTGGCAATTACATGCGGCGAGCAGTCGTCGCATGCGGCCAGCCACTCATTTCGCAGCGCCCCTTGCCGCGGCTCGCAACCACCACCTGCCATTTGGAAACGAACATGCTGAACGCAACACGCACGGCTATCTCGATTGCCCTTTTGGTGTTCGTCGCACACCCTGCGGTGGCATCCACCTACGACTTTTCTTACGTATTCGCGGGCACCAGCAAGGAAGTCGCCGGCAGCTTCGATGGCACCACGGCCGGAAACTTCGTCGTCGGGATCAGCAACATCAGTGCGGCCTACGATGGCCGCGCACTCGCAGGGCCGCTGTATGCCTACGGCTACAACAGCGGAGGCTGGGTAGCGGGTGTGCCGCCGGTGTCGTTCAGCATGGGCAGCAACAGCTTTGCGTTTGTGAACTGTCCACACTATGCATGCGCTGGCGATCCAACCGGCAATGCATACAACTACTTTGTTCTGCGCCCGAGCGGGCCCAACCATGCGTCGGTGTACTTCGCCAGCACTGGTGGCTTCGCCGCCTTCGACACCGCTCCCACTGGCACCTGGACCTTGACCGAACGCGCCGCAGCCGTGCCCGAGCCGGCGTCCTACGCGCTGTTCGCGGGTGGGCTGCTGGCCGTGGGCGTATTCCGGCGTCGCAACCGGCTGGCAGCATAGGACACGATGGCCAGCTGACGCTCGACGTCGGGCAGGCGGCAGCGTCACGGCGTCGGCGCCCCCGGGGCTGGGGCGAGACGTCAATCGCATTGTTTGGTGTCAGTGATCTGGGTCGTCTTGTTCACTGGCATCAGGCACGTCACGGCGACGTACGGGTAGATTTGCTGCGCGTGTTCCGCGATGGACTCCGATGCATCACAACGCAGTTTTTCCGGTGGTTGCCGCGCCCTGTGGCAAGCCATGCAGCCCAATGGGACGATCTGCTGGGCCTGATGTCACGGCATCAGCGGCTTGCCGTCGGCCGGCACGGCTGTCGACGCTGGCCAAAGCGATGTCGGTCAGAACGGTGGCGCCACCAGCACCATGAACGCGGTGATCAGGCCAACGCCAACAAGCAAAAGTTTCCATCGCACGCTAATCGCCATCGCCTGCTGATGCACACGATCAAGCTCGCGCGCGTTGCGGCTGAATTGCTGGTCAATGGCAGGTGGGTGCGCAATGGCGAGCTTGGTCGGACCGATACGTCGGACCCGGAGTTCCCATCTGTCCTTCAGCTTGAACGGAGCCTTCTGGTCGACGGTTTTGCCCTTGTCCCACGGCTCGCGATGCATTGCATTTGCTACCCCTCCCGTGATGGGCTCTCATCGAGTTGAGGAGCCGCCAAGTTGCTCCATCGTGATCTGGTGGAGCTTGTCCCGGATCCCCCACGCTTACGAGGACAGCTGTGACCCCAGCATCGGCTTTGTGGCGCGGCAGCGTACTCACACTCCCGGCCAGGAGCAGTCGTCGACGATCGTCAGGAAATGGGCTTGCTACGTCTTTGGGTCAGGCCCTATGGCTGCAAAGCTTCCCGCATAGCCTGCAAGAACGATCCTCGCAGTCTGCCATCCGCCATCTCGTCTGGGCCGAGTGCGTTGTACGCTCTCCCCGTTTCTTCGGTCTACACCGGCTCATTGCACGCCATGTCCATCTCCTTGCGTCAGTTCCGTGCCTTCGTGCTGCTGGCCGACGAACGCCATTTCACGCGTGCGGCGGCGGCCATGCATCTTTCCCAGCCCGCGTTTAGCGCACTCATCGCCGCCCTTGAATCCGACCTCGGCGTGCGCCTGTTCGACCGCAACAAGCGCCAAGTCACCCTCACACCGGAAGGCGCCGAGTTCGATCCCGCAGCACGGCGCGCCCTGGTCGAGTTCGACCAGGCCGTGCGCAGCGTGCACGACCGCTCTGCCTTGCAGCGCGGCCGCGTATCCATCGCGCTGCTGCCCTCGCTGGCTGCGCACTGGCTACCAGGGGTGCTGGCGCGCTTCCTGGGCCAGAACCCCGGCGTGCGGGTGGACGTCGCAGATGTGCTGTCCGAACCCTGCATCGACAGCGTCGTCGCCGGCCGGGCGGACTTCGCCATCGCGGCCGTCCGCGCCGAGTCGCCGAGTCTGCAAGCCCAGATCTTCTGCTCTGACGACTCCTTCCTCGTGTGCCCTGTCGACCATCCGCTGGCCACGGCCGACGAGGTGCAAGTGCGCGATCTGGCGGCCTACCCCTTCATCCACCTCTCACGCACGAGCAGCGTGCGCCAGTATCTGGACGCCGCGATGCACCCGCAGTCGATGAACACGCTGATGGAGGTGGACCAACTTGCCACCGTGATGGGTATGGTGCGCGCAGGGCTGGGCATCAGCGTTGTACCGGCGCTGGCACTGTTCCATTTCAGGCACCCCGAGATAGCCGTGCGGCCGCTGCCGCTGCGGCGGCTGCAGCGCCAGCTTTACCTGGTGCGCCGGCGTGACAGCACACTGTCGACGGCGGCGCAGGCGCTGTGCGACCTGGCCCTGACGATGCGGCCCGGCGTGGTGCCGGCGCGTGCGACGCGAGGGCGCAAAAAATCAGGGTAAACCCAATGATCAATCTTTGATGATCCGTTTTCCAGATTGATCGATCTCATCTTTGAATTTCTCGGCTGCCCTGGCGGCTCCTAGACTGATTGCAGGCACCCGCCCCCAAAACAGCCAGGAGACATGAAGCCATGACAGCGCACCGAAGCCTACCGCCGAACTCCATCGCTCCCGCACCTCCCACGTGTGTACGCCTGCGTGCACCCTTGTTGGTCGCGGCCGCCACGTTGGCACTGACCGGCACGGCCCAGGCGCGCATCACACGCATCGTCATCGATGCCACCGAGTCCCCGGCCTACAGCGGCCAGTCCTTCGCAAGTGTCGGCACCTATGAACGGCTGCGAGGCCGTGTCTTCGGCGAACTCGACCCCGGCGACCGCCGCAACGCCGGCATCCAGGACATCCTGCTGGCCCCTCGCAACGCCGCCGGCCGTGTCGAATACATCGCCTCGTTCACGCTGCTCAAGCCCACCAACCTGTCGGCGGGCAACCGCGGGCTGCTGTACGACACCGTCAACCGCGGCGGCAAGAACATCTTCGCCTTCCACGTCGGTGGAGAACCCGGTGACGGCTTCTGGCAGCGCCAGGGCTACTCGATGCTGTGGAGCGGCTGGCAGGGCGATCTGACACCGGTGCCCACGGCCACCGCGCCCTTCACGGCCACCAGCGAGACGCTGAACGTGCCGGTGGCGCGCAACGCCGACGGCTCGTCCGTCACCGGCCCCTACCTCGTGCGGATTCCCGGGCCCAGCGGCAACACCTTTGCGCTGAGCATCGGCTTCGGCGGTCCCACGCGCTACGCGCCGGTCACGCTGGACACCACGCAGGCCAGCCTGGTGCGCGTGCCGCCCGAGACGATCAGCGGGCAGGCCACCGGCCCCGGCACGCCCATCGCATCGGGCGACTGGGCCTTCGCCGACTGCCGCACCGTGCCCTTCCCGGGAACGCCCGACCCTGCGCGCATCTGCGTGCGCAACGGCTTCGACAACACGCAGGTCTACAACCTGACCTACATCGCGAAGGACCCCTTCGTGCTGGGCATCGGCCTGGCGGCCATCCGCGACATCAACGCCTTCTTCAAGTTCAGCACCCAGGACGACTTCGGTACACCCAACCCTCTGCGCGGCAACGTGGACTACGCCATCGCGCACGGCCAGTCGCAGTCGGGCAACACCGTCAAGACCTTCATCCATCTTGGCTTCAACGAGGACGAATCCGGCCGACGCGTGCTGGACGGCGCGGTGCCCAACATCGCGGCGCGGCAGAACCCGATCAACTTCCGCTTCGCGGTGCCCGGTGGCGCGGGCACGCTGTACGAACCCGGCAGCGAACCCGTGCTGTGGTGGGAGAACTGGCCCGACACCGTGCGTGGCCGGCCCGCTGCCGGCCTGCTGGACCGCTGCCGCAGCACCGACACCTGCCCGAAGATCTTCGAAACCAACGGCTCGGCGGAGTTCTGGGGTTTGCGGCTGTCGCCCGGCTATGTGAGCACGGCCGCCAACGTCGACATCCCGCTGCCGGCCAATGTGCGCCGCTACTACATGCCGGGCACCACCCACGGCGGCGGCGGTGGCGGCTTCAACGAGATCCCGGCCGGGTCCACCGGCACCTGCAAGCTGGCCGGCAACCCGAACCCATCGCGCGAGACCATGCGGGCGCTGTACGTCACGCTGCGGCAGTGGGTGGCTGCTGGCACGCCGCCGCTACCCAGCCGCTACCCGCAGGTTGCGCGTGGCACGATGGTCGCGCCGAACAAGGCAGCGATGGGCTTCCCCGAGATCCCCGGCGCGCCCGATCCGGCCGGCCTCTTGCTGCCATTCCTGGACTACGACTACGGTCCCAGCCTGAATTACAACGACCTCACCGGCGTGTTCACCCAGTTGCCCCCGGTGATTCGTCAGGTGGTGCCCTCGCTGGTGCCGAAGACCGACATCGACGGCAACGAGACAGACGGCATCAAGTCGGCCCTGCTGATGGCGCCAGTGGGCTCCTACCTGGGCTGGAACGAACAGCGCACCGGCGTCACGGCCGGCCAGAACTGCGGCTTCAGCGGCGGCTTCATTCCCTTCGCCCGCACGGCGGCCCAGCGCGCCGTCACCGGCGACCCGCGGCGGTCGATCGAAGAGCGTTATCGCACCCACGCGGGCTATGTCGCCACCGTCAAGGCGGCCGTCGGCAAGCTGGTCAAGGAACGGCTGCTGCTGCCGGAGGACGCCGAACGCCTGCTCCTTGAAGCCGAAGCCGGCAATGTCCTGAAGTGAACGCGGAGAACCCTCTCATGATCCAGACCACCACCACCCATCTCCGCGCTCTGCTGAGCGCACTGGCCCTTGGCGTCGCGTCCATCGGGACAGCGAACGCCGTCTCCATCGGCTACGAAGGCACCATCGCGCCAGGTGTGCCCGTGACCGGTTCGGTCAGCGGCGACGGCTGGCTCACCGAGACCGCCGCCGGTGTCGACTTCTGGCGCTTCAGCGGTATTGCCGGCTACACGCTGGGCCTGCAGGCCACGCGGTTGAACGCGGGCCTGGACCCGGTGCTGACGCTGTATTTCGGCACCACCACGGCCGACGCATCGCTGTTCATCCACGATGCCGACTGGGGAGGGCTCGTCTACCTGGCCCTGGCCGACGACGAGACCGCGGTGCCATCCGGCCCCGGCGGCGACCCGGCGTTGACCGGTTATGTGCTGCCGTACACCGGCAACTACACCATCGCCATCGGTGGCTTCAACAGCACGGCAGCCGGGCCCTACAGCTACAGCATGCAGCTGTCGGCCGTCCCCGAGCCCGCAACGCTGGCGCTGTGGGCAGCCGGCCTGGGTGGCATGGCGTGGGTCGGGCGGCGACGCCAGCGCGCGCGCAGCGGGCGCGCCGATGCTTGACGCGGTGCCTGGCGGCTCAACGAGTGCCCCCCTGCTGCGCGTGGGTTGCGCAGCGGGTTTCTCGGGTGACCGCACGGACGCCGCGGGACCGGTGGTCGACGCGCTGATCGCCAGCGGCGGCCCCGCCGTGCTGATCTTCGAAACGCTGGCCGAGCGCACCCTGGCGCTGGCGCAACTGGCGCGGCGGTCCAACCCCGCAGGCGGCTACGAGCCCCTGCTCGACGACCTGCTGCGCCCGGTGCTGGCGCGCTGCCTGGGCGCTGGCGTGCGCATCGTCAGCAACTTCGGGGCGGCCAACCCGGTGGGCGCGGCGCGCCGCATTGCTGCGCTGGCGGCTGAACTGGGCCTGCGGCCGCCGCGCATCGCGGTGGTCGAGGGCGACGATCTCAGCGGCCCGGCGCATCGGCCGCTGCTGGGGGCCCACACCGAAGGCCTGGCGGTGGTGTCGGCCAATGCCTACCTCGGCGCCGAGGCCATCGCCGATGCCTTGCTGGACGGTGCGGACATCGTCGTCTGCGGGCGCGTGGCCGACCCGTCACTGGTCGTCGGGCCGGCACTGGCCCACTTCGGCTGGGCGCGCGACGACTGGGACCGCCTGGCGCGGGCGACGATGGCGGGCCACCTGCTGGAATGCGGGTCGCAGGTCAGCGGCGGCTACTACGCCGACCCCGGCGTGAAAGACGTGCCCGACCTGGCGCGCGTGGGCTATCCCATCGCGGAAATCGATGCCGACGGCCACTGCACCATCACCAAGCCAGCCGGCACTGGCGGCCGCATCGACGCGCACACCGTCAAGGAGCAGCTGCTGTACGAAGTGCACGATCCTCAGGCTTACCTGACGCCTGACGTCGTGGCCGACATCGGGCTGGCCGTGCTGACCGAACTGGGCCCCGACCGCGTGCGCTTGACCGGCGTGCGCGGCCACCCGCGGCCGGCGTCCCTGAAAGTGAACATTTGCCACGAGACCGGCTGGCTGGCCGAAGGTGAGATCTCTTACGCCGGCGTGCGCGCCGAAGCCCGCGCTCGGCTGGCCGCCGATGTGCTGCGGGAAAGACTGCGCGACGTTGCGCCGCTGCGCGCCGACCTGATCGGCGTGGCCAGCGTCTTCGGCGACGATGCAGGACGCTGGCTGGACCTGCAGCCCGCCGGCGTTGCCCGCGACGTGCGCCTGCGCGTGGCGCTGAAGCACACCGACCGCCGGCAGGCCGAGCGGCTGGTGCGCGAAGTCACGGCACTGTATTGCTGCGGCCCGGCCGGCGGCGGTGGCGTGCGCACCGCACTGCGGCCGCGGCTGGGCACCGTATCCTGCCTGGTTCCGCGCGAAGCTGTGCCGGCGCGCTACCGCTTCATCGACGGGGCGGTGGGATGAGCGCCCCGCTGACCGCGTCACTGACCACCGCGCTGCACCGCGCCGCGCACAGTCGCTCGGGCGACAAGGGCGACCGTTCGAACATCAGCGTCATCGCCTGGCACCCGGCGCTGTGGCCCCTGCTGGTCGAGCAGGTGACCGAAGCCGCTGTCGCGCGCCAGTTCGCGCACCGTCGGCCCACCAGCGTGCGACGCTACTTGCTGCCGCAACTGCACGCGATGAACTTCGTGCTGGACGGCGTGCTGGACGGTGGTGTCAACGACGCGCTCAATTTGGACACCCATGGCAAGGCACTGTCCTACCTGTTGCTCGACCTGCCGCTGGTGGTACCTGCCGAACTGGTGATGCATCTCGTGGGTGCCGACGACGCCGGCAGCACCGGCCCAGCCTGATCCGAATTCTTCTCAACTTTCCACCCCTATAGAAGCCCAAAAGGGCACCCCCTGGAGACATCCCATGCAAATCCACCATCACGCCCGTCGTCATCTGCTTTCCCTGGCCAGTGCCACCGTCATGGCCGCGCTGCTGCCACTGGCCGCACAGGCGCAGGCCTGGCCGGCCAAGCCCGTCACCTTCCTGGTGCCCTTCGCCGCCGGCAGCGCCACCGACCAGCTCGCGCGTGCCCTGGGCCAGTCCATCACCGAGCAGACCAAGCAGGCCGTGGTCGTCGACAACAAGGCGGGCGCCAGCGGCATGATGGCCGCGCAGGCCGCCGCACGCGCCGCGCCTGACGGCTACACGGTGCTGATTACCACCAACACCACGCACGCCGCCAACGAGCACCTGTACAAGAAGCTGCCCTACGACCCGGTAAAGGACTTCGCGCCCGTCACCGGCCTGGGCAAGGGCGGGCAGGTGCTGGTTATCAACGTCAGCGCGCCCTACCGCAGCGTGGCCGATCTGCTGGCGGCGGCGAAGAAGAACCCCGGCAAGCTCAGTTTCGGCAGCGGCAGTTCCAGCAGCCGCGTGGCCGGCGAGATGTTCAAGCAGCTGTCGGGGACCGACATCCTGCATGTGCCTTACAAGAGCAACCCGCTGGCCATCACGGACCTGCTCGGTGGCCAAATTGATCTGATGATCACCGACACCTCTACCGGGGTGCCACAGGTCAAGGCGGGCAAACTGCGCGCCTTGGGCTATTCCACGCAAAAGCGCAGCAGCCAGCTGCCCGATGTGCCGACCTTGGACGAGGCGGGCGTGAAAGGCTACGACATGGGCTACTGGTTCGCCGCCTATGTGCCCCGTGGCACCCCGGCACCGGTGGTGGCGCGGTTGAACGAACTGCTCCACGCCGGCGTCAAAAGCGCGGCAGCCAAGGCCTTCTTCGAAACAGCCGGCTCCGAGCCATGGACCACCACGCCAGACGAACTGGCAAGATTCCAGGCCACTGAGACCACGAAGTGGGGCCGGGTGATCAAGGCAGCGGGCATTGATCCGGAGTGAAGCACTGGCACGCCGCGCTTGCCTGGCGCTTCGATAGTTATTCGCCTGCGTGAACCGCTGGTTTGGTGGCAACTCGGGGAGCTTGGCGTCTGGTTCGACCGTCCGCTCCGGGACTGCGAATTTAGGGCAGCGAATCTCGGCTCAGGGTCGGCAGTGACCCGTCGCGGTCAACGGAAGCTGTCGCTGGTCAACTCACCCGGATGACCGAGACCAGGTCGCCGTCTGTTCGTGACCGTCCGGCAGGTCTTGAGGTACACCGGTCTCTCGGCTGTACGACCAACGAACGTCAGGTATCGGCGACCGCAGCCATTCGCCGGCGAACCCTGACCGGCTGCAACAGTCTTCAGCGGCCACAGCGACTCCAGACTCTCCCGCTCGGTGGCTGCTCCAACATCGACAGACCCATGACGACATCGAGCCAGCCCGTAATTCCGGTGAGGCGACCGGACCACACGCTCATGTGTGGCCCAATACCGTTGGATGTCGTTGCATGCCACGGAGAGCCTGGTGTTTCAGGCACAACTCATACCGTCGGCACCGCTCCGGTCCCCCGGGCTCACTGGCGGCATTTGATGGCAGCGATGCACCAGTGCGCGCCGTTGCATCGCGCTCCGCCTTACCACCGCGGCGGTCTTCGGGATAGCGCATCCATGGCCAACATCAAGCGCGGCTTGGGGCCAGAGTCGGCTAGCGGGCTGACGAAGGTGTCGGACCAACGCCGCCCTGCGCTCAACCACGTCGCTGACGGATCCGCCAGCCGATACAGGCCATGCCCAGAGCGCAGAGCATGGCGACCGAAGGCTCAGGCACCGGGCTGGCGAACACCGCCAGGCTGGTACCGACGAAACGCGCCGCGCCGATGCCGTTGACGACACTGCCGACATGCGTCAGCGGGTCTTCCATGGCCAGGGTCGTGGACCCGCCGCCATCGAGGTTGAGCAGGCTGTCGACGCCAAAGCCGCCGGCCAGCAGGTAGTCGACTTCCTCGGACACCGTCATGCCGTTGCTGCCGCCGGCGGCGTCCACGGTGAAGATGAAGAGGGTCTTGTTATCGGCGCTCAAGCCCATGGCAGTGCGGGCGGCGATCTGGTCGGTGTACCAGTTGCCCAGGGGCGCACCGCTGAACGGCGGCACAGTCTTGGCCAGGACCTGGTGGGGGCCGGTGACCGTGGCCACGACGGCCGGCAGCGACTTCGCACCGCTGATGATGACCTGATCGCTGCCTGAGACGGTGTTGTAGGCCACCACGCCGCCCGCCAGCGAGGTCTGCGTCGCGCCCACGTTGACGATGCGGGCCTCGTTGCTGGCACTGATGTTCAGACCGGGCGCATCGGCTGTCAGCGCATAGGGCAGCAGCGTGTTGGCCAGCGGCGCCGCCTCGAAGGCGGAGAACACCGTGCCGTTCGAAGCGGCGAAGCCTGTCAACGTGGTGTTGACTGCTGCATTCGTCGTGAAGTTGAAGAAGTGAGCGTTGACCGCCAGTTGCGCCCGCTCCTGCGTCATATAGGACAGGGTCGTCTGCGTCAGGGTTTCGCCAGCGGCGGCGCCGTTGTCGGGCGACAGCTTGAAACCGATGCCCGGCGCGGTCAAGTCAATCTTGACCAGGTTGATCTTCGCGACATGGCTGCCCAGGCCGGCGCCTGGGGTCTGGTCGAGGGGCGCCGACAGGCTGAGCGTGTCGGTGATGCGCGTGATGCCCAGGTAGGGTTGGGTGACGGTCTGTGCGGCGCCTGCAGCGCTGGCCGCCGCCATCACCACGGCGGCAATCACCAGGTGGTGGCGAAGGCGCCCGGTTGCGGAAACCGGACGGTGGTGGTCATGCACATGCAGCTTCATCAGGCATCCTTCGGCGTTGGCGGGCTGGAACAAGAAGTCGTGGACGCAGGCTTCAAGGTCGACCTGCGGTGGCGACCGGACCATAGCCCGGCCAAGTGACAGCGCCGTGATGGTCACCACGCCAACAGGCTCCGTGGCGCCGCGAAACCGCAGGCCCTCGACGGCGCCGCCTTCACGGCCTTGACACGAGACCTTCACGCCCAGGACATGCTCCGCGCCGACGATTGCAGCATGGACGTACTGGCCTCGCTTTCACCGACCCGCCGGCTCGAAGTTCCACCGACCGCGTGCCCCGAAGTCCGCCTGCAGGCGGTTTGGGCCAGACAGGCCGACGAGGTGCGCGAAGCGCAGCAGCTGCGCCATCGCGTCTTCGCCGACGAAATGGGCGCGCTGCTGAATTCCCTGCCAGGCACACCGCCCGGTCTGGATGTGGACGCCTTCGACGCCCACTGCGAACACCTATTGGTGCGCACGCTGGGAAACGATGACGCGCCCTCACGCGTCGTCGGCACCTACCGGGTGCTGACGCCGGCCGCCGCGCGGCACGCCGGTGGTCTGTACAGCGAGCGTGAATTCGAATTGACCGGCATCGACGCGCTGCGCCCCCGCATAGTCGAGCTCGGCCGCTCCTGCACCGACGCGGATTTCCGCACTGGCGGCGTGATCCTGATGCTGTGGGCCGCCCTGGCTGCCTTCATGCTGCGCAACGGACTGGACATCACCGTGGGCTGCGCCAGTGTCACGATGCACGACGGTGGCCACACTGCCGCCAGCCTGTGGAACAAGCTGCGCGCGCAGTACCTGGCCGGCCCCGAACTGGTTGCGACGCCACGGCTTCCATTGCCCATTGCGCAGTTGCGCGGCAACCTGGACGTGGAGCCGCCGGCGCTGATCAAGGGCTATCTGCGCTGTGGCGGCAAGCTGCTGGGCCCACCCGCCTGGGACCCGGAGTTCCAGACAGCCGACCTGCCGATGATGATGAACCTGGCTCAGTTGCCGGATTCCTACCGGCGCCGGTTCGTTGGTGGCTCTGGCCGCGCAGACGCAGCGGTTTAACCACAGTCCAGCAGCAGGGTGAGGCAGTTCCCCTGAACGCCCGTCGCACACCGCAGTTCACGCGCAAAACGCCGCATCAGGCCCAGACCCTGTCCGCCCGGTGTGGCCCGTTCCAGAGAAGTCGGTGGGGCACGCAATGCCTGATCGTGGGAATCGAAGGGCTCGTCTTCGTCCAGCACCTTCAAGTCGATGGCCGCTGGCTGCAATCTGTTCTGGAACGAGGCCGAGCGAACCCAGCCGACGCGGGCGCCGTGCATGACCAGGTTCATCAAGGCCTCTTCCAGCAGCGGCAGCAGCAACAGTTTCAGGAAGAGCAGATGCAGAACCAGGCACCTGATCTGGCAGACACGTCGCCCATGCAGAACGGAGCCCCGCTTGCGTACCCCCGAAGACAGCGCTGAGCTTGCGTGGACGCGCTACACCCCTTCAGCAAACCACGGCGCGAACGTGTGGGTCGAGCCCGGCGCACCCGGCCGCGTCGTCACCCCGGGCATGACGGTGAACGGCCGGACGCGCCCGAGCATGGCGCGCAGAACCTGGACCTGTTCCACGCCCGGCGCTTTGCAGCCTTGCCTGCCTGCAGGGTGACCAGGCATGCCGCGTCCGACCACACTGTGGTTCTGCACCTGAAGCGAAAACGCGAGATCGATGCCACGCTGTTGACCGACATCTTCGACGTCGACCCTGCGTTGCTGCACCGGCGCCACCGCCTTCACCCGTTGCCGAGCGCCGGGTTCACAAAGGCGAATTCATTGGGCACCGTCAGATTGGTGTACGAGAAGGACAGGCTGACATCCCGCGAAGCAAGCTCGTGCCACCAGCCCAGCGGCAGAAAGACCGTCTCACCGGGCTCGAGCATGGTCTCGACCACGCGCGCCTGTCTGGCGAGCGGGTAGCGCTGAAGATCGGGCCGAACCAGAATGACGCCGCGCCGGGCAGCAGGGCTGGGTCACACTTCGAGGGCAGCGAGCCGATGTCATCCAGCAGCGCACTGAATTCGGAGCTGCGCAGGATTTCGCTGTTGGCCATCAGGTAGTGGTCGTTGGTCGGGCCACCCTCCAACACGCGGTCCGCGTAGTCGCCCAGAAGCAGCGTGTGGCGGTGCATCAACTTGTTGCCTTCGAAATGTGGGTCGGCCTCGCGGCCCATCTGTACCTCGACCTCCAGAGGGTCGAAGCGCGGCTTCAGGTCGGCCGGCGACCATCGTTGCAGAGCAGGCCAGTCGTCGACGATGCCCTGCAACACAACAGGCCGGCAGCCGGCCAGGTAGCGTTCGATGAATTCGTCGCGCACCAGGCCGCAGCGGCGTTCGATATGGTGGTAGCCCGATTGGCCTTGCCAGAGTTGCTGCAGGTTGCCGATCACCGATTCCACCCTCACCAGCAATTGCTGTTGCCGTCGCGCTGCGACAAAGACTGGGTCGCACTCGACGTCCACGAGGGCCAACTCACTTCGAATCTCGGCTTTCCCAACCCCTAGCAGTACGCGCCCAGGCCGGCCGTGAGTCAGCCCAAGACGCCCTGGGGTGCGGTGCCATTCGCGGTCTGGCCGCGCCGCGAGGTCAGCACCATCCCTGCCAAGCCAGCGACCAGCAGCCAGATCGCAGCCGGCTCGGGCACCGCCGACACGCTGTCCACGCCCGAAAAATGCAATTGCCAGTAGCCTGCCTTCTGGTCGTTGGCATTCGGGTCGTAGCTGGGCTGATTCCATTGCGCCAGCGGAATCGGCGTCTGGCCGCTGTAGGCAAAGCCTTGCGACAGCAGGCTGCCGTTCGCGTCATTGCTCGAGGCCAGCAAGGTCAGGCGGTACTGGCCCGCAGCCAAGGTGGCCAGGGACAGCCCGGTGTCGTAGTAGCCCTGGCCGGGCGCCACCGTGTCGTTGTCGTCATTGGCCTGCACAAGACTGAAGTCCGTGCCGCTGCCCATCCACAGGGCGCTGGCCGGGTCGAAGTTCAGGCCCGACTGCCAGGAATCGCTCCAGATCTTCACGTCGGCGCCAGGCGCGGCCAGTGCGAAGTCGATCTGCACGACGTCGTTGTGATAGCCCATGCTGCCGTTCAGCGTGAAGTCGGCGGCGTGGGCTGCGAAGGCGGCCAGTGCCAGCGCGGCGGCCACGCTCACGCGCCGGGGAAGGAGGGTGATGGTCATGTTGAAGTCCTGTTTCGAAAGGGATGAGCGGCTCAAGGCGCCAAGGCAGGCGGGTTGACCACGGGCGCGGTCTGCGCCGCGATTTGCAGGCGGTTGCTGCCAAACAGCGTCTGGTACGCCACGGCAAAGCTTTCGCTCGTGCTGGGGCTGGCCACGGTGTCCACGTACCACCACTCGGCCACGGCGCGTGCAGGTGTCACGTCCAACAGCATGTAGCCGCGACGGTTCAGGTTGATGTACTTGAAGTGCGGATTGGCCGGCGCCAGCGCAGCGATGGTGCCGGCGGCGGTGGCCGGGTCGTCCACACCGGGCGACGAGATCGAGGTGCCGACGAACTCGACCGCGCGCGAGCCTTCGCCCGTGCCGGGGTTGTAGCCACCGGCGGCGACGTTGCTGTTGTTCGGGTCCTGCGTCAGGTCGGCCGCCCACGAACTGTGGATGTCACCCGTCAGCACCACCACGTTGTTCACGGGCGCCTGCCCGCCGGTGCCCCTCAGCACGTCGTAGACACGGTCGCGGGCCGGCTGGTAGCCGTCCCAGGCGTCGCTGTTGAAGTAGACGCCGCCGCCAGCCGCGTTGGCGCCGGCCTGCACCTTCACCTGCGCAAACATCACGCCCTGACCCAGCATCTTCCAGCGTGCACCACTGGTGCGCAGCTTGTCGAACAGCCAGGCCTCTTCTTCAGCGCCCAGCATCTGACGGTTCGGGTCCAGGTAGGCACCGGCCTGCACGAAGTAGCCGCTGGCGCTGCCGATGTTGGTGCCCAGCTGCGCCGAGCGCCCGCCCAGGCGCTCTTCCAGCATCAGCAGGTCGGCCAGGTCGCCGTAGGCGTAGCTGCGGTAGTTCTTGCGGCGGTTGGCGGTGTCGACGATGCGCACCGGCATCCACTCGTAGTAGGCCTGCAGCGCCGCGTTGACGCGCGCTGTCCAGGCGCCTTCACTGCCAGGCGTGTGGTTCTCGGCGCCACCCACCCACGAGTTGTTGGCCGTTTCGTGGTCGTCCCAGATGGCCACCAGCGGATGCTGGCGGTGCATGGCCTGCGAATCGGCATCGCGCTTGTACTGCGCGTGGCGTGTGCGGTAGTCGCTGAGCGTGACGATCTCGTTCGCCGGCTGCGGCGTGCGCGCCGTGCCGTACTGGCCGGCACCGTATTCGTAGATGTAGTCGCCCAGGTGCATGACCAGATCGAGGTCCGCGCGCTCGGCGATGCGGCCGTAAGCGTTGAAATAGCCGTAGGCGTGGTTGGAACAACTGACCACTGCCATGCGCAAACGCTGTGTGCTGCCCACGGGCAATGTCTTGGTGCGGCCGATGGGTGAGTTCACGCCGTCCACCGTGAAGCGGTAGTAGTAGGTGGTGGCGGGCAGCAGGCCCGTGGCGTCCACCTTCACCGTGTAGTCGCGGTCAGGGTTGGTCTTGGTGCTGGCGCGCAGCACCACCTGGGTCAGCGCCGGGTCGGTGGCGACGATGTAGCTGACCGCCACCACGCTCACTGGCGTGGCGGGCGTCACGCGGGTCCACAGGATGACGCGATCGGAAAGCGGGTCGCCGCTGGCCACGCCATGCTGGAACACGCCGTCCAGTTCGGCGCGCGTGCGGGCCAGCGCCGACATGGGCGCCATCGAAGCGGACGCCAGGGCCATCGCGGCCGAGCCCGACTGCTTGAAGAAGGATCGGCGATTGCTG
This sequence comes from Betaproteobacteria bacterium, assembly GCA_031424355.1. GTDB lineage: Bacteria > Pseudomonadota > Gammaproteobacteria > Burkholderiales > Burkholderiaceae_C > Rubrivivax. The sequence goes on from JANPHI010000342.1 coordinate 46,214, forward strand.
CCGACAGCGGCCGGTTGGACTTTTTTGGGGCGACCCATGTGGACTTCCTTGGCAGTTGAAAAGAAGAAGGAGGGGGTGGGGTGTTCGCCCCAGTCTCAAGGCCGCGTTTGACACCTTGAAGTCAGCGCCGCGACGGAACGACGACTAGGCCGAACGGCGCATGCACCGCCGAACGGACCACACGGCCGTCACCTTGGACCCGTACAACGTGGTCCAACTGAACTCGGGCCTGGCCCACACCACGCGTGCTTGACGACCCGACACTGGAACCGGCCCGCGCAGAGGCGATGGTTCGCCTGATGGAGTCGGTGTCGGCGGTACGCCGCCGCTACCAGTTCTTCGTCTGGCTGCAGAACCACCTGCAAAGCCTGCTGCCGCACCAGATTGCCGTCTGCGGCAGCTACCAGCGCAACCGACGCGAACTGAGCTTCGAGGTCTTCAACAGCGTGGTGCTGTCACCCGAAGCGCTGGCCCAGCTGTCCGACCCCCATGCGCTGCTACTGCGAACGGCCACCGCGGCCTGGGTCCGTTCACGCGGGCAACCGGTGGTGCTTGCCTTGCAGACACTGGCCCAGCAGGCCGACGATCAGCCCTTTCAGGCCCTGCTCGACGCCGGCATCACCGAATTGCTGGCCCACGGCGTGGCGCGGCCGCAGCGGCCGGCTGAGCTGGAAAGCTTCTTCCTGCTGGCCACGCCGCAGCGGCGCATCAGCCCGGCGCACACCGTCAGCATCGACATGCTGATGCCCTATCTGCACAGCACCTACCTGCGGGTGCAGGCCACGGAGATGGAAGTGGGCGACACCGGTGTGCGGACGGGCGCGCCACGGCCCACTGCACCGCCGGCCGCGCTGACCGACCGCGAACGCCAGGTGCTGGCTCACGTGCGCGAAGGCAAGAGCAACCAGCAGATCGGCGACGCGATGGGCATCAGTCCGCTGACGGTGAAGAACCACGTGCAGAAACTGCTGCGCAAGCTGGGTGCCGCCAACCGCGCGCAGGCCGTGGCCAAGACGTCTTCGGCGATCGAGCGCGGCTTCACGCTGCTGGAACTGCTGGTGGTGATGGTCATCATCGGCCTGCTGGCCGGCTACGTCGGGCCCAAGGTGTTCGCCAACATCGGCAAGAGCGAGGTGAAGGTGGCGCGCGCGCAGATCGACGCGCTGCAGAAGGCACTGGAGCAGTACCGCGTGGACACCGGCCGCTACCCCAGCACGCAGCAGGGCCTGCAGGCCCTGGTGGTCAAGCCGGCGAACGAAGCGCGCTGGGGCGGCCCCTACCTGATGAAGGCCGTGCCGCGCGACCCCTGGCACGCCGACTACCAGTACCGCCAACCCGGCGAGCACGGTGACTACGACCTGCTCAGCCTGGGCCGCGACGGCCGCCCGGGTGGTGAAGGCGAGAACGCCGACCTGACGAGTTGGTGATACAGCCGCGCGCGCAGCCCTGCAGCCCCTTTCCTTCCCAAAGCCGATGCCCGAATTCGATGTCGCCATCCACCAACCCGGCGCTGCCCCGCGCCGGGCGCGGGTGACGGCCGCCAATGCGCAGCAGGTGGCCGCCGCCTTGGGCGTGGCGCCCGGGCACTTGCTGTCGGTCCAGGCCGCCGGCGCGCGCTCGGCCGCTGCCCCCGGCGCGCGCCCGAGCGCCGCCCGGCCGCCGTTGTCGCTGCGCCTGCTGAGCCAGGAAACGGCGGTGCTGCTGGACGCCGGCATCCCACTGCTGGAAGCGCTGACGACGCTGCAGCAGAAGGAAACCCGCGCCGATGCCGCGCGTTGCCTGGGCGCCCTGTGTGAGGCGCTGCGCGAAGGTCGCGCGCTGTCGGACGCACTGGCGGCGCAGCCCGTGGCCTTCGACGCGCTCTTCATTGCCATCGTGCGCGCCAACGAAAGCAGCGGCTCGCTGGCAGCGGCTTTGCGCGAACACGCCCGCTTTCGCGCCTGGGCCGAACGCCTGCGGGACCGCCTGACCGGCGCCCTGATCTACCCCGCGCTGCTGCTGCTGACCGGCGGCGCCGTGTTGCTCTTCCTGCTGCTCTTTGTCATGCCGCGTTTCGCCGGGGTTTTCGAAGGCGATGCGGCGGCGCTGCCCTGGGCCTCGCGGCTGCTGTTCAGCCTGGGCACGGCCTGGGCCGACAGGCCGCTGCTGGCGGTGGCGCTGGCGGTGACCCCGCTGCTGCTGGCGGTGCTGGCCAGCCGCCAGCCCGCCCTGCGCGCCGCGCTCTTGGTGCAGGCCTGGCGCTTTCCCGGCCTGGGGCCTCAGCTGCGCACGCTGGCGCTGACCACCACCTACCGAGCGATGGGCATGCTGATGGCCGCCGGCGTGCCCGTGCCAACGGCGCTGGCCCTGGTGCAGGCCGTCGTCGCGGCGCCGCTGCGCGCAGCGCTGGGTCGTGCCACACAGGGCGTGCACGAAGGCCAGCGCTTGTCCGACGCGCTGGAACGCGAAGGCCTGGCCACGCCGGTGGCGCGGCGCATGTTGCGCGTGGGCGAACAAAGCGGCGAACTGGCGCAGATGCTGACCCGCACCGCCGAATTCCACGACGAGGAGATCGAACGCCTGGCCGACTGGATCACCCGCGCGCTGACCCCGCTGCTGATGCTGGCCATGGGCGTACTCATTGGCGGCATCGTGGTGCTGATGTACCTGCCGATCTTCCAGATGATGGAGCAGATGCAGTGAGTGCAACCGCCCACGCGCAGCCGGCCGCCACCGATGCCGCCACAGATCCCGCCTGGCAGGCCGACGCCGAACACTGGAACCCCGCCGAAGCCCAGCGCTGGCGGGCGCTGCTGGTGCGCGAAACCGACGGCGCCTGGCTGCTGCTGGCCGACCACGGCGTGGACGATCTGCTGCTGCAACTGGTCGAAAGCCGCGTGCGCGCTGCTGTGCGCTGGCAGACCGTGGCGGCCACCGAACTCGACCGCTGGCTGGACAGCGGCGACGGCCCGGAAAGCCGGTTCCGCGCCCTGGACCTGGTGCGCGACACCGCCAGCGTGGAGGCCGGCCCGGCACTGGCGCCCGAGCTGTCGGCAGCCAACGTGGCACAGGCCGGCAGCCCCTTGGTTCGCCTGCTGGACGCCACGCTCTTCGACGCGCTACAGGCCGGCGCCAGCGACATCCACATCGAATGCCGCCCCGCTGGCGCCGAGATCCGCTACCGCATCGACGGCGTGCTGCAGCCGGTGCACACGCTGGACGGCCCGCGCCAGGCCGAGCAGCTGGTGTCGCGGCTGAAAGTGATGTCGGAACTGGACATCGGCGAACGCCGGCTGCCGCAGGACGGCCGTTTCAAGCTGCGCGTGCAGGGCCGCGAGGTCGACTTCCGGCTGTCCGTCATTCCCAGCGTCTTCGGTGAAGACGCCGTGGTGCGGGTGCTGGACCGCGCGCAGCTCGAACGCCTGCACGGCACACTGACGCTGCAGGCCCTGGGCTTCACGCCCGCCATGCGACTGGCCGTGCTGAACCTGGCCCGCGCGCCCCACGGCATGCTGCTGGTCGCCGGGCCCACCGGCAGCGGCAAGACCACCACGCTCTACGCCGCACTGACCGAAACACAACGCCCCGGCGACAAGACCGTGAGCATCGAAGACCCGGTGGAATACCTGTTGCCCGGCGCGATGCAGATCCCCGTCAACGAACGCAAGGGCCTGGGCTTTGCGCGCGGCCTGCGCGCGCTGCTGCGCCACGACCCGGACCGCATCATGGTGGGCGAGATCCGCGACGCCGAGACCGCCGAGATCGCGCTGCAGGCCGCGCTGACCGGCCACGTCGTCTACTCGACCGTGCACGCCAACAGCGCCTTCGACGTGATCGGCCGCCTGACGCACATGGCGCTGGACCCCTACACCGTCGTCAGCGCCCTGAATGGCGTGCTGGCGCAACGGCTGCTGCGCGTGATCTGTTCGACCTGCGCCATGCCGGATGAATGGACGCCCGGCCTGCGCTCTGCGCTGGGCAGCCGCAGCGACGTGCATTTGCGCCGGGGCATGGGCTGCCCCGACTGCCGCGGCAGCGGCTTCCGCGGGCGCCGGGCGGTGGCTGAACTGATGCTGCTGGACGACGGTCTGCGCGGCCTGATCGTGGCCCGCGCCGCACCGGCCGAGCTGAAGGAAGCCGCCCGCCGCCAGGGCATGCGCGCGCTGCGCGAAGTGGCGCTGGACCTGGTGGCCCAGGGCCTGACCACACTGGAAGAGGCCGACCGTGTCACGCTGGACGCTTGAGCGGAGCGCGCTGCGCGGCCGCCTGCGCGGGCTGAGGGGTAGGGCGCGGGCTGCGCCAGTGTTGTGGGTGGGGCCGCACGGCGTCGTGGCCGTGGCGTCGATGAAGGGCGCGGCCGCTGCACCGGCATCGACACCCCCGGTGCATGCTGATTTCGCCGCCTGGTGCGCGGCCCATCCCGGGAAGGCCTGTCGCGTGTTGCTGTCGTCGGAGTGGCTGGCCGTGATCACCACCAACCCCGCGCTGGGCCTGCGTCACGCCGACGAACTGCAAGCCCACGCCCGCACCCAGTTCGAGCAGTACCACGGCAGCGAGGCGCACGACTGGCCGCTGCGGCTGTGGCAGCACGCGGCCGGCAGCGGCGCCACCGCCCTGCGCGGCGGCGTGCTGGCCCGCCTGCAGGCCGCAGCCGCAGCGCACGGCGTGCGGCTGCTCAGCGTGCAACCGGCCTGGACGGCGGTGGTGGCCGCCCTGGCGCCCACAACGCCGGCACTGCTGCTGCTGGCCGAGGGCAATCTGGTCACCGCCATCGCCACCGCGCGCGGACAAGCCCAGCGCGTGGCGCTGCGGCGCTGCCCGGACGCCCCCGGGCTGCGGGCGACGTGGCTGGCCGATCTGCGCGCCGAATGGTCGCTGGACGGCGACCGCCCGATGGTGTGGGTGCAGGGGCCGCCCGATTCAGCGGGCTCACCCGCGATGACGGCATTGCCCGCGTGGCAGCTTGCTACCGACAGCGACTTCCTCACAAGCGCCCAGCCCAGCCGCCTGCCCCTGCTGGCAGCCGCCGCCGCGCTGTGTGTGGCGCTGGCGGCGGCACTGGACACGCAAGCGGCCTGGGACGCCGCGCAGACGGCCCAGCAGGCGCTCGACACGGCGCAGCAGACACCCGCGCGCGCCAACACCAACGCCGACGCCACAGGCAGCGCGGCAGCGGTCTCCAGCGAAGCCGAAGCGCGCCTGCTCACCGCGCTGCGCCAGCCCTGGCCGGCCGTGTTCGCCGCCGCCGAAGCCGCCACGCGCACGCCGACGCAGGGCCTGCTGTTCGACCACGATGGCCGCACCCTGCGCCTGGAAGCCACCGCGCCCGACGGCCCCGCCGCCTGGCAGGCCGCCGCCACGCTGGGCCGGCAGCCCGGGGTCAGTCAGGCGTCGGTGGCCCATCTGCAAGCCGACGGTCCGGTGGTGCGCTTCGAGTTGCGCGCCGACTGGGCGGCTGCCGCCTCCCCCACCCCGTCCACCAGCCGCCCGGAGCCGGCGCGATGAGCGGGCTGCGTCTGCAAGACCTGTTTCGGTGGCTGCTCGCCTTGCTGCTGCTGGCGCTGGCTGCCGGCCTGCGAGGCTGGGCTGTGCCGGTGTTGCAGCAGCAGACGCAGGACGCCGAGCAGGACGCTTTGCGCCGCCTGCAACAGCGCGCCGCCGCAGCCGCCACGGCAAGCACCAGCTCCGACTGGCGCGCGCAACTGCCCGCCGCCGCGCAACGCGACGCGCGGCTGGCCGACCTGCTGGAAGCCGCCGCGCGCAACGGCGTGCAGGTGCAGGCTGTGGACCAGGTGCCGCCCCGCGAGGCCGCGCCCGGGATCACCCAACAGACCCTCGACCTGAGCGCGCGCGGGCCCTACCTGGACGTGCGGCGCTTCATCGAACAGGCGCTGATGGCCGACAGCGGGCTGGCGCTGGACCACCTGTCACTGCAACGCCCGCAAGCCGATGCGGCCGAGGTGGAGGCGCGGATGCAGTTCGGCCTGCTGCAGCGCACCGACGCGACCGGCTCAGCCGACAACACCGGCGGCAGCGCCGGCGGCGCCCCGACCAACGCGAGGCCTGCCGTCACCGCCACAGCGGCCGTGGCGCGCGGGCCCTGGCACGCGCCCAGCGCCGAGGCCGTCGCTGCCTGGTCGGCACCCCGGCCAGTGGCACCGATGGCGCCGGCCCGCGTCGCGCGTGCACCTGTCGCCGTTGTCGCCGTGCAGCCCCACCCAGCCACGCCACCCGCGCCACGCGCACCCGCTGTTGGCTACGAACTGATCGGCACGGTGGCCGATGCCGCCGGCCCCGGCGCCCTGCTGGCCGGCGCGCAGCACAGCCTGTGGGTGCGCGCCGGCGACACCGTCGACAGCGCCTGGCGCGTACTGAAGGTGGACGCTGGCGGCGTCGATCTGTTGTGGCTGCCCCAGCAATTGCCGGTCCGCCTGAACTACCGCACCCCGTGAATGCGACCCCCTTGAAAGCCCCTGTGAATGCTGCTGTGCTGACGTTTGAAGGCGGTGCGCGCGGCGCCCTGCTGGCCGTGATGTCGCTGTTGTGCGCAACCCTGCTGGGCTGCTCCACCCCCATCGAGCAGGCCAACCAGCTGGCCCGCGCCGGCCGCTACGACGAAGCCGTGGCCTTGCTGCAGAAAGCCGCAGCGGCCAACCCCTCCGACGAGGCGGTGCGCCTGCGCCTCTTGCGTGAACGTGCAGCCCGCGCCCAGCAACTGCTGCTGCAGGCCGAGGCCGCCCGCGCTGGCGGCCGGCTGGACGAAGCGCGACGCCTGATGGCCGCCGCCGAAACGCTAGATGGCAGCCACCCGCGCCTGTTGACGCTGCGCGCTGAACTGGACCGTGCCAGTGCGCGCAGCCGCCGTGTGACCACCGCGCAGCAGGCCTTCAGCGCCCGCCGCTACGACGAGGCCGCCGCCCTGGCTGGCGAGGTGCTGGCCGAAGAGCCCGGCCACCCGGCCGCTGCGCTGCTGCGCCGGCAGATCGCCGAGCAGCGCCCACGCCCGCCGGCCGCACCGAGCCTGAACGCCGCCTTCCGTCAGCCGCTGACGCTGGAATTCCGCGACGCCCCGCTGCGCAGCGTTTTCGAGTCGCTGTCGCGCGGCTCGGGCATCGGCTTCGTCTTCGACCGCGAGGTGCGCGCCGACACCAAGGTCACGCTGATGCTGCGCGACACCACCCTGGACGAAGCCCTGCGCATCGTGCTGGGTACGCAGGGCCTGGAGCGCAAGCTGCTGAACGACAGCACGCTGCTGATCTTCCCCAACACCGCCGCCAAGCTGCGCGAACACCAGGACTTGTCCACCCGCGCTTTCTACCTGACCAACGTGGACGTCAAACAGGCGCAGACGATGGTGCGCACGCTGGCCAAGGTGCGCGACGTGCACATCGATGAACGCCTGAACCTGATGCTGGTGCGCGACACGCCCGAGGTGCTGCAGCTGGTGGAAAAGCTGATCGCCACCGTGGACATGCCCGACCCCGAAGTGATGCTGGAGGTGCAGGTGATGGAGGTGGCGTCGGACAAGCTCGACAGCTACGGCCTGCAGTGGCCCGAGGGCGCGTCTTTCGGCCTGCCGGGCGCCGCCGACGGCAGCACGGCGCCACCCAGCGTGGCCAACATCGGTGCCCGCAGCCTGTTTCGCGGCTGGACGGCCAACCCGGCTTTCATCGCCACCCTGCGCGGCAACAGCGGCGCCGCCACGCTGATCGCCAACCCGACTATCCGCGTGCGCAACCGAGAGAAGGCCCGCGTGCTGGTCGGCGACAAGCTGCCGGTGTTCACCACCACGGCCGTGGCCAACGCCGGGGTGTCGGCTTCGGTGAACTACCTCGACGTGGGTCTGAAGCTGGACATCGAACCCACGGTGCAACTGGGCAACGACGTGTCGATGCGGGTGCAGTTGGAGGTGAGCAACCTGATCAAGGAAGTCAGCGGCCCCAGCGGTTCGCTGGCCTACCAGGTCGGCACGCGGCTGGCGTCCACCGTGCTGCGCCTGGCGGATGGCGAAACCCAGGTGCTGGCCGGCCTGATCAACGACGAAGACCGGCGCCGCGCCATCGGCGTGCCGGGGCTGTCCACCTTGCCGGTGCTGGGCGCGCTGTTCGGCGTGCAGAGCGACAGCCGCGCCAAGACCGAGGTGGTGCTGCTGATCACGCCGCGCGTGGTGCGCAACGTGGCCATGCCCGGCTACGACGGGCTGGTGTTCGACGCCGGCAACGACGCCAACCCCGGCGCGTTGCCGCTGCGACTGAGCGCGGCGGCGAAGACGTCGGTGGGCCTGTCCGGTGGCGGTGCGGTGCCGGCAGCGGCCAGCGCGGGCACGGCGGCAGCGCCCACGCAGGAAGGCGCGTTGCTGCTCAGCAGCAGCGGCACGGCGCGCGTCGGTGAGACGGTGTCCGTCACCTTGCGCAATGAATCGGCGTGGGCCGCGCGCGGCGAACTGAACTTCGACGCCCAGTTCCTGCAGATCGCCAGCGGCGAGCCGGCCGATGGCGGCCGCCTGCCCTTCGAACTGGCGCCGCGCGCCGAGAAGGTGCTGGTGTTCCGCGTGCTGCCCACCGCGCGCGGGCAAAGCCTGAACCTGACGCTGGGCGCAGTCGCTGCCAAAAGGCCCGACGGCAGCGGCGTGCTGCTGCCCGTGAGCGGCGACGCGATGATCGACGTAGTGGCGGAATGAGCGCAGGCGGGTCGCAGCAGCGAGGGCAACCGCGCAACAGCGGCTTCACGCTGATCGAACTGCTGGCGGTGGTCGCCATCGTCGGCATCCTGGCCGCCGCCGCGCGGCCGCTGTGGACGCTGACGGTGCGCCGCGCGCAAGAGCAGGAACTGCGCAGCGCGCTGCGCCAGATACGCACGGCCATCGACGCCCACAAGCAGGCCAGCGACCAGCACCTGATCGCCACGCCAGCCGGTGCCAGCGGCTACCCAGCCAGTTTGCAGCGCCTCGTCCAAGGCGTACCGCTGGCGGCCAATCCCGAACAGCGCCTGTACTTCCTGCGCCGCCTGCCGCGCGACCCGCTGGCCGACCGCAGCCTGCCGGCCGCACAGACCTGGCAGTTGCGCAGCAGCAGCAGCCCGCTCGAGCGGCCGGCCCCGGGTGCGGATGTCTTCGACGTGATGCCGCGCGCCAGCGGCCTGGCGCTGGACGGCAGCGCCTACGGCGACTGGTGAGACCGCGATGAACGGGCGACGCCGGAGGCGCGGCTTCACGCTGATCGAACTGCTGGTGGTGATGGCCATCATCGGCCTGCTGGCTGCTGTCGCCGTGCCGCGCTACGTGGACGGCGTGGACCGCGCCCGCGAGGCCGCGCTGAAGAGTTCTCTGGCCACGGTGCGCGACGCCATCGACCAGTACGCCGCTGACCAGGGCCGCTATCCCGACACGCTGCACGACCTGGTGCGTGCCCGCTACCTGCGCGAACAGCCCGAAGACCCCGTCACCCGCCGCCGCGACAGCTGGGTGACGGTGGTGCCGCCGCGCGACAGTGCCATCCCCGGCCGCGTCTTCGACGTGCGCAGCGGCGCAGCCGGCCGCGCACGCGACGGTCGGCTGTACGCCGACCTCTGACCGGGCTGTGGCTGCACGGCACCATCACCACCCGCTGCGCCGGCGGACCTGCGGCTTCACCTACCTGGGCGTGCTGCTGCTGGTGGTGTTGATGGGCACGCTGCTGGCCGGGCTGGGACAGCGCGCCACGCTGCTGGCCGAGCGCGAACGCGAACGCGAGCTGCTGTTTCGCGGTGAACAGATCCGCCGCGCGATCGTGTCCTACCGCGCCGCTGCCGAGCCGCCCACGTGGCCCGCCAGCCTGCAAGACCTTCTGGCCGACCGCCGCAGCGGTGTGGTGCGCCACCACCTGCGCCGAGCCTACGCCGACCCGTTCACGCGCCAGACCGACTGGGTGGTGATCCCTGCTCCAGAACCGGCCCAAGGTTGGATGGGTGTGCACAGCCGTGCCACCGCCCGCCGCCTGCTGCAGCACGAAGGCCCGCAACCCGACAACGGGCCGCTGTTGTCGGACTGGCACTTTGTCGCCGCAGACACAGTGCCGGAAAAGCCCGGCCTGCCCAAATAGGGCGAAGAGGGCGCATAGCCCGAACGGCGCATGCCGGTGTCTCGAATCCGGATCGGCCGTCATGGTCGCTGGCTAGTCTGCGTCGCTGGGAGCATCGGCCCCCATTGGAGTTTTGACATGCCCGTTCCCTCGCCTTGCCCCCGTCCTGCCACCCACCGCCAGATCCCGGTCGCGCTGGCAGCGCTGTTCGCCGCCTGCGCCATGTTGCCCGGGTGTGGCGGCGGCGGCGGCACTGCCGCCAGCGAGCCCGTGGCGGGTACCCCCGCTCCGTCGCCCAGCCCGGCCACCATGCCCAGCGCGCCGACAGCCGCCATCACGTCCAGTCAGTTGGCCGCCACCGCACTGGTCACCGACACGCTGCAACGCAGCCGCGACATGCGCCTGGCCGGCGGCCTCACCTCGGGCGTGCAGACCGGCGCCACGGGCGCAGGGCCTTCCGCGGTGGACCTGCTGACGCGCAGCCACATCCGGTCGGTGTCGGACTATTCCAGTACCTTGTGCAGCAGCGGCAAGTCGACCATCGAAATCGCCGACGCCGTGCTGGTCCGCTTCCAGGCCGACCCGAATGCCCAGATGGTGGTGGGCGACACCATCACGCTGACCAGCACGCAGTGCGTGGTCAAGGCGGCGGTGGAACTGGGCGCCGTGGCGCTGGGCGACTTCGGGGTGGGCTCGACAGTGGACGGCCAATTCGCCCTGCAACTGGTGTCGCGCAGCGGTACCGACGCCGTCTTCACGATGCGCTACACCGGCTTCAGCTACACGCCCTTCGGCGGTACGGCCTTCGCGCCGCTGGACGCCGTGCTGCGCTTCGGCACCGAAGGCGGCCTCAGCGTGTACGCGCTGGACATCCCCAACACCCGCTTCACCGCCACGCCCAAGGTGGCGACGGCGGGTAATGTGGTCACGGTGACCGCCGGGGCCCTGCGCGGCCTGGCACCGGCCGCCGTTGGCAGCGGCTACATCGACTACAGCTTCACCGGCTGGGTGTTCGACAGCGTGCTGGCGCAAGGGGCCACTGGCACGGTGCGCATCACCGGCGCCAGCACCACTTCGGCGGTCATCACGGTGGCGGGCAGCAACTACAGCGTGGCCATCACTGCGGGCGGCAAGACCGACAGCTACCTCGTCGGCCGCTGAAACCCCGCAGGCAGGCGGTGCCCAAGGCGGTCCGAACGGACTATTGGGCGGACCGCAACGCACATGCGCTGTCACTGTCGCTGGGCATCATCGTGTGCAGCACTTCACAGCTTGTTCTTTTGTCCGACCCACGGGCCGCCACTGCGGCCCCCGCCCAGACCCGATCGCCGCCCAGACCGCGCAAGCGCCTGCCAGGCCAGTGATGGGATTTCAGGCGACCCGATGGCCACCCGGCCACACCACCGACTTTCCATCTGTACCGGAGGAACCATGCAATTCCACAAATTCGCCCTGGCTGCCACGCTGGCCCTGACCGGTGTTGCCGCCTCGGCCAGCATCATTGGCGCTGGCGGGCCCGACGTGGCTTCGAACAACGCCGAGATCCTGCTGATCGTCTGGAGCCCCACCACCGAATCGAACTACGTGCTGGACACCGGCCTGCGGCTCAACGCCATGGCCGGCACCACCAGCTTCAGCGCACCGGTCACCGCGCTGTACAGCGGCTCGACATTGGCCGTGGCTGCTGATGCCCGCTGGGCCGTCGTCGGCTTCGACACCTTCGGCGATGCCTTCCCCGATGGCGAGGGCGACAACATCTCGCTGTACACCACGGTCAGCAAGACCTCGGCCTTCACGGGCCTGGCACCGGGCATGAGCGGCGACGGCCTGCAGAACGCCACGGCCACCTGGCAGAACTTCACCGCGCTGACCAACGGCAAGGGCACCCACCCGACGCTGACGAACGGCTCGTCGCTGGTGACCAAGACCGACGGCCAGGTCTACTGGCTGGACAGCTTCAGCCCGGCCGGCAACTACAGCGGCCAGTTCGCCTACAACGACGGCAACGCTGTCGGCACGGCCAGCAAGTTCTACCGCTTCTCGGCCACCGACCTGTTCGACAGCAGCCTGCCCGTGACGGTGCAGACCTTTGCCGGCCAGTGGAACTTCGATGGCGCGAATGTCAGCTACACGACGGTTGCAGTCCCCGAGCCGGGCACCTACGCCCTGTTGCTCGCCGGCCTGGCCGCCGTGGGCTTCGTGGCCCGCCGCCGCGCCTGATCTGAACTGAATCCATCCGCGTTGCAACCCGGCCGCCAGCGGCCGGGTCTGGCCGCGCCTTTGTCCAAATCCCGGAAAGACACACCATGAAACTGCACACCAACCTGCACCAGATCGCCCTCGCGGCCGCCCTCGTCGCCACGGCCGGCGCTGCCCAGGCCGCTGCCTTTGGCGGCGTGCCCGACATGACCAAGCTGGCCATCGTCGAAGCCGTCGACGGCTCGACCACCGCCACCTACAACGGCGCTGCCGTGGACAACCTGCTGCTGATCTCGGGCGCTTCGGCTTCGTCCAAGACCATCGGCGCCTTCGTCATCAGCGACAACTGCGACACCAGCACGCTGAGCGTGGCCTGGGACAGCGCCACGGGCGGCAACTACCGCGGCTACGCCTGCGACGCCAAGGCTGGCAATGTGCTGGGTGTCGGCACCGGCACCAGCCTGGTCATCGTCAAGCGCGACGCGGGCGGTTCGACCCAGGGCGTGCTGCCCATCGCCACGCCGGCCAAGATCGCCTTCATGAACTTCACCAGCTGCACCGCCGTGGCCGGCAGCCCGGCCGCCAGCCTGAACGTGCCCAACTACACCTGCACCGGCACCAGCACCTACTACCCGGACGCGGGCACCTCCGACGTCGAGCCGGCCATCATCGCCCTGTCGGTGAACGGCGGCCCCGGCACGCTGGCTGTGAGCGGCTCGCTGACCACCACGCCCATCTTCCAGCAGATCATCGGCGTGGCCGTCAACACCAAGCTGTACCGCGCGCTGCAAGCCACGCAGGGCCTGACCGCCGACGACAAGGAAGCCAACCGGCCTTCCCTGCCCAGCGACTTCGTCACCTCGGCTGTCGCCGGCAAGCTGACCGGCGGCACCACCACCGTCGAGTCCAAGAAGGGCTGGGGGCTGGTCGTGGCTGACACCGTGGACACCTCGGTCCACAAGAAGCAGATCAACATCTGCCGCCGCGCCATCGGCTCGGGCACGCAGGCTGCAGCCTTCTTGAAGTTCCAGGATCTGGGCTGCACGGGTGGCGCCCTGGGTGCCTTCTCCAACACCACGGCGCTCAGCGTGGTCGGTGCCGGCACCTCGTCCAATGCCACGGCCTACACCTCCACCGGCCTGGTTGAAGGCTGCCTGGGCACGGTCAACGCATTGCCCGACACCGGCTTCGGCGCGGCCTATGCGATCGGCCACATCGGCCGCGACAACGACCCCTTCGCCAACGGCGGCGACAAGGGCTACCGCTTCGTGAAGCTGGACGGCGCGCAGCCCGAAGCCCACCCGAACACCGTTTCGGGCGCCTGTGACGCCACAGCCGGTGGCGGCGATCGTGCCTTCGCCGGCTGCACCGACGCGCAATCGGGCCGCTACAACTACGTCTACGAGTCGACCATGCAATACAACAGCAGCACGCCCGGCAACGCGGCCAAGCTGAGCCTGTTGTCCAACATGGCCACCAAGGGCTTCACGGGCACGCAGTTGCAAGGCAACCCGGCGGCCGTCATCGCCGGCGTGATGGCGCTGCCGACCAGCTACACGGGCAACTTCGGCGCCCTGGCTGCCACCGACGTGGGTCGCCTCTACGGTTCGCGCGTGACCCGCGCCGCCAACAGCTGCACGCCGCTGTACATCAGCAAATAAGGCGCCAGCGCGGACCTCGGGTGCGACCCTGCACCCGTCCCGCTGAACAACACCGAAGAGGGCGCTGCCAAGGCTGCGCCCTCATTTCGATTTCAGCACTTCCGTGTGCGCACCGCTGCGCGCCGCGCCCGGATTTTCGCCTGGAGACACCGTGAAGAACCCGACCACCGCCCCGCTGTTCCATCCCACTTCCCGCGTCTGGCTGTGCAAGGCGGCCGCAACGCTGACAGCGCTGGCCTGTTTCGGTACGGCACAGGCCAGCTGGCAGGTGGACAGCACCAGCACCAGCACGGTTGAGCTGACCTTCATGGCCTGGGACAACAACGGCAGTTCGCCCAAGCTGGTCTTCGTCAAGGACCTCGGCATCACGATGAGCAACTTCTTCACCAATGCCCAGGTTGACGCCGGCACGCAGCTGTACTGGTACCTCGGCGGCACCGACGACGCGACCTGGGATGCCTTCCTGAACACCGACGTCAGCACCGGCGTGAAGCCGGATGTCTCGAAGATTCGCTGGTCCGTGTTCGCCGAGGCCCAGCCCGGCGGCAATTCGCCGGAGCCCGGCGCTTACCAGCTGTACACCACCAACCTGCAGGGCCTGAGCGGCAGTGCGGCCACCATCCTGGGCCTCAGCACCGTCTCGGGTGACTTCCTGACCAACACCTCGGCCTCGATCGAGGCCTTCTACGGCGGCAACAAGAACAGCGGCACGCTGGGCACTGCCGAGAACGGCTCGGCGCTGATCAAGGCCACCGACGGCCCGTCCAAATTCCCCTTCGACCCCGGCATGCTGCTGGGCGTGGGCAACCAGGTCACCTTCGGCAACCAGATCGGGCGCGGCACGGGCAACCTCATCGGGCAATCGTCCTGGTTCTACGCGCTGACCGGCAGCGACCTCTTCGATTCATCGCTGCCCATCACCATCGACGAATTCGACAACCTGACCAACGACGGCTACTGGGGCCTGGCAGCGGCCAGCGCCACCGACAAGGCCGGCCAATACTTCCTCAGCTACAACCTGAACGGCACGGTGACGGCGCTGGAAGCCCGTAGCGGCACCTTGGCCAGCAACAACTTCGCCCGGCTGGCAGGGGTGCTCAGCCTCAGCAGTTCAGCCGGCAAGGGACTGACGGTGCTGAACATGACCGAGAGCTTCCTGCGCGGTTTCTCGAAGGTGGCCGCGTCGCTGCCCAGCGCTGCCGGTGACGAGCTGGCGCACGCCTTGGCCAGTGATGGCGCGCTGGACCTGCCCAGCCCCAGCGCCGTGCCCGAAGCCGGCAGCGCCGTGCTGACGGGTGCGGGCCTGGCCCTGCTGGCCGGCCTGCAACTGCGCCGCCGCCGCGCCCACGCAAGCCGCTGACTCAGGCGCTGTGATCCCGAACCTGCAGCAGTGGCAGCGGCGCCTGCGCCTGCGGCAGCGCCAGCGCATCCGGCTGTCACCCATCGCCGTGCTGGCGCTGTGCGCCGCCGTCGCCACGCTGGTGAGCTGGACTTCGCTGGCGCTGGCGGCCGAGGCTGCTGGCCCGGCGGATGCGCCCCGCTTCGACCTGCTGGAAATCCAGGTCGAAGGCAACAGCGTGCTGAACGCGCTGGCCATCGAAGCCGCGGTGCTGCCTTCCCTGGGCGAAGGCAAAACCATCGCCGATGTGGATGCGGCGCGCGCCGCACTGGAGAAGGCCTACCAGCAGGCCGGCTACCTCAGCGTTTTCGTCGATGTGCCCGAGCAGCGTGTCGACCAGGGCGTGGTGCGGCTGAAGGTGCTGGAAGGCCGGGTGGAGCGATTGCGGGTCAGCGGTGCGCGCTACTTCTCGCAGGGCTACATCCGCCAGACGGTGAGCGAACTGGCCGTCGGCCAGGTGCCCAACTTCAACACCGTGCAGGCGCAGGTGGGGCAACTCAACCGCACGGAAGACCGCCGCGTGCAGCCGGTGCTCAAGCCCGGGCAGGCGCCGGGCACGGTGGACGTGGACCTCAACGTCACCGACCGCCTGCCAGCCGATGCGTCCATCGAAATCACCAACCGCCACGCCGCTGCGACCACGCCTTTTCGGTTGAGCGCCAGCGGCCACTACAACAACCTGTGGCAGCGCGGGCACAGCATCGGCTTCACGGCCACCACCGCGCCGGCCGACACGAAACAGTCGCGCCTGCTGCTGCTGAACTACGGCCTGCCGCTCGATGGCGACGCCAGCCTCAGCCTGTTCGCGGTGTCCAGCAACAGCCTGGTCGAACCGGTCAGCGCGGTCACCGTCGCGGGCAAGGGCCTGAACGTCGGTCTGCGCTGGCAAGCCCCATTGCCAGGCCTGGCGCGCTACAGCCACGGCATCACGCTGGGGGTGGACTTCAAGGACTTCCGCACGCGCACCCTGCAGGCCGACACCGGCGTGCTGACCCCGCTGCGCTACCTGCCTTTCCAGCTGGGCTACAGCGCCGGCTGGCAGGGTGACGGCCGCCAGCTCAGCCTGAACACGCAGATCAATTTCGCCCAGCGCAGCCTTTTCAAGCGCAGCGTGGACTGCGCCGACGCCGGCCTGGCCGACCAGTTCGCCTGCAGCAGCAAGGACGCCGACGGCAGCTACGCCTACTGGCGCGGCGACCTGCGGTTCAACCTCGGCGCGTGGGGCGGTTCCACGGCCTCGGCGCGGGTGGGCTGGCAGTTCTCGCTGGAGCCGCTGGTCAGCAACGAACGCTACGCCCTGGGCGGCGTGGACAGCGTGCGCGGCTACCTGGAAGCCGAAGCCTCGGGCGACCGCGCCCTGGTGCTGGGCCTGGAATGGCGCAGCGCCAACCTGGGCGGCAGCAAGGGCTGGATGGCTCCAGCCGGCCTGTCGGGGGTTGACGATCTCACCGTGGCCGGCTTCGCCGAAGGGGGCCAGGTCAACGTGCTGAACGCCCTGCCCGGCCAGGCCCTGCACACGGTGCGGCGCGGCCTGGGCCTGGCACTGAACTGGCGCGCCGGCCCCCGCGCCAACGGCGGCGTGGACCTGGCTTGGCCGCTGGACGCCACTGCTGAAAACGCGGCCCGCGCACCCCGCTTTCACCTGCGCGTGGCCTACGCACTGTGAACACCCTGCTCGCATCCGCAGCCCCCGGAGACCCCGTAAAGGGCGCCGGCCTGCCGCTGGCGCCGGTGTGCGCCCAGGCGCCAGCGCCCAGCCCGGCCACGTCGCGCCGCACGCAGATCGCGCTGGCCGTGGCGCTGCTGCTGCCCGCCACCTGGCCGGCGCAGGGCGCTGGTCCGGCCGCCGTGCCGACCACCGCCCTGCCCCAACCCGCCGCCAAGTGGGCTACCAGCGGCACCGCCACCTACCAGACCACCGTCAACCCCAGCGGCGCCGGCAGCGCCAGCGCGGTGGTCAACCAAAGCAGCAACCGCGCGGTCTACAACTGGTCGCAGTTCAACATCGGCGCGAACGCCAAGGTCGAGTTCGTGATGCCGGGCAGCACCAGCAGCGCGCTCAACCGCATCGGCGGCAGCGACCCCAGCCAGATCCTGGGCCAGCTGAAATCGAACGGCCAGCTCTACCTTGTCAACCCCAACGGCATCCTGTTCGGCAGCGGTGCGCGCGTGGACGTGGGCGGGCTGGTGGCCAGCACGCTGAACATCAGCGACGCCGACTTCGCCGCCGGCCTGGCCAACAACATCAACGGCACCCGCCCGGCCTTCAGCTACGACGGCACGCCGGCCGACTACGTCGATGCCAAGCAGTTCGTGCGCGTCGACAGCGGCGCCGAGATCACCACCGCCAGCGGCGGCCGCGTGTGGCTGTTCGCCAAGCGCGTGGACAACGCCGGCCGCATCCGCACGCCTGAGGGCCAGACCGTGATGGCAGCCGGTGCCAGCGTCTACCTGAGCTCACCCACCGACAACGGCGCGCTGGCGCTCTACGCTTCGGAAAGCAACCCCAACCTGCCGGCCACGCGCGGCCTGCTGGTCGAAGTGGGCGACGGCGCACTCGGCGCGGGCCAGGGCAGCGGCACGGTGACCAACGTGGCCGGCGGCGACATCGCGGCGGCACGCGGCAACGTCACGTTGGTGGGCATGGCTGTGAACCAGCTCGGCCGCGTGTCGGCCACCACCAGCGTGGACAGCAACGGCTCCATCCTGCTGCTGGCGCGCGGCAGCACGGTGCCCGGCGACAGCACTTTCAAGCAGGGCGGCACCGGCGGCGCCCTGACGCTGGGTGCGGCCAGCGTCACCACCATCACGCCCGACACCGGGTCTGCACAGACCGCCGACAGCAGCGCCACTTTCACGCGTTCGCGCCTGGAATTCAGCGGGCGCAGCATCGAACTGCAGGGCAGCGCTGGCGACGCCGGGGGCGGCGCGCAAGTGATCGCACCCGGCGCCGTGGCCAACCTGCGCGCGCAGGCTGCGCCCAGCGCTGCGCTGGCCGACGACACCAACACCGCCACCGCCCGCGCTGCCGACGCAGCCAGCCGCATCGTGCTGCAGCGGAACGCCGCCATCGACGTGGCCGGCACGACCAGCACCACGGCCTCGGTAGCGCGCAACTTCGTGACCACCGAACTGCTGGGCAGCAACGACCTGCGCGACGCACCGCTGCAGAAAGACGGCCCGCTGCTGCGCAACAAGGTCACGCTGGACATCCGCAGTGCCTCGCCCATCCTGGGCGACCTGGCCAGCTACCGCGCCGCCGTGCAGCAGGACGCCACCGAAAAGCTGGCCAGCGGCGGCAGCCTCACGCTGGTGGCCGACGGCGGCGTGGCGGCGCAGGCCGGCTCGCGCATCGACATCTCGGGCGGCGCGGTGAACTACACCGCCGCCAGCGCCAGCCCCAGCACGCTGGTGGGCCCTGACGGCCGCGTCTACACGCTGAACAACGCGCCGGCCGGCATCGCCTACACCGCCGTGCAGGGACCCGGCACGACGAGCGCGAAGGAGCGCGACCGCTGGGGCGTGGTCACGAACTACGGCGCCGGCGACGGCACCCGGCTGGAAGCCGGCTACACCGCCGGGCAGGACGCAGGCACCCTGCGCATCCTGGCGCCTGTCGCCGACCTGGCGGGCAGCCTGGCCGGCGGCGCCCGCAGCGGGCTGCGGCAGGCGCAGGGCCTGGACGCGCTGGCTGCGCAGGGCCGGTTGCAGCTGGGCTCGACGCTGGGCCTGGGCACCGAGAACTACAACACCGCCATCGCCACCACGCCCATCAGCCTGGGTGCGCAGGCCGGCAGCGGCGGAGCTGCCTTCTGGGCCAACCCGCTGACGACGGCGCTGCCCACGCAGACGCGCCTGTCCGCCGACGCGCTGGCCGCGTCCGGCCTGGGCCGCATCGAGCTGGCCAGCGACGGCGCCATCGAACTGACGCGCAGCCTGCAGCTGCCCACGAACGGCAGCCTGCTGCTGGTGACACGCGGTGCTGGTGGCATCGCGCTGGACGCCTCGGTGACAGCCCACGGCGGCAGCTTCAGCGCTGAAACGGTGGGCACCCTGGCCGGCAGCGGCAGCATCCGCCTGGCCGGCGGCGCCACGCTGGATGCCAGCGGCCTGTGGGTCAACCCCTTGCTGGACGCCACCACGCCCACGGCGGGCACGGCCGGCGGTTCGGTGGCGCTGAAAGGCGCGGGCGGCGTGTTGACGGCTGTGGGCTCGGCCATCGATGTCTCTGGCGGCGGGCGCGTCAGCAGCAGCGGCGCGATCAGCGGCGCCAGCGCCGGCAGCATCAGCCTGCTGGCCGGCGTGGCGCCGTCCACCGTGCCGGGGTTGGCCGGTGGCGCACTGCCCTTCACGCTGGGTTCACAGCTCAGCGGCTACGGCCTGACCGGCGGCGGCAAGCTGACGCTGCGCGCGGCGTCGGTGGCCATCGTCGACGGGACTGATTCGACCGTCCAGCTGCAGCTGTCGACCGGCTTCTTCAGCCAGGGCGGTTTCGGCAGTTTCGACATCGACGGCCAGCAGTCGCTGACCGTGGCCGCCGGCACGCTGCTGGCCCCGCGCATCAGCAGCTGGCTGGCAGGCGCCGACGCCCGCGTGGCCGCCAGCGGCACGCCGTTGCGCCAGCTCTTCAGCCTGACCACGCTGGCCGACGGCCTGCGCCCCCGCGTCAGCCTGGCGCTGCGGTCCAGCGGCAGCGGCAACGACACCACCGACGGCCAGTTGCTGGTGGCGCGCGGCGCGCAGATCAACGTCGACCCGGGCGCCAGCATCGCGCTGAGCGCCGCCACCACGGTGGACCTGGAAGGCAGCCTGCGGGCCCCTGGCGGCAACGTCGCGCTGGCCTTGACCAAAGCCAACGCCACCCTGGCCGCCACCTACGCCGCGCCGCGCGCCGTCTGGCTGGGCGAGGCCAGCGTCATCGACGCCGCGGGCAGCGTGGTCATCACGCCCACCACCGACGGCCTGCGCCGGGGCAATGTGCAGGACGGCGGCAGCGTCAGCCTGGACGCCAGCCGCGGCCCGCCGGCCAGCGTGGTGCAGCAGGCGGGCAGCCGCATCGACCTGCGCGGCGCCGCCGGCACGCTGGACCTCAGCGTGCAGGGCGCCGGCGGCCCACGCACCGAGGCCACGCGCGTCGAAGGCGCCGGCGGCAGCCTGGTCGTTGCCAGCAACAAGGACCTGCTGCTGGAAGGCAGGCTGGACGCTGCTTCGGGCGGGCCGACGGCGCCGGGCGGCAGCGCCGCCATCAGCCTGGCTTCGGTCTTCGACAGCGCCAGCCGCACGGCCAGCGACCGCCCGCTGCTGCGCGACCTGACCGCGACGCCGACCACCGCCCGCAGCACCGCCGGGCAGACGCTGGCCAGCCACGGCGGCGCCTCGGCCGTCGGCAACGCGCGCGTTTCGGCAGACTGGTTGCAGGCCGCCGGCCTGGCCAACGCGACGCTGACATCGGCCGACCGCGTGGTGCTGGACGGCACGCTGAACCTGACCCTGCCCGGGCTGTTGAAGCTGGACGCGCCGGTGATAGCCGCCGACGCCAGCACCAACGCCCGCCTGACCGCCGGCAGCGTGCTGCTGACCAGCAGCGGCGCGCAGGTTGACGGCCGCGCGGTGAGACCCGAACTGACGGCCGGCCAGACCACGCTGCCGGCCGTGCTGCGCAACGCCAGCGAGGGCAGCGGCCGGCTAGCCGTCAGCGGCGGGCTGGTGGAACTGCAGGGCAGCCTGGTCACGCAGGGCCTGGGCCGCATCGCGCTGAACAGCAGTGGCGACCTGCGCCTGGTGGGCGCCGCGCCGCAGGTGCAAGGCGACAGGGCTGGGCAGCTCGTCAGCGCCGGCCGGCTGGACACCCGCGCCGACCTGAGCCTGAGCGCCGCGCAGGTCTACACCAGCACCGACACGCACTACACGCTGGAAGCGCCCGGGCACAGCGTGAGCGTGGCCGCGCCGCCGACCAGCGCCACGGGTGGCCCGCCCGCGCCGCTGTCGGCCGGCGGTGTGCTGACGGTTGCCGCCGCGCGCATCGAACAGGCCGGCGTGCTGCGCGTGCCGGGCGGCACCATCGACCTGCAAGCCACCGAGAGCGTCGCGCTGCGCAGCGGCAGTATCACCTCGGTGGCGCAGGGCGGGCTGACGGTGCCCTACGGCAGCACGCTCAACGGCAGTGTCTGGCGCGACAGCCTGGGCAATGTGCTGGCCGCGCCGCCCGAAAAGACGGTGACGCTGCAGGCCCCGCAGGGCAACGTGGCGCTGGACGCCGGCGCCGTGGTGGACCTGTCGGGTGGCGGTGCGCTGGCGGCCTACGAATTCATCCCCGGCCCCGGTGGCAGCCGCGACATCTTTGCCGGTGCCGCCAAAGGCGCCTACGCGCTGGTGCCCGGCCAGACCGGTGCCGCGCCGCTCGACCGCACGATGCGCGGCCTGACCGACACCAGCGGCGGCGCGTCCAACATCGCCTACGGCCAGCAGATCACCATCGGCAACATCGGCGGGAGCACCGAAAAGGCCGCGCTGCCCGCCGGCACCTACACCCTGCTGCCTGCACGCTACGCGCTGTTGCCGGGCGCCTGGCTGGTCACGCCCAGCAGCGCCGGCCCGCGCGACCTGGGCGCCACCGTGGCACTGGACAACGGCGCTTTCCTGGGCGGCGGCCGGCTGGTCACCGCCGGCACGAACTGGGCGGGTGCCACGCCGCTGAGCTGGGTCTTCACGCCGTCGGCGGTGGCGCGCAAGTCGTCGGAAATCCGCATCAGCGACGCCACCACCTTCTTCGACGCGCAGGCCCGGACCGCCGGCACCTCGGTGCCGCGCCTGGGCAGCGACGCGGGCACGCTGAACCTGGCCGCCGCCAGCGCCGCACTCGACGCCGACCTGCGTTTCGCCGTTGGCAGCCTCACGCGCGATGGCGTGGTGGAGCCCGGGCGTGGCGGCGAGATCGACATCTCGGCACCGGCCATCGAAGTCAGCACACGCAGCAAGGCTGACGTGCCCGCCGGCACCCTGCTGCTGACCCCCCAGCAGCTGAACCAGGCCGGCAGCGCCAGCCTGCTGCTGGGTGGCCTGCGCCAGGGCAGCGATGCCCAGGGGCGGCTGCTGCAGGTCGGCGCGCAGACCGTCACCATCGACACGGTCGGCACCGCCGACAGGCCGGGCGCAACGCTGAAGGCCGCCGACCTCATCGTGGCGGCCCGCAACACCATCACCGTCGCGGCGGGCAGCCAGCTGCTGGCCCCGGCGTCCAGCGCAGCGGACAGCGTCTCGACCAGCACGGCGGCCCCGGCCGGCACGGTCAGCGTCGTCGGCGACGGCGCGTTGCTGCGCCTGAGCCGCAGCGCCGACGCGGGCGTGCTGCGCAGCGGCGTCGTCGGCGTGTTGGGCGACAAGGCACTGGAACGCCCGGGGGACCTGGTCGTCGGCGCCGGGGCCAACTTGCAGGCCGGCAGCGGCAGCCTGGTCCTGGACGCCACGCGCAGCACGTCGCTGGCGCCCACCGCCCGGCTGGGCGGCGCGCAGATCCAGCTGAGCAGCGGACGCATCGCCGTGGGCACCGCCGACAGCCAGCTGGCCGGCAAGGACGTGCTGCTGCTGGACGCCGGCCTGAACGACCAGCTCGCGCAGGCTTCGGCACTCACGCTGCGCAGCTACTCGGCCATCGACTTCTACGGCACCGCCACGCTGGGCGGCAGCGGCCAGGGCCGGCTGTCCCTGGACACACCCGCGCTGAGCCTGCGGGGCGTCAGCGGCGGCACGCCCGTGCAGGCCAGCGTGGTGGCGCAGGACCTGCGGTGGGTCAACACCTTGGGCATCGAGCCACCGAAAGCAGCCGACGGCGTGGCGGTCACCGGCACCCTGCAACTGCAGGCCCTGGCCGGCGCGGCCGCGGGCAGCGACGCGGTCGCGCTGGGTGGTGGCACGGTCACCTTGGGTGACGGCCAGAAGGCCATCACCGGCGCCAGCCTGGCGCAGGTGGACGCCGCCACCGCGGTGCAGCTGAACGGCCAGGGCCGGTTGCAGACCGACGGTGCGCTCAACCTCTACACGCCGCGCCTGCAGGCCAGCGCGGGCAGCGCGCCGGTGCTGTCGGCAGCAGGTTCGCTGGCGCTGTGGCCCGGGCGGACTTCCGGGGCCAGCGCGAACGCCAGCGCCAACGCCATCGGCAGCCCCGACCCGGCCGCTGCCCTGGGCGCACGCTTGAGCCTGGCCGGAACGACCGTGAACATCGGCACGCTGGTCGACCTGCCGACGGGCACGCTGACGGTCACCGCCTCGGGGGCCGGCAGCAGCGCCAGCGCGCCGGCCATCGCTTTCGGCAGCGGCGCGCTCGTCAACCTGGCCGGCGTGCAGCGGCGCTTCGACGGCACGGCGGTGGACACCTCAGGCGGCCGGTTGGACGCGCTGGCTGCCAGCGGCGACATCCAGCTCGCTGCCGGCGCCACGCTCGACGTGTCGGCCGCCGGCCAGGGCAGCGCCGGCAGCGTGTCGCTGGTGGCCCCCGCCGGTCAGATCACGCTGGCTGGCAGCCTGCTGGGCCGCGCCACCCAGGCCGATCGCGGCGCCACGCTGCAGCTGGACAGCCAGGGCGGCATCAGCCCCACCGCGCTGGCCACGCAGCTGGCGGCGGGGCGCACGGCCGCCCAAGGCAATTTCGCCAGCGCCATCGCCTGGCGCCAGCGCGCCGGCGACCTGCTGCTGCCCGACCAGGTCACGCTGGCTGCGCAGACGCTGACCCTGTCTGCCGACGTCGGCGCCATCGACCTGCGTGGGGTGCTGGACGCCAGCGGCAGCAGCGGCGGCCAGATCACCGTGGCGGCGGGCGGCACCTTGACGCTGAACGGCGCCACGCTGGACGCACGCGCCACCGGCGCCGGCAACGCTGGGGGCCGCATCGAGCTGCTCAGCGGCAGCGCCATCAACCCGACCACCGGCACGCTGGACGCCCGCGGCGGCGCCAACGCCAGCGGCGGCACGCTGCTGCTGCGCGCGCCGCGCACGGGCATCGATGCCAGCCACCCCGGTGGCACGGATGTGGCGATCGCAACACTGGGCGCCACCCTGCGCGGCGTGCAGGCGGTCGACATCGAGGCGGTGAAGGTCTACGACGGGATCCGGCGCATCGACGACAGCGTGGCGACGACGCCGGTGCCAGCGCCCGTGCCGTCTCCGACGCCATCGCCATCGCCATCGCCATCGCCAACTCCAACTCCAGCGCCCAGCCCGGCTCCGGCTGGCGGCGCGGGCACAACGACGGGCAACGTCCTGCCACCGGCACCGCCCACGGCGGTGGGCGCCACGACCAGCGTGTCGGCCCCCAGCGCCACCCCCATGCCGACCCCCGCGCCGCAGCCTTTGACGGCCACGGCGGTCGCCGCCGCCGGCACAACCGGGAGCGCCGACCCCACGACGGGCAATACCTTGCCCCCGCCTGCACCGACCACCGTGGCGCCGGCACCCAGCCCGGCGCCTGCGCCTGCGCCTGCACCTTCTCCTGCTCCATTTCCTGCGCCCGCCCCGAGTACGGGCAACACTTCGCCACCAGCCCCGCCAACGGGTCCGCCGGCACCGGCACCTGCTCCTGCTCCTGCACCAACCCCGGCGCCTGCGCCGGCACCGGCACCAGCACCAGCACCCAGCCCTGCTCCAGCTCCAGCTCCCACCCCGGCGCCTGGACCGGCACCTGCTCCGGCGCCGTCTCCTGTTCCCGCACCTGCGCCAGCACCTGCACCCAGCCCTGCGCCAGCTCCTGCCCCGGCGCCAGCTCCCGCACCTGCACCCACCCCAGCGCCGACGCCCAGCACCGGGAACACCTCGCCGCCGGCCCCGCCGACAGGCCCACCCGCCCCAGCGCCTGGACCTGCACCTGCTCCGGCACCCAGCCCGGCGCCAACGCCTGCGCCTGCGCCTGCGCCTGCACCGGTACCCAGCCCTGCGCCTGCACCCGCCCCTGCGCCAGCTCCTGCACCTGCTCCCACTCCGGCTCCCAGCCCGGCGCCAGCACCTGCACCCACCCCAGCGCCGGCGCCCAGCACCGGCAACCCCTCGCCGCCGGCCCCGCCGACAGGCCCACCCGCCCCAGCACCAGCGCCTGGACCGGCACCCGCTCCGGCGCCGGCTCCCGCACCGGCACCCAGCCCGGCGCCGGCGCCGGAGCGGGTGCCGGTGCAGGCGCTGGTGGTGGTGCGGGTGGGGCGGTCGGCGGGGCCGGCGGCGGGGTGTTGCCGGTGCTGGGGGCCGGCGCTGGGGTGGG
>JANPHI010000343.1:0-13487 GCA_031424355.1 Betaproteobacteria bacterium
CGGGCCTCGTGGTCGGGCTGCAGGCAGACGAAGACGGCGGTCTCGGTCGAGCCGTAGAGCTGCTTCAGGTTGATGCCGATGGAGCGGTAGAAGGTGAACAGGTCGGGGCCTATGGCTTCACCCGCCGTGTAGGCCACGCGCACGCGGCTGAAGCCCAGGTTGTTGCGCAGCGGGCCGTAGACGCACAGGTCGCCCAGTGCGTAGGCCAGGCGCGGCAACATGCCCACAGGCTTGTCGTCCATCAAGGTCGGGCCGACCCGCTTCGCCAGGTCCATGAACGTGCGGAAAAGCCAGCGCTTGAAGCGGCCAGCGTCCTCCATGCGGATCATCACGCTGGTCAGCAAACCTTCGAAGATGCGCGGCGGCGCGAAGTAGTACGTCGGCCCGATTTCCCGCAGGTCGATGGTGACGGTGGCCGCGCTCTCGGGGCAGTTCACCACGTAGCCGCAGGCCAGCCACTGCGCGTAGCTGAAGATGTTCTGGCCGACCCAGGCCAGCGGCATGTAGGCCAGCACCTCTTCGCGTTCGGTCAAGCGGTCGAAGGTCTGCCCGGCCAGCGCACGGTCCAGCAGCGTGGCGTGGCTGTGCATCACACCCTTGGGGTTGCCCGTGGTGCCGCTGGTGAAGAACAGCGCGGCCACGTCGTCGGGCTGGCAGCGTGCCACCTCGGCTTCGAAAAGGCGGGCGTTCGACGCGTCGTGCGCCTGGCCGGCGGCCACCAGCGCGTCCAGCGCTTCCAGGCCGGGTTCGCTGTAGTTGCGCAAACCGCGCGGGTCGTCGTACCAGATGCGGGCCAGCCGGTTGCCGCCTGTCGATCCGTTCGCGCAAGGCCCGGCGCGCAGTTCCAGCATCTTGTCGACCTGCTCCTGGTCTTCGACGATGGCCCAACCGACTTCGGCGTTGTTGATCGGGAAGGCGTACTCGGCGGCGGCGGCGTCCTGGTACAGCGGCACCGGCACGGCGCCCAGGCTCTGCACGGCCAGCATGCAGGCGTAAAGCCGGGGGCGGTTTTCGCCCACCACGATGACGTGGTCGTCGCGCTGCAAACCCGCCGCGTGCAGCCCGCAGGCCAGGCGCCGCACCAGCAGCGCCAGTTCGGCCCAGGTGGTGGTCTGCCAGATGCCGTAGACCTTCTCGCGCAGCGCAGCGGCTTGCGGGCGCTTCGCGGCGTGGTCGAGCATCAGGCGGGGGAAGGTCGAAGGCACCGGGCGCGTCTCCTTGCAGGCTGGTGCCGATTCTGGGCAATGCTTTGACGCCCGGTTGTCGTTGTGACGACAATCCTCGGGTTCGCTCTGACAGGCGTTTCCCTTAGCAGATTGGGAGCTTTCCACATCGCCACCGCCGGTTTCCCGTCAGCTTCACGTGCCACGGGCGTGCCCACGTCGCGCTCGCGCGGGGCCTTGCCTGAAGACCTGCCGCATGTGCCCTGGCTGAGCCGGCTGGACGCCGCAGAGCGTGCCCGCGTGCTGACCGACCTGCGTGTGGTGACGGTGGAGCCGGGTGAACTGGTGTGCCGCGTCGGCCGGCCCGTGACCTACTGGTTCGGCGTCATCGACGGCCTGCTGAAGATGAGCAACGACAGCACCCATGACCGCGGCGGTGTGCCCATCACCTTCACCGGCGTGCCCTCGGGCGGCTGGTTCGGCGAAGGCACGGTGCTGAAGAACGAGGTCTACCGCTACAACATCCAGGCCCTGCGGCCCAGCGTGGTGGCCGGCATCACGGTGGACACCTTCCACTGGCTGCTGGACCGCAGCATCGGCTTCAACCGCTTCGTGATGATGCAGTTGAACGAAAGGCTGAGCCAGTTCATCGCGGCGCGCGAGATCGACCGCCTGACCCATCCCGACGAACGCGTGGCGCGCAACCTGGCCGCGCTGTTCAACCCGGTGCTCTACCCCGGCGTGGGGGAGCTGCTGCGCATCACGCAGCAGGAACTGGGCTATTTGGTGGGCCTGTCGCGCCAGCGCGTGAACGAGGCCGTGAAGGCACTGGACGCCGCGCAGGTGATACGCATCGAGTACGGCGGTGTGCGCGTGCTCGACCTGCCCAGCCTGCGGCGTTACACCGCAGGCTGAAGGCTCAGGGCCCGGTCAACGGACGATCAGGTCGCGCAGCGAAGACAGGCTGCCCGGGCTGACCCCGGTCAGCGTCACCAGCGTGCGGAAGGTGCCCGGGCCGACTTGCACCGCGGTGCCACCGGCAACGGCCACGAAGCGCACATAGCCGTCGGCCACCGCGTCATTGCCGGTGTAGCGAAGGTCGCCCAGCAGCAGGCGCAGGTCGATGCGGTCCTTGCCCGGCACGAAGTCGGTGATGGTGTCGCCGGCATCGCGCATCGAGAAGTAGCCGTAGACGTTGTTGCCGCCGTTGCCGGTCAGCATGTCGGCACCGCCGCCGCCCCAGATGTAGTCATCGCCCGGCGTGCCCACGATGGTGTCGGCGCGGGCGCTGCCCAGCAGGGTCTTGTAGACCATCAGGCCCAGCACCACCGGGTCGTGGTCGGAAGCGCGGTAGGGGTCCGCCGCATACGGGTCAGCCGGGCAGAGGCCGCCGCAGGTCGTCAGCGGGGCCTTGAACTCGACGTTGTAGTCATAGACCAGCGACTCGTCGGCGTTGATGTGCCAGTGCGTCGCGAAGGCCACCTTGGACGACATCTCGCTGGTCGTGATGGCGTGGTCGATGTAGCCGGCGGCGCCGTCGAAGACGTAGCTGTATTCGAAGGCGTTGAAGGCGCCGATCTGGTCGACATAGCCGTTGCTGGTCAGGTCATGGATCGGGTCTTCCTGGGCGTAGGCGTTGAAGTCGCCAACCAGCAGCACGTCCTTGCTGCCGCTGGAGGCCTGCACCTGGGCCACGAAGGTGCGCAGGCGCTGGGCTTGCGCCACGCGGGTGCCGTTGTAGCAACCCTGGCCGTCGCCGGCGTCGGCGTCGGCGCCGCTGCCGCAGCCGCTCTTGCTCTTCAGGTGGTTGACCATCAGCGTGAACTTCTCGCCGTTGGCCATCACGAAGGTCTGCGCCAGCGTGGGGCGGTTGTTGATGGCGGCGGTGTCGCTCAGCGCGCCACCGAAAGGTGCCATCCGCGACGGCTTGTAGATGATGGCCGTCTTGATGGCGTCGTCACCGGTGCCCGAGACCGGGTCGGCCACGACCGCGTAGGTGCCGGCGCCGACCTTGGCGTTCAGCGCATCGACCAGGTTCTGCGCGGCCACGCTGCCGTTGTTCTGGATCTCCATCAGGCCATACGCGTCGGCGTTGATGGCGGCGATGGCCTCGACGATCTTGGCGCGCTGGCGCAGGAATTCGCCCAGGCTGTCTGCACCGCGGCAGTTGCTGGCCGACACCGCGCCACCGAGGCTGCAGCCCTGGCCGGTCTGGC
The DNA here is from genome assembly GCA_031424355.1 of Betaproteobacteria bacterium. Lineage (GTDB taxonomy): Bacteria > Pseudomonadota > Gammaproteobacteria > Burkholderiales > Burkholderiaceae_C > Rubrivivax. Next base: position 3,380 of record JANPHI010000343.1, read on the forward strand.
CGCTGGCCGTGGCGCCGTTGGTGAAGGTGGTGAAGAAGTTCAGCACGTTGAAGCTGCCCAGCTTCACGTTGCCACCCACCGCCGGTGGCGTGGTGGTGCGTGCGTTGCTGGCCACGAAGACCGGCGCCACGGTGGGGTGGATCTTGTAGTCGCCGGCACCGGTGGCGCTGGCGGTGGCCAGGCCGTAGTCGACCACGCCGGTCAGCGTGGCGATGGTGTTGCCGGCGCGGTCCAGACCGGCCACCTGGTAGGGCGTGGGGTTGGGGTTCTGCAGGCTGCTGCCGTCGTCCAGGATGATGCTGCTGCGCGCGTTCTGGTTCACCAGCGCCAGGTAGGCGGCGGTGCCGGGGCGGTAGCGGTTGGTCGGCGTCTGCAGCCGGCCGCCGGCCGACAGCGTCATCTGGCCGTAGCGGCCCAGGAAGTAGTTCTGGCCGATGGTCAACGGGCCGTTGATCGTCACCAGCATGCCTTCATAGCGTTCGAGCTCGTCGGCGACGGTTTCCGGCAGCGTGATCACGGTCGGCGTGATGGTGTTGCCGCTGCTGGTCAGCGTGATGCTGCTGACCGGGCTGATTTCGGTGACCGTGTGGGCCAGGGTGTCGGTGCTGCTGCCGACGTTGAATTCGACCACCGTGCCGGTGACTTCCACCAGGTTGCCCACCGCGACGGCCGGGTAGGCCGTGGCGCCGGTGAACACGAAGATGCCGTCCGAGGTGAGCGGGTTGCCATCGCCCGCAGCGTCCTGCATGAAGAAGCCGTTGTTGTTGACCTTGGTCACCACGCCGCTGGTGATGACGCTCTGCGTGGCGTAGGGGCTGGTGGCGCCGCTGCCCTGGATCTCGTAGATCTTGCGTGGCGTGGCCGTGCCACCCCCGCCGCCACCCCCACCGCCGCTGCACACGTTCAAGGTCGTGCTGCTGTTGCGCGGGGTGGGCGCGCTGACCGTGAAGTCGGCGTTGTTGTTGTCGGTGTCGGTGCAGCCGTTGCCGTTGCGCAGGGCCGCCGTGCTGTTGGTCAGCACGGCCGTCGGGCTGGTTTCGCTGCCCGTGGCCGTGGGGCCATAGCCGACCAGATCGACCACCGCCCCGCCCGTGGGCGACGCGCCGGTCAGTGCGGTGCTGGTGTTGGCCAGTGCCACCTTGCCGGCCGTGCCGCCCATGGCCAGCGTGCCGATCACATCCGGCGTCGGCAGGTTGACCGTGCCGCCGGTGCCAGCCGCCTGCTGGATCAGCAGGTAGCCGCCGGCCGGGATCACCGTGCCGCCGGGGATGGCCGTCAGCGCCCAGGTGCCCGTCCCGGTGGCCGACACGTACTGCACCGACCAGCCGCCCACCGCCACGGCTGCAGCGCTCTTGTTGAAGATTTCGATGAAATCGTTCTTGTAGGTGGCGCCGCTGTTGCCGCCGCCGCCATAGACCTGGCTGATGACCACATCGGCCGCATGCACCGGTGCGGCAACGGCCAGCAAGGCCATGGGCAACAAGGCGGCCAGCCGGGCCAGCAACAGGCGCGGTGCAAAACGGGTGCTTCGGGATGCGGTCATGGCGAGTTCCGGAAAAAGTCTGGCGGAGCTTGGAAGTGACAGGCCCTGCAGAACGTCCGCAGGGCCTGGGTTGAAACGGGTCGCGTCACCCGCCGCCGTGGCGGGCGATGACCACCATCAGTCGCGCCGGCGGCGGGCCATGAAGGCCAGCGAGGCCAGGCCGGCCAGCAGCATGGCGGCCGTGTCGGCTTCGGGCACCGGCGTCAGGTTGACGGTGAAGTTGTCGACGCGATCGGTGCCGCCGGTACCGACGGTCCCTCCGGCGACGGAAACGGTCGACGCGTCAACAAGGCGTATGGCCACCGACGGGGCGTTGTTCAGCGCCGTGATGGCCGACAGGTCAAACGACAAGGTGAAACCGCTGTTGACGGTGGCCGCGCTGAAGTTGGTGGTCAGCGGCAGCGCATACGACGTGAAGTTGGTGAAGGTGAGGCCGTCGGTGCTGTAGGCCAGCGTGAAGTCCTTAGGGCCCGTGCCGCTGCCGCCCTGGTCGAAGTTCAGCATCAGACCGGTGTAGCCGGTGGTACTGAAGTTGAACTGCCAATAGTCGCCCACGGCCCAGGTGTTGACGCTCAGTGACCTGGGCGAGCCGTTGCCGGCCGGCGAAGAAAAGGTGCTGGTGGCGGCATGCGTACCGCCGGCGGTGCCGGTACCGAGGGACGCGACCACGCCGGTGTAGCTGGTCGAGCTGACGCTGAGCGCGCTGGACAGCGCCTCGAAGTCCCATTGCACAACCGGGACGGCTTGCGCCGAGAAGGAAAAGGCGGCCAGCGCGGTGGCGGCCAGAACGGTCTTGATCATGGAATTCCTCGGGTGATTTCTGAAGGGTTGTCGGCGCGGCTAGCGGGGCATGGGCGGCTGGCGCTACCGCCAACCCGCACTACAAAGTGCAGGCTACAAACGAAGCATGAATCATGCGTGACGGCAGCCCGCTTGCGGTGCTCACCCCCCTCAGGAAGGGGGTGGGTTCAGCCACCTACACTGCGCCGCCCGGGCCCTTGGCTGCGGGTTGCGACCCTGTGCTTTGACCCCGACGCCACCATGCCTTTGCGCTGTTTCCTCTTTGCCTGCTGGGCCTTGCTGTGTGCGGGCGCCCAGGCCCAGGTGTCAGCACCGGGTTGGCAGGCCGTCACCCGTGTCGAAGGCATCAGCGAATACCGCCTGCCCAACGGCCTGCAGGTGCTGCTGGTGCCCGACGACAGCAAGCCCACCACCACGGTGAACCTGACCTACCGCGTGGGCAGCCGGCACGAGAACTATGGCGAAACCGGCATGGCCCACTTGCTGGAACACCTGCTGTTCAAGGGCACGCCGACGACCCCCGATGTGTGGGGTGAGTTCAACCAGCGCGGCATGCGGCCCAACGGCAGCACCAGCTACGACCGCACCAACTACTTCGCCAGTTTCGCGGCCAACGACGACACCCTGCGCTGGTACCTGGGCTGGCAGGCCGACGCGATGGTCAACAGCTTCATCGCCCGCAAAGACCTCGACACCGAGATGACCGTGGTGCGCAACGAGTTCGAGGCCGGCGAGAACAACCCCGGCCGCGTGCTGCTGCAGCAGACCATGGGCGCGATGTACCACTGGCACAACTACGGCAAGAGCACCATCGGCGCGCGCAGCGACATCGAAAACGTCGACATCCCGCGCCTGCAGGCCTTCTACCGCCTGCACTACCAACCCGACAACGCCACGCTCACCGTGGCCGGCAAGTTCCAGCCCGAACAGGTGCTGGCCTGGGTGGCGCAGGCCTTCGGCCCGCTGCCCAAGCCCACGCGCGTGCTGCCGGCCACCTACACGCTGGACCCGCCGCAGGACGGCGAGCACCAGGTGACGGTGCGCCGCATCGGCGGCACGCCGGCTGTCTACATGGCCTACCCGGTGATGCCCGGCTCCAGCCCCGATTTCGCGGCCGTGCAGCTGCTGTCGGCGGTGCTGGGCGACACGCCCGGCGGTCGGCTGCACAAGCGGCTGGTGGAACGCAAACTGGCGGCGCAGAGCTTTGCTTTCGCCTGGTCGCTGGCCGAGCCCGGGCCGCTGATCTTCGGCGTGACCCTGGCGCCGGGCCAGGACATCGCCAAGGCGCGCACCGAGATGGCCCGCGTGGTGGACGCCCTGCGCACCGAGCCGGTGACCGCACAGGAACTGGCGCGGGCGCGCACGCAGTGGCTGAACGACTGGGAACAGGGTCATGCCGACCCCGAGCGCGTGGGCGTGGCGCTGTCGGAGGCCATCGCCAATGGCGACTGGCGGCTGTACTTTCTGCAGCGCGACCAGGTGCGCCAGCTGACGCTGGCCGACGTGAACCGCGTGGCCGCCACCTGGCTGCGCCCGGACAACCGCACCGTCGGTCTGTACCGGCCCGCAGCCCCGGCCAACCCGCCCGACCGCGCACCGCAGGCGGCCCGCGTGGACGTGGCCGCGCTGGTGCAGGGTTACCGCGGCGACGTGGCCGAAGCCGCCGTCGAGACCTTCGAGGCCACGCCCGCCAACATCGACAGCCGCACGCAGATCTCGAAGCTGCAGGGCGGCAGCGGCTTGAAGATCGCGCTGCTGCCCAAAGGCACGCGCGGCCGTTCGGTGCAGGCCAACCTGCTGCTGCACTTCGGCGATGTGAACAGCCTGAAGGGCATGGAAACGGTGGCCGCCTTCGCCGGCAGCCTGTTCGACAAGGGCGCGGCCGGCATGACGCGCCAGCAGATTGCCGACGCTTTCGACCGCCTGCAGTCCGGCGTGTCTTTCGGCATCAACGACCAGACGCTGGCGGTCAACATCAGCAGCAAGCGCGAACACTTGGCCGGGGTCATCGCGCTGGTCGGCAAGCTGCTGCGCCAGCCGGCTTACAGCGAAGCAGGCCTGCAGGAACTGCGCAACCAGTGGCTGGCCGGGCTGGAGGCCCAGCGCAAGGAACCCGAGGCCGTGCTGGCCAACCGCCTGGCGCGCCACGGCAACCCCTACCCGCGCGGCGACCTGCGTTATGCCGGCACTTTTGACGAAAGCGAGCAGGATGTGAAGGCGGTGACGCTGGACCGGCTGCGCGCCTTCCACCGCCGCTTTGTCAGTGCGGCCACCGGCGAATTTTCGGCGGTGGGCGATTTCGATGCTGCGGCCGTGCAGCAGGCGCTGCAGCAGGCCGTCGGCGACTGGCGCCAGCCGGCTGCCGGCCCGCAGCCCTATGTGCGTCTGCCGCAGCCGCTGGTGGCTGCGCCACCGCTGCGCTTTGTCGAACGCACCCCCGACAAGGCCAACGCGACCTTCAAGGCGCAGATGGCGCTGCCCTTGACCGACCTGAGCCCCGACTACGCCGCGCTGGCGGTGGCCAACTTCATCTTCGGGCAGGGTCAGGATTCACGGCTGTGGCAGCGCGTGCGCCAGAAGGAAGGCCTGAGCTACGGCGTGGGCAGCAGCATCGCCTGGAGCAGCACCGACGCGAATTCGCTGTTCAGCGTCGGCGCCATCTTCGCGCCGCAGAACCAGGGCAAGGTCGAAGCCGCCGTCACCGAAGAACTGGCCCGCTCGCTGAAGGGCGGCTTCATGCCGGCCGAACTGGAAGCCGCGCGCAGCGGGCTGCTCAACGCCCGCCGCCTGGGCCGCGCGCAGGACGGCGTGGTGGCCGGGCGCCTGGCGGCCAACCTGCTGCTGCAGCGGCGCTTCGCCATTTCGCAGCAGGTGGACGACGCCATCGCTGCGCTGACGCTGGGGCAGGTCAACGCGGCGTGGCGCAAGTACATCGAACCGCAGCAGCTGGTGTGGGGCTGGGCCGGCGATTTCAAGCCCTGACCCAGACTGTCGTTCAAGCGTTCGACACCCCGTGCGCCACGTGCCCGGCCGGCACGTGCAGCGATGCGTTTTCGATGTGGCCGGTCTGGTCGTCGAAGAAGAAATCGGGCTCGAATTCGCGCAGGAAGATGCCCTTGGGCAGGCCACCGAGGAACATCGCTTCGTCGACCTCGATCTGCCAGTCCATCAGCGTGCGCACCGCGCGTTCGTGGGCCGGCGCGCTGCGCGCCGTGACCAGTGCCGTGCGCACGCGCATGCCGGCCACCGGTTCGCGTTGCAGGCGGTGCAGCGCTTCCAGCAGCGGCTTGAAGGGGCCGGGCGCCAGCGGGCTGGCGGCACGCTGCTGTTCGTGGTGCTGGAAGGCGTCCAGGCCCTGCGCCTGGTAGACGCGTTCGGCCTCGTCGCTGAACAGCACGGCGTCGCCGTCGAAGGCGATGCGCACTTCCTGCGGGTGGGCCTCTGAGGCCCGCGCGCTTTGCGGGTAGACGCGCGCCGCCGGCACGCCGGCCAGCAGGGCCGAACGCACGTCGGCCTCGTTGGTGCTGAGGAAGAGGTTGGCCGCCAGCGGTCGCAGATAGCGCCACGGCGGCTCGCCGCGCGTGAACACGCCGCGCTGCACCGGCAGGCCGAAGTGCTGCGCCGAACGGAACACGCGCAGGCCCGACACCGGGTCGTTGCGCGACAGGATCACCACTTCCACGCGCGGCCGCTCGGCGTTGAAGGCCAGCAGTTTCTTCACCAGCGAGAAGGCCACGCCGGGCCGCGCGGGCTGTTCGACCCGTTGCAATTGCAACTGCATGTAGGCGCGGTCGTCACCGTCTTCGAACACGCGGTTTTCCTCTTCGAAATCGAAGAGCGCGCGTGAGGAAATGGCAACAACGAGCTGCCCCTGAAGGGTGGTCGGCATGGTCTAGGGATGGTACGCGGCAGGGGCTTGGGTTTTCATCGTGCTGCCACATCCGGATTGCAGACTGCCGCGTAGTCGCTGTGAACCCGTCCACCACCCGCACCCACCCAACGAGGCGCACCATGACGCAGCCCCAAGCCCGCCCTGAAGACCGCCGCCGCAGTGGCATCGACAGCCTGCACGCGCAGCCCTGGGCCGACACCCACGCGGGTTGCTTCCGCAGCGAAGGCTTTGCCGAAGACCTGTGCGACGAAGCGCAGCAGCCCGCCGCCGTCCAGGCTCTGCGCCCCGCCTGGCGCCTGCGCCGCGCGAACGGCGCGCTGCCGCTGTTGGGCCTGGCCGTGGCCGGCGTGCTGGGCGCTTTCGGCCGCTGACATCGGCGCGCCGGGCGCGGGCTGCGCGCGCCTGCACAATCGCGGCCCGTGCTGAACCTGCGCAACCTCCACCACCGCTGGCCCGGCGCTGCCGACGACGGCCTGGTCATCCCGGCCCTCGACATCGCCGCCGGCCGCACCGTCTTTCTGCACGGCCCCAGCGGCTGCGGCAAGAGCACGCTGCTGGGCCTGTTGGCCGGCGTGCTGCTGGCGCGCAGTGGCAGCGTCGCGCTGATGGGCCAGGACTGGGCCGCGCTGCCCGCCGGCGCTCGCGACGCACGGCGTGCCGACCACGTCGGCGTGGTCTTCCAGCAGTTCAACCTGCTGCCCTATCTGACGGTGCTGGACAACGTGCTGCTGCCCTGCCGGTTTTCCGCGCGCCGCGCTCAGCGCTGTGCCGGTTCGCCCCGCGCCGCCGCGCAGGCCCTGCTGCAGCGCATGGGCCTGCCCGAGCCGATGTGGCGTCGCCGTGCCGACGCGCTCAGCGTGGGCCAGCAGCAGCGCGTGGCGGCGGCGCGGGCCTTGATCGGCGGGCCCGAACTGGTGCTGGCCGATGAGCCCACGTCGGCGCTGGACGGCCCGCTGCGCGAAGACTTCATGGCGCTGCTGCTGCAGGCTTGCGCGGCAGCGGGCAGCACGCTGGTCTTCGTCAGCCACGATGAACGGCTGGCGGCGCGCTTCGACGAGCGGCTGTCGCTGCCCGAACTGAACCGCGCGGGTTCTGCGGTGGGGCTGGCATGAGGGCGTTTTTGTGAGGGCGCTTTTGCACATCGCCCTGCGCAGCGCCTTGAACCGGCGCGGCACGCTGGCGCTGGTGGTCTTGTCCATCGCGCTGGCCACGGCCTTGCTGCTGGGGCTGGAACGGCTGCGCAGCGACATCCGCAGCAGCTTCACGGCGGCCGTCAGCGGCACCGACCTGGTTGTCGGCGCGCGCACCGGCCCCGTGCAGCTGATGCTGTCGGCGGTGTTCCATGTCGGCAGCATCGGCAACACCATCAGCATGGACAGCGTGCGTGCATTGGCGGCCCATCGCGCCGTTGCATGGGTGGTGCCCATCGCGCTGGGCGACGGCCACCGCGGCCGCCCGGTGGTGGGCACCACGCCCGACTACTTCCTGCGCTATGCCTACGGCGACCGCCAGCCGCTGGTGATGGCCCAGGGCCGGGCCTTTTCCGGCACGCTGGACGGACTGTATGAAACGGTGGTGGGCGCCGAGGTGGCCCGCTCGCAGACCTACCGCCTGGGCCGCAAGATGGTCTTCCACCACGGCCCGGACGTGCTGCCCGAAGGCATACCCGACCAGCACATCGACAAACCCATCACGGTGGTCGGCATCCTGGCGCCCACCGGCACGCCGGTGGACCGCACGGTGTTTGTCAGCCTGCAGGCCATCGAGGCCCTGCACCTGGACTGGGCCGGCGGCGCGCCGCTGCCGGCGTCGGCGGGCGTGAAGATTCCGCCCGACATGGCCCGCAAGTTCGACCTGGAACCCAAGCAGGTGGCGGCCGCGCTGGTCGGCCTGAAGAGCCGCGCAGCGGTCTTCAACGTGCAGCGTTTTGTGGCCGATTACCCGGCCGAGCCCTTGATGGCCGTGCTGCCGGCCGTGGCGCTGGACGAACTGTGGACCGTGGTGGCCCTGGGCGAACGCGCGCTGCTGGCGGTGTCGGCGCTGGTGGCGCTGGTCAGCCTGGCTTCGCTGGTGGCCGTGGTGCTGGCCGGCCTGAACGAACGCCGGCGTGAACTGGCGGTGCTGCGCGCCGTGGGTGCCGGGCCGCGCCAGGTGCTGCTGCTGCTGGCGCTGGAAGGCGGTCTGGTGACGGTCACGGGCGCCGTGCTCGGTGCCGGGGGCGCGGCCGCCGCCGTGCTGCTGGCCGGGCCCTGGGTGCAGCGGCAACTGGGCATCACGCTGCACGCAGGCGCGCCGACGGCGGTGCAGTGGGGCCTCTTCGCTGCGGTGCTGGCCGCAGGTATCCTTGCCAGCCTCGTGCCGGGGTGGCGGGCCTACCGCCTGTCACTGGCCGACGGCCTCTCGCCCCGCACCTGATCCGCCTTGCCTGCACAGCCCTTCCGCGTCCGCTTGCCGGCCGGGCTGGCGGGCCCCACTCACACACTTCTTGCGTATCGGCAGCCCCCGCATGCACCGCGCTCACCTTCGATGGCTACTGACAGGCGCCGCCGCGCTGGGCCTGCAAGGCGCGCAGGCGCAGCCTTCCGGCGTGCCGCTGATGAAGCCGGCGATCCAGGCGCCGGCTGCCGCCACCGTGGCGCCCGCAACCCCGCGCACCATCAACTGGGACGTCCTGGTGCCCGCCGGCTGGGATCCGTTCAAGGACTTCAAGAACCTGGACCTGGCCAGCCTGAATGACGCCGACCCGCGCGCCAATGCGCTGATGGCGCAGATGCGCAAGGCCTGGGACAACGCACCGGTGAACCCTGCGCTGGTGGGCCAGGTGGTGCGCATACCGGGCTACGTCGTGCCGCTGGAAGAAGGCAAGGCCGGCATGACGGAATTTCTGCTGGTGCCCTACTTCGGCGCCTGCGTGCACACGCCGCCGCCGCCGTCCAACCAGATCATCCACGTGCTGCCCCGGTCGGCGGCAGCGGGCCTGCGTTCGATGGACACGGTGTGGGTGACGGGCGTGCTGACCACGCTGCAGACCGACAGCTACATGGGCACCGCCAGCTGGCGCCTGGCAGCGTCCAGCGTGGCGCCCTACGCGGAAGGCGCACGGTGAAGCGCGCTCGCGATGGGGCGTCCGCGCCGGCCCGCCCGCGCACCCACGTGCCGCGCGGCGAACTGGCGCGCATCACCTTCGGCGTGCTGTTCCTGGTGGCTTTGCTGGGCACCGCCTTGTGGGTGGTGCGGCCCTTCATCGGCCCGGCCATCTGGGCGACGATGGTGGTGGTGGCCAGCTGGCCGCTGATGCTGCAGATCCAGCGCCGCCTGTGCCACCGGCGCGGCCTGGCGGTGGCGGTGATGACGCTGCTGCTGCTGCTGCTGTTCGTGGTGCCGCTGGCGCTGGCCATCGTGACCATCGTGGGCAATGCCGACCAGCTGATCGACTGGGCCAAGATCGCGGCCGACTTCCACCTGCCCGCGGCCCCGCCGGCCTGGCTGGCGGACCTGCCGATGGTCGGCGACCTGCTGCAACGCGGTTGGAAGCAGGCCAGCGCACTGGGCCTGCACGACCTGCTGCCCAAGCTGTCGCCCTATGCCGGCGACGTGACACGCTGGTTCGTGGCGCAGGTCGGCAGCGTGGGCTTCTTGCTGCTGCAGTTCCTGATGACGGTGGTCATCGCTGCCGTCATGTACGCCAGCGGCGAAGAAGCCGCCGACCTGGTGCGGCGCTTCGCCCGCCGCCTGGGTGGCGAGCGCGGCGCCGGCGTGGTCGACCTGGCCGGCGGCGCCATCCGGGGCGTGGCGCTGGGCGTCGGTGGCACGGCCATCATGCAGGCGGTGGTCAGCGGCCTGGGGCTGTTGATCGCCGGCGTGCCGGTGGC
>JANPHI010000344.1:0-9080 GCA_031424355.1 Betaproteobacteria bacterium
CATCGGCTCGGCGGCCGCTGCCGGCTCACTGGTGTTCGGCTTCCCGCTGACCGCCGCCGCCCAGGGCCAGCCGCCCGAGGTCAACGCCTGGGTGGTGGTGCAGCCCGACGAAACCGTGGTCATCCGCATCGCGCGCAGCGAAATGGGCCAGGGCACGCTGACCGGCCTGGCGCAACTGGTGGCCGAAGAGCTGGACTGCGACTGGGCGCGCGTCACCACCGAATACCCCACGCCGGGGCAGAACCTGGCGCGCAAGCGCATCTGGGGCAATTTCAGCACCGGCGGCAGCCGGGGCATCCGCGAAAGCAACGACTACGTGCGCAAGGGCGGCGCGGCCGCGCGGATGATGCTGGTGCAGGCCGCCGCAGACGAATGGAAAGTGCCGGCGGCGGAGTGCAGCGCGGCAGCCGGGGTCATCACCCACGCGGGCAGCCAGCGCAAGACCACCTACGGCAAGGTCGCGGCCGCTGCGGCCACGCTGACGCCGCCCACCACCGTCACGCTGAAAGACCCGAAAGACTGGAAGCTGGCCGGCAAGCGCCTGGCCCGCCTGGACACGGTGGACAAGACCACCGGCAAGCAGGTCTACGGCGCCGACTTGAAGATGCCCGGCCTGCTGAATGCGGCCATCCTGGCCTGCCCGGTGTTCGGCGGCAAGCTGAAGAGCTACAAGGCCGAAGCCGTGGCCAAGATGCCCGGCGTGAAGCGCGTGCTGGCCGTCAGCGACAACGCCGTGGCGGTGGTGGCCGACACCTGGTGGCACGCCAAGAAGGCGCTGGACGCGCTGCCGCTGGAATGGGATTACGGCCCCAACGGCAACATCCAGCAGGCCGACTTCAGCGCCGTGCTGAAAGCCGGTCTCGACGCCGAACAGGCCGTCGTCGGCAACAGCAACGGCGACGCGAAAGCGGCGCTGGCGGGTGCGGTGCGCAAGGTCGAAGCGGTCTACGCCTACCCGCACCAGAACCACGCCACGATGGAGCCGATGAACGCCACCGCCAAGTGGACGCCGGAACGCTGCGAAGTCTGGACCCCGACGCAGAACGGCGATGCCGCGCTGGCCGCCACCGCCGAAGCCGCCGGCCTGACGCCGGCACAGTGCGAGGTCTACAAGATCCACCTCGGCGGCGGCTTCGGCCGGCGCGGCGCGGTGCACGACTGGGTGACGCAGGCGGTGCAGATTGCCAAGCAGATGCCCGGCACGCCGGTGAAGCTGCTGTGGACGCGCGAAGAAGACATGACGCACGGCCGCTACCACCCGATCACGCAGTGCAAGATGACCGCCGGGCTGGACGCGCAGGGCAACGTCACCGCGCTGCACATGCGCATCTCGGGCCAGAGCATCCTGGCCAGCGTGGCGCCACAGAACGTCGTCAACGGCAAGGACCCGGTGCAGTTCCAGGGCCTGAACAACGGCGGCGGCGAGGCCATGTTCGGCTACAGCTTCCCCAACCTGCTGATCGACCACGCCATGCGCAACCCGCATGTGCCGGCGGGCTTCTGGCGCGGCGTGAACCTGAACCAGAACGCGGTCTACGTGGAAAGCTTCATCGACGAGATCGCCCATGCCACGCAGCAAGACCCGCTGGCGCTGCGGCGCAAGCTGCTGGCCAATTCACCCAAGTTCCTGGCCGTGCTGAATGCGGCGGCCGAACGCGCCGGCTGGGGCACACCGGCGCCCGACGTGAACGGGCAGAAAGTCTTCCGCGGCCTGTGCGTCACGCACGGTTTCGGCAGCTACGTCGCAGCCTGTGCCGAGGTGTCGGTCAGCAAGGACGGCGCGCTCAAGGTGCACCGCATCGTGGCCGCCACCGACCCCGGCCATGCCGTCAACCCGCAGCAGATCGAGGCGCAGATCGAAGGCAGCTTCGTCTACGGCCTGTCGGCGGCGCTGTACGAGGAATGCACGGTGAAGGACGGCCGCATCGAGCAGCGCAACTTCGACAGCTACCCGTCGATGAAGATCGCCGACATGCCCAAGGTCGAGTCCATCGTGATGCCCTCGGGCGGCTTCTGGGGCGGCGTGGGCGAACCGACGATCGCGGTGGCGGCGCCGGCGGTGTTGAACGCCATCTTCGCGGCCACCGGCAAGCGCATCCGCACGCTGCCGATCAAGCAGCAAAGTCTCAGGGCCTGAGGCCTTGGCCAGCGGCATGGGCATCGCTGCGGCGCTGGCACTGAGCAGCTGGGTCGTGGTCGGCGACGGCATCCCGCAGCCGCTGACCACCACGCCCGGCGATGCGGTGCGTGGCCGGGCGCTGGTCGTCAACCGGCAGCAGGGGCTGTGCCTGTTGTGCCACAGCGGGCCCTTTGCCGAAGTGCGCGAGCAGGGCAACCTGGGCAGCAATCTGCAAGGCGCCGGCACACGCTGGACGGCCGCACAGTTGCGCCTGCGCGTGGCCGATGCGCGGCGCCTGGACCCGCAAGGCCTGATGCCTTCGCTGCACCGAACGCCGCCCGCTGACAGCGGCCAGCGCGTGGGCACCGCGTGGCGCGACAAGCCGGTGCTGGACGCGCAGCAGGTGGAGGACGTGGTGGCCTTCCTGCAGACGCTGCGATGACGACGCGCCGCATCGTGTTGACGGCCGCGGCGGGGGCGCTGGGCACCCTGCTGCTGCCGGCCACTGCACGCGCCACGCCCGAAGCGCTGCAGGCCGCGCTGCAGGCCTTCACCGGTGGTCGCACGCCGCGCACCGGGCGTGTCACGCTGGACATCGCGCCGCTGATCGACAACGGCAATGTGGTGCCGGTGACCGTCCGCGTGGACAGCCCGATGACGGCCGCCGACCACGTCCAGCGCATCGGTCTGTACACCGAACTCAACCCGCTGCCCGAGGTGGCGGTGTTCCACCTGGGCCCGCGCAGTGGCATGGCCCGTGTCGCCACGCGCATGCGCCTGGCCACCACGCAGACGCTGACCGCGCTGGCGGTGATGAACGACGGCAGCGTGTGGCAGCAACAGGTCGATGTGATCGTCACGCTGGCCGCGTGCATCGAGAGCTGAGATGGCCACACGCGCCCTGCTCAATGTCCCGGCCACGGCCCGTGTCGGCGAAGTCATCGAGATCCGCGCGACGGTGCAGCACCCGATGGAAACGGGGTTTCGCGTCGGCGGCGACGGCCAGGTGCTGGCGCGCAACCTGGTGCGGCGGGTGGAATGCCGCTTCGACGGCGAACTGGTGTTTGCGGCCGATCTGCACCCGGCGGTTGCCGCCAACCCCTACCTCGCCTTTCCACTGCGCGCGACGGCCTCGGGGCTGCTCACGGTCACCTGGCAAGGCGACGGCGGTTTCAGCCACAGCGAAAGCGCGCGGCTCACCGTGGCATGAGGCGCCGGTTCGGTCTGGCGCTGCTGCTGGCCGCTGCGCACACCGCCGGGCTGGCGCAAGCGCCGACATCGGCATCGGCATCCCCCACCTCAGCGCGTCTGCGCTCGGGCTACGCCGACATGGGCCCGGCCACCCAGGCCCTGCAGCGCGACGACGCGCAAAACCCGGCCTGGTTGTGGGTGGCCGACGGCGAACGCCGCTTCGACGCCGATTGCAGCCGCTGCCACCGCCTGCCAAGCCTGCGCGGTGTGGCGGTGCGCTACCCGGCTTTCGACCCGCTGCTCGGCAAGCCGGTGACGCTGGCCGGCCGCATCAACCTGTGCCGCGTGCGCCACCTGAAAGCGCCGCCGCTGGCGCTGGAAAGCGACGACATGCTGGGGCTGGAAACCGTGGTGGCCCTGCAGTCGCGCGGCCTGCCGATCGCCCCCGACCGCGACCCGCGGCTGCAACCCTGGCGCGACAGCGGCCGTGAACTGTTCAACCGGCGCATGGGGCAGCTGGATTTCTCGTGCGCGCAGTGCCACGAGCAGCACGCGGGCGGCCGCCTGGCCGGCGCCACCATCCCGCAGGGCCACCCCTCCGGCTACCCGATCTACCGCCTGGAATGGCAGGGCCTGGGCAGCCTGCAGCGCCGCCTGCGAAACTGCATGACCGGCGTGCGCGCCGAGCCCTACGCCCAGGGCAGCGACGAGGCCACGGTGCTGGAACTGTTCCTGATGCAGCGCGCCGCCGGCCTGCCGCTGGAAACGCCCGCCGTGCGACCCTGACGGTCGCCCCTCGACAGCCACCACCCCATGCCGGAAAGAACCCCGCTGATGACCCCTATCGAAGCCACCCAGGCCTGGCTGGAAAAGGCCGTCATCGGCCTGAACCTGTGCCCGTTCGCCAAGGCCGTTCACGTCAAGCAGCAGATACGCTGGGTGCAAAGTTCGGCGCAAGACACCGAAGCCCTGCTGGCCGACCTGGTGACCGAGTTGCAGGCCCTGGCCGCCGCCGACCCCGAGCGGGTCGACACCACGGTGCTGGTGCACCCGCTGGTGCTGGGCGATTTCGCCGACTACAACGACTTCCTGGACCTGGCCGACGCGGCCCTGGTGGAACTGGAACTGGACGGCGTGCTGCAGATCGCCAGCCTGCACCCGGGCTACCAGTTTGCCGACACCGACATCGACGACATCAGCAATTTCAGCAACCGCAGCCCCTACCCCACCCTGCACCTGCTGCGCGAAGACAGCGTGGACCGGGCGGTGGCCGCCGTGCCCGACGCCGAGCACATCTACGAACGCAACATCGAAACGCTGGAGGCGCTGGGCCATGCAGGCTGGCAGCGCATCATGGGCGATTGATCGGCGGTTGATCAGCCGCTGAGGGGCGACCGAAGGGCGGCTGAACCACCCTGCCGCGTCAGTCCCCGCCAGAACCCGCGGTGACCGGCCCGTCCAGGCGGATGATCTTTTCGCGCAAAGCCGCCAACACCGCCGCCGTGCGGTTGGCTGCGTGCAGCTTGGACATGATGTTGGTGACGTGGAACTTCACCGTCGGCACCGAAATGGCCAGCGACTGCGAGATGCTGCGGTTGTCCAGCCCCTGGGCCATCAACTGCAGCAGCGCCCGTTCGCGCGGTGTGAGGTCGTTGCGCAGCGGCGCTTCGCGCACGCTGGATTCGAGCGCGGTGATGACCGCCGGCGACAGCACGCGCTGGCCCCGCCGCACGGCACGGATGGCGGCCACCAGTTCCAGCGGCGACACGCTCTTGTGCATGCACGAGGCACCGGCTGCCACCACGCGGCGCATGTCGGCGGCCTCGATGCGGCTGGCCATCACCACGAAGCGGGCCGAGGGCCACAGCGGCCGCAGGGCTTCCATCGTCACCACGCCGTCCATGTTCGGCATCAGCAGGTCAACGAAGACCACGTCGGGGCACACCGTGTGGGCGGCCGCCACGGCATCGGCCCCGGTTGACGCCTCACCCAGCCAGCAAAAGGCGTTGTCGGCGCCCAGCATGGCGGCCAGACCGCGGCGGAACAGCGGCTGTTCGTCGATGGCGTACACGCCAATGGGCGCCAGGGCTGACGTCGGCATGACCTCGGCGGCGTGCAAGCTTGCAAACGTTTGCTCCAGCGGCTCTGAGGATCTCTGCAACATGACCTGCTCCTGCTCCTGACGTCTGTTCGGGTTCGGCACCCAGTCGCCCGGTTGCTACCGGAAACGCCCGACGCCCCTAAGCGCATCGAGTATGCCTGTCCGTGCGATTCCACACGAAAGGCCGTACAAAATCACATTTGATGCCGGAAAGAATGTAAGCAGATATTGCAAAACGCTGAGCTCGGGGGGCCGTCGGGCGCCGGGCAGTCCGTGTCCGTACGTCGGCTATCGGCTACCGGCAGGCGCCGAAGGGCACCGGGATCACGCGGCGCGCAATTCGCCCTTGAAGACGTAGCCCACGCGGGCCTGCGTGTGCAGCGGCACCGGCAAGGGCGTGGCCCGCTCGACCCGGCGGCGCAGGCGGTACACCGTTGCGCTGAGCAGGTTTTCAGACTCCGGGGTGTCCGGGTGGCCGAGCAGGCGGCACAGGGTTTCGCGGCTCACGCTGCCGCCCTTGGCTTGCAGAAAACACTGCATCAGCGCCAGGTCGGTCTCGCTCAGCGTGATGGCCACGCCATCGGGTGCCAGCAGGCGGTTGGCGGCAACGTCCAGCAACCAGGCCTGGCTGACGGGCGTGGTCACCCGGCGGTACACGCCCCGGATGGCCACCACCACCTTGTCAAAAGTGACGGGCTTGGCCAGCAGCATGTCGGCGCCACCGTCGATGACCTTGGCAAACACATCGGGCGCCACCCGGCCCGACACCACCACGATGCCGGCTTGCGTGCGCTTGCGCAAGATGCCGATCAGGTCGGTGCCGTCCACACCCGGCAGGATCAGGTCGACGATGTAGAAGCCGTAGTCGAAAGGCGCCTTGCTGGCCAGCAGGTCGTTGCTGTCCGCGAAGTGCTCCACCTGGATGCCCAGCGCCACCAGGTGCTCGGACAGGAACTGGCTGTACTCCAGGTCGTCGTCAACCAGGGCCAGCGTGCGCGGCAGGGCGGCGGCGGAATCAGGCATCTTGGCTTTCGATACGGTTGTCGATCAGGTTTTCACCAGCGCCGACACCACCGCTTCGGTGGCTTCCTTGAGCTTGTCCTTGGCCATCGCCTTGCAGGCGTCGGTGCTGGAATTGGCGGCAGCGTCGAAGGCCGTGGCCGTCTTCTGCGGGCGGAAGAGCACAGCCTTCACGGTGGGGGTCAGCGGCAGCAGCATCACGCGGGCGGACACCACGCAGGTCGTGCCCTTCATGCCGCCCTCGACCTGGCTGACGAAGGCCCATTTGCTGGCCGGGTAGACCTTCCAGACCTTGGCCGGGATGTTCTCGCCCATCACCGCCTTGGCGGCAGTGGCTTCGATCAGCAGGCCCGATGAGTGGTCCACGAAGTTGGTCTTGGGCTCGGCCGCCCAGGCCGCTGTGGACAGCAAGAGAACGGGCATCATCTTCAGAGCGGCTGGCAGCATGGGGGGGCACCTGTGCAGAGTTGGAAGGTCGGCGCGGCAAACGCCGGCGCGCAAAGTGTAATCAGGTCAATCAGGTCCATCAGGGGCGAGCCGGCTGTCGCTGACAGCCGGTGCACCGTTCCGACCCTTGATGCCCGTCAGCACGCTGCGTGCCAGCCTGACCTATGCTGGCGCACAAACGCTTCGATTGCCTGCCGTGGACCGCCATTTCCTGACCCCGCTGTTCAACCCCCGCTCGGTCGTAGCCTTCGGTGGGGCGGCTTATGCCGGACTGCAGGCCACAGCGCCGGCGCCGCCGGCCGCGCCGGTTCCGGACACCGCCGATGAGGCCACCGCCGCTGCCGTGACGCCATCGGGCCCCACCCGCGAAGCCCGCGCCCTGCATGCGGCGCTGACCGAACCGGGTGGCTATGCCGGCGCCATCACCTGGCTGGACATCGGCATGAGCGGCACGCTGGCCGACCTGGCACACACCCGCGCCGATCTGGCCATCATCGCGCTGCCGGCCGACGACACCCTGGCGGCGATGGAAATCGTCGGCCGCATCCGCTGCCGCGCCGCGCTGATCCTGTCCAGCGGCCTGCCCGCCGCGCTGTGCAGCGAACTGCACCAGACGGCGCGCCGCTACGGCGTCAACCTGCTGGGGCCCAACACCCTGGGTCTGCAGCGGCCGGCGCTGAAGCTCAACGCCAGCAGCCTGGGCCCGCTGGGCGCGCCGGGGCCGCTGGCGCTGGTCTCGCAATCGGGCGCGCTGACCGCCGCGATGCTGGACTGGGCGCGCCAGCACGGCGTGGGCTTTTCCACCGTCGTCTCGCTGGGGCCCAACACCGCCGTCGAACTGCCGCAGGTGCTGGACTTCCTGGCCAGCGACGCCAGCACGCAGAGCATCCTGGTCTACATGGAAGGCATCCGTGATGCGCGGCGCTTCATGAGCGCACTGCGCGCGGCGGCCTACGCCAAACCGGTGGTGGTGATGAAGGCCGGCCGCGAGCCCGCCGGTTCGCGCGTGGCCTTGACCCATTCGGCGGCCATTGTCGGCACCGACGACGTCTTCGACGCCGCGCTGCGCCGCGCCGGCGTGGTGCGCGTGCGCCAGTTCACGCAGCTGTTTTCGGCCGCGCAATGCCTGGCCTCGCGCTTCAGGCCGGTGGGCGTGAACCTGGCGCTCATCACCAACGGCGGCGGCCCGGCGGTGCTGGCTGCCGACTGGGCCGGCACGCTGGGTTTGACGGTGGACCACGTGGACGACCTGGGCGAAGACGCCGACGGCACGGCCTACGTCACGGCCATGAAGGCGGCGCTGGCCGACAAGGCGGTGGACGGCCTGCTGCTGATCCACGCACCCAAGACGGGCGTGGACAGCGCGGCCATCGCGCAGGCCATCGCCGAGGTCTTCTCGCCCGCCGCCAAGCCGGTGCTGGGCTGCTGGATGGGCGAGGCCAGCGTGCGCGAAGCGCGCGAACTGCTGGCGCGCAAGCAGATGCCGGTGTTCCGCACGCCCGAAGCGGCGGTGGACGCCTTCAACAGCATCGCCAGCTTCTACCGCAACCAACAGTTGCTGCAGCAGACGCCGCCGCCGCTGAGTGACGGCGCCAAGCCCGACACCGAAGGCGCGCGCCTGCTGATCGAAGGCGTGCTGGCCGAACGCCGCAAGGTGCTGACCGAAATGGAAAGCAAGGCCTTGCTGGCGGCCTTCCACATCCCCGTCACGCGCACGATGCTGGCGCGCAGCGCCAACGAGGCGATGCTGATCGCCAGCCAGCTGGGCTACCCGGTGGCGCTGAAGATCGACTCGCCCGACATCAGCCACAAGAGCGACGTGCAGGGCGTGGTGCTGGACGTGCACACCGCCGCCCAGGTGCGCGACCGCTACGCCGAGATGCTGGAAGCGGTGAAGCGGGCCCAGCCCACGGCGCGCATCAACGGCGTGACCGTGCAGCCGATGGCCCAGCGCCACCGGGGCCGCGAGGTGTTCGTCGGCCTGACCACCGACGAGGCCTTCGGCCCCGTCATCACCTTCGGCGCCGGTGGCACGATGATCGAACTGATCGCCGACCGCGCGATGGAACTGCCGCCGCTGAACCAGTTCCTGGCCGGCCACCTGATCGAACGCGCCCGCGTGTCGGAGATGCTGGGCGAGTGGCGCGGCGCGCCGGCCGCCGACCACGCCGCGCTGGAACGCGTGCTGCTGCGCGTCAGCGA
>JANPHI010000345.1:0-41398 GCA_031424355.1 Betaproteobacteria bacterium
TCGATGGAACGGCGCAAGAAGGAAGGGTATTTCTGATGTCTGCTCAAAGCCAAACCGCTGCGGCGGCCCTGCACCCCGCCCCCATGCTGGCCCACCGCCCCGCCCTGCGCTTCCTGACGGCCGGCAGCGTCGATGACGGCAAGAGCACGCTGATCGGCCGCCTGCTGTACGACAGCCGCGCCATCCTGGCCGACCAGCTGGACACCCTGCAAGCGCGTGCCGCCACCGGCGCAGCCGCACCGCGCGCCGCAGGCGGGCCCGACTTCGATTTGAGCCTGCTGACCGACGGCCTGGAAGCCGAACGCGAACAGGGCATCACCATCGACGTGGCCTACCGCTACTTCGCCACGCCGGCGCGCAAATTCATCATCGCCGACGCGCCGGGGCACGAGCAGTACACGCGCAACATGGTCACCGCCGCTGCGGGCAGCGACGCGGCCGTGGTGCTGGTGGACATCACCAAGCTCGACCTGTCCGTACGCCCTGTCGTGCTGCTGCCGCAGACGCGTCGCCACACGCTGCTGGCGCAGTTGCTGCGTGTGCCCAGCATCGTGTTTGCCGTCAACAAGCTCGATGCGGTCGCCGACCCCGGTCCGGCCTTCGCCGCCGTGTCGGAGGCGCTGGCCGCCTTCGCCGCCGAGGCGGGTTTGACGGTGGCCGGCACGGTGCCGGTGTCGGCCCTGCGCGGCGACAACGTCACACAGCCGCTGGACGTGGACTGGTACCACGGCCCGTCGCTGCTGCAGTTGCTGGAACAACTGCCGACCACCGCCGAGCTGAACACCGGCGACTTCAGCCTGCCGGTGCAGTACGTGGCCCGCCAGGGCAGCGGCACCGGCGAACAGCCGCGCGTGCTGTGGGGCCGCATTGCCCAGGGCGCGCTGCGCGTGGGCGACCGTTTGCAGGTCTTCCCCAGCGGCGAACGCGCCGTGGTGGCGGCACTGCGCCGCGCCGGCGAGGCCGTCAATGAAGCCAGCGCCGGGCAGTCGGCCGGCGTGGTGCTGGACCGCCAGCTCGACGTCTCACGCGGCGACTGGCTGGCCACGCCCGACACGCTGCAGGCGGTGCGCAAGTTCACCGCCACGCTGGCCTGGCTGGACACCGAAGCCGCCACGCCCGGCCGCAAATACCTGGTGCGCCACGGCAACCGCTGGGTGCAGGCGCGGCTGCTGCGCATCATCGACCGCCTGGACATCCACACCCTGCAGCCGCAGCCGGCCGACAAGTTGGCGGTCAACGAAATCGGCGATGTCGAATTCGAGTTGCAGCAGCCGCTGCCGTTGGCGCCTTACGCCAGCAACCGCGTCGGCGGCGCCTTGATCGTGGTCGATGCGGCCAGCCACCGCACCAGCGGCGCGCTGCTCGTGAAATGACGCGCTCCAGCTTGCCGGCAGACCCGCGCGGCCCGCTCGGTCGGGTGGTGTTCATCGGCGCCGGCCCTGGTGCGGCCGATCTGATCACCGTGCGCGGCGCACGCCGCCTGGCGCAGGCCGACGTGGTGCTGTTCGACGCCCTGACCGACCCGGCGCTGCGCGAACTGGCCCCGCAGGCCAAGTGGATCGACGTCGGCAAGCGCGGGTTTTGCGATTCGACGGGCCAGACCACCATCGACGCGATGCTGGTTCACTGGGCGCAGCGGGTGCCGAACGTCGTGCGCCTGAAGGGCGGCGACCCCAGCGTCTTCGGTCGCCTGGAAGAAGAATTGCTGGCCTTGGCTGCGGCCAGTGTGGCCTGCGAGGTGGTGCCCGGCGTCACCGCCGCCATCGCCGCCGCCGCCGACACACAGCGCCCGCTGACCCGTCGCGGCAGCGGCCGCAGCGTGAGCCTGAGCACCGCGATGACGCGCAGCGGTGACCTGCAAGCCGGCCAACGTGCCGACACCGAAGTCTTCTACATGGCCGGCCGCCAGCTGGCCGCGCTGGGCCGCAGCCTGCACGCTGCCGGTTGGCCGCTGGACACGCCGGTGTGCGTGGTCTCGCGCGCCGGCTGGCCCGACCGCCTGTCCAGCGACCACACGGTGGCCGCATTGGGCGCGGCGGCCGTGCTGCACGCCGGCCGGCCGACGGTCGTCACCGTGGGTGCCGGCGCCCGCGCCGTGGCCCCGGCTGCGCCGGCTGCCAGCCCCGCGCGGGCGCCGGTGTCCCCCTCTGCCGAGCGGATCCTGTCCGCACCGTAAAATTCTGGGTTGGTGCGGCCGGCGCAAGCCCCGGTCGCGTTGTCCCTTACTGAGCCTGCCCATGACCCACGTCGTCCTCGAATCGTGCATCCGCTGCAAGTACACCGACTGCGTCGATGTCTGCCCCGTCGATTGTTTCCGCGAGGGCCCGAACATGCTGGTCATCGACCCCGACGAATGCATCGACTGCGCGGTGTGCATCCCCGAATGCCCGGTGAACGCCATCCTGCCCGAGGAAGACGTGCCGACGGAACAGCTGAAATTCATCAAGCTGAACGCCGAACTGGCGCGCAACTGGCCCAGCATCACCAAGCGCAAGGCGCCGCTGCCCGAAGCCGACGAATGGAAAGACAAGACCGGCAAGCTGGACCAGCTGGCACGCTGACCCGCCCGGGGCTGCGACCATGATCCTGACCGTCGCCACCGCCCCCATCGCCGGCATGAAACCCGGCACCAGCGGCCTGCGCAAGAAGGTGGCCGAATTCGCGGCCGGTGCCTACCTGCCGAACTTCGTGCAGGCGGTGTTCGACGCGGTGCGGCCCGATGCCGGCGGCTTTGCCGGCCTGACGTTGGTGGTGGGCGGCGACGGCCGCTACTTCAACCTGCCCGCCATCCAGACCGTCATCCGCCTGGCTGCGGCCAACGGCTTTGCGCGCGTGCTGGTCGGCCAGGGCGGCATCCTGTCCACGCCGGCGGCCAGCTGCGTCATCCGCGAACACCAGGCCTTCGGCGGCCTGATCCTGTCGGCCAGCCACAACCCCGGTGGCCCCGACGGCGACTTCGGCATCAAGTTCAACGGTGGCAACGGCGGCCCGGCGCCCGAGAAGGTCACCGACGCCATCTACGCCTGCACGCTGAAGATCAGCGAATACCGCAGCACCGACACGCCCGATGTGGACCTGAGCTGCATCGGCACGCAGCCGGTGGGCGGGATGGCGGTGGAGGTCATCGACCCGGTGACCGACTACCTGGCGCTGATGCGCCAGCTCTTCGATTTCGACGCGTTGCGCCGCCTGTTCGCCTCGGGCTTCACGCTGGCCTTCGACGCGATGCACGCCGTCACCGGGCCCTATGCCCACGCCATCTTCGAAAGCGCACTGGGTGCCGCGCCCGGCACCGTGCGCCACGGCACGCCGCTGCCCGATTTCGGCGGCCACCACCCCGACCCCAACCTGGTCCACGCCAAGGACTTGTACGACCTGATGATGTCGCCGCAGGCACCCGACCTGGGCGCGGCTTCCGACGGCGACGGCGACCGCAACCTCATCATCGGCCGCGGCCTGTTCGTGGCCCCTTCCGATTCGCTGGCCATGCTGGCGGACAACGCCCATCTGGCGCCGGCCTACGCGCAGGGCATCGCCGGCATCGCGCGGTCCATGCCGACCAGCGGTGCGGCCGACCGCGTGGCGCAGGCGCTGGGTGTGCCTTGCTTCGAAACACCCACCGGCTGGAAGTTTTTCGGCAACCTGCTGGACGCTGGCCGGGTGACGATTTGCGGCGAGGAAAGCGCCGGCACCGGCAGCGACCACGTGCGCGAAAAAGACGGCATCTGGGCGGTGCTGCTGTGGCTGAACATCCTGGCCGTGCGCCAGCAGAGCGTGCAGCAAATCGCCCGCGACCACTGGGCCCGCTACGGCCGCAACTACTACACGCGGCACGACTACGAAGAAGTCGACAGCGCGGCGGCGGCGGGCCTGATGCAGGCCGTGGCCGCACAGTTGCCGGCGCTGGTCGGCGGCACGCTGGACGGCCGCGCCGTGGCCGTCGCCGACGACTTCAGCTACCTCGACCCCGTCGATGGCAGCCTGTCGGAACACCAGGGTCTGCGCATCGTCTTCGCCGACGGTTCACGCATCGTCTACCGGCTGTCGGGCACCGGCACCTCGGGGGCCACGCTGCGCGTCTACATCGAACGCTTCGAAGGCGACGCCGCCCGCCACGACCTGGAAACCCAGGCCGCCCTGGCCGACCTGATTGCGCTGGCCGACCGCGTGGCCGGCATCCGCCAGCGCACCGGGCGCGATGCGCCCAGCGTCATCACCTGACGCGCTGACTGCGGCCGCGCCGGCAGCCGGCGCGCCCTGAGGCATCATCGCGGCGCGCCCCGTGCCGGCGCCACTTCAGGAGAAGCCGTTGACCTTGAAAATTGCCCTGATCGGTTCGCGCTACTTCGCCGCGACCGTGTTCGAAACCCTGCGCCAGGAAGCCGGCGTGACCATCGCGGCGGTGGTCGCACCCGCCGCCGATGACCGCCTGGCGATCGCCGCCCGCGCGGCCGGCATCGAATCGGTGCACGTCCTCGAAAATCCGAAGATGGTGCCCGGCGACGCCGTGCCGGACGTCGACCTGATCGTCGCCGCCCACACCCACGCCCGGGTCAGCAACGAAGCGCTGGCGCATTCGCGGCTGGGTGGCGTCGGCTACCACCCGTCGCTGCTGCCCCGCCACCGCGGCATCGCGGCGGTGGAGTGGACGGTGCTGCAAGGCGACGCCATCGCCGGCGGCTCGGTCTACCACCTGGCCGACGGCTGGGACGCCGGCGCCATCGCCGCGCAGGACTGGTGCTTCGTGGGCCGTGGCGAAAACGCCCGCGAACTGTGGGAACGCGCGCTGGCGCCGCTGGGCCTGAAGCTGCTGGCCCAGGTGGTGCGCCACGCGCGCGACCACGGCGCCCTGCCGGCGCACACGCAAGACCCGCGCTTCGCCACCCGCGCGCCGATGTTGCGCCGCACGGTCAAGCTGGACGACGACCCGGCACCCGCGACCGCCGACCTGGTGGTCACCGTGATGGGGCCGGACCGCCCTGGCATCGTCGCCCGCCTGGCCGACGTGGCCCACCGCCACGGCGCGAACTGGGCGGCCAGCCGCTTGTCGCGCCTGGCCGGCGAATTCGCCGGCACCGTGCACCTGGAAGTACCACCCGACCGCGCCGACGCCGTGGCCGCCGCGCTGCGCGAGCTGGAAACCGCCGGCCTGCAGATCGCCATTGCGCAGAGCGCAGCCGGCCAGCCCGCAGCCGGCTGGCGCGGGGTCACGCTGGAACTGGTGGGCGCCGACCGCGCCGGCATCGTCAGCCAGCTGACGCGCCGCCTGGCAGAACGCGGCGTCAGCATCGAACACCTGCACACCGAAAAGCTGGGCGCTGCCGACGGCAGCCTGCGCTTCAAGGTCAACACCCACCTGCTGGTGCCCCAGGCGGTGAGCAACGACACCCTGCGCGCCGACCTGGAAGGGCTGGCCAGCGAAATGATGCTGGACATCGCCTTGGGCGACCGCAGCACCGGCTGAGTGGCGAGGCGCCCTGTGGCCGTCAAGACACAGGGCCCGACACGCTAGGGATGGCGCCGGGCGAGCGGTGGCGCAAGCATGGAGACCCCCATCACCAAAGAGGAGATCTCCATGGCCAGAAAGGCAATTTGCGTCGGCATCAACAAGTTCGCCAGCTACCCGCAGTTCACGCTGCAGGGTTGCGTCAACGACGCCAAGGACATGGTCGCGCTGTGCAAAGGCCTGCTCGGCTTCAAGGCGACCGAGGTGGTGGCGCTGGTTGACAGCTCGGCGACCAAGGCCAACATCATGGCCCAGCTGAAAGCCGCCGTGGCCGACGCCAAGGCCGGGAAGATCAGCTACCTGCTGTTCAGCCTGTCGTCGCACGGCACCCAGATGGCCGACGCCAGCGGCGATGAACCGGACGGCATGGACGAGGCCTTCGTGCCCTACGACATCGCCGAAAAGAACGGCATGTGGGACCCCGCCCACATCATCAGCGACGACGAATTGCACGACCTCTTCCAGCAGGTGCCCAGCGGCGTGCTGCTCGAGGTCTACCTCGACACCTGCCATTCGGGCACCGGCCTGCGCGGCGCTGAATTCGGCCTGCATGCACCGCGCGCGCGTTACGTGGCGCCGCCGGCGGGCGAGTTGCAGGGCGCCGTCAAGCAGAAGAAGGTGCGCGGCTTCACGCTGCACCGGCAAGCCGCGCCGGCCAGCGCCAAGGCGGCCGGCAAAACCGCCGCCAAGACCAGCGGCAAGACGCGCGCCCTGGACGTGAACCCGGCCACCAACCAGATCCTGTGGGGCGGCTGCAAGGCCAACCAGACCAGCGCCGATGCCTACTTCAACGGGCGCTACAACGGCGCCTTCACCTACTACTTCCTGCAGGTGATGAACGCGACCAAGAACACGCTGTCGCGCAAGGCCGTGGTGGCCCAGATGCGCACTGCGATGGCCGGCAAGTTTTCGCAGACGCCGCAGCTGGAAGGCAACGCCAGCAACCGGCAGACGGCCGTCGCGAACTGATCCGACCGCCCAGCGCCCCCCGCTGGTGCACCCGCAGGTGCGCCCGCAGATGCACCAGCGGGGGGCGGCAGGCATGCCTCTTGCGACCGGGTTTGGCGGTCACCCGAGGAGTCGAGCGCATGCCCCTTAACCGCCGCGCCACCAGCCTGCTAGTCGCCATGCTGGTGGTCTTGCCTGTCTTGTTGCACCCCGCCCAGGCCGCCGCCGCCGCCACCGAATGGACGGTCGGCGCGAACATCGGCAACGTGCCCTGGGAATTCCAGGACGCCCGAGGCCAGTTCGTCGGCTTCGAGATCGACCTGGTCCAGGAAGTGGCCCGGCGCACCGGCCACACGGTGAAGATCGACAACATCCCCTTCAACGGCCTGTTCGCGGCGGTGGCCTCGGGGCGCATCCAGATCGCCATCTCGTCCATCACCATCACGCCCAAGCGGCTGGAAACGCTGGCCTTCGCCCAGCCCTACTACGACAGTGACCAGTCGCTGTCGGTGCTGAAGGCCAGCAAGATCACCACCCTGGCCGACCTGGCGGGCAAGACCGTGGGCGTGGACACCGCGTCCACCGGCGACATCTGGGCCACGGCCAATGCCAATCCCGCCGGCTACAAGATCGCCAAGATCTCGCGCTACGAAGGCCTGGCGCCGGCCATGCTGGACCTGGCAGCCGGCCGCATCGACGGCTACATCAGCGACGTGCCGGCGGTGGCTTACTACATCAAGGACAAGCCGCAGTACCGCGTGGCTGCGCGCATCCCGACGGGCGAGCGCTACTCCTTCATGTTCGCCAAGAACTTTGCGGACATCGCGACCGTGAACGCTGCGCTGACGGCCCTGAAGCGGGATGGCACCCTCGCCAAGGTGCACAGCAAGTGGTTCGGCATGCCGCCGCCCGCGGATTCATCGACGGTGAAGGTGCTGGACATGCCCAAGTGAGGGCCGCCCCCGCAGCGGGCGCTGCGCGCAAGCCGGGCGTCGCATGGACCTGATCGCAACCTTCTTCAACGGCCCGGTGCTGTGGGCGGCGCTGCCGCTGCTGCTGGAAGGCCTGGGCACCACCGTGCTGCTGGGCGCGGTGAGCATCGCGCTGGGCCTGTTCAGCGGCCTGCTGCTGGCCCTGCTGCGCCTGTACGGGCCGCCAACGCTGCAGGCGCTGGCGCGCGGCTACATCGACGTTTTCCGTTCGCTGCCGCTGCTGGTGCTGCTGGTGCTGGTGTACTACGCGCTGCCTTTCGTCGGCCTGCGGCTGTCATCGTTTGCCGCCGCCGCCACCGCCTTGTCGCTGGTGTCCTGCGCCTACACGGCCGAGATCTTCCGCGCCGGCATCCAGGCCATACCGCGCGGGCAGACCCACGCCGCGCAGGCGCTGGGCCTGGGCTTCTGGGACACGCTGCGCAGCGTGGTGCTGCCGCAGGCGCTGCGCGTGGTCACGCCGCCGCTCACCGGCAAGTGCATCAACGTGCTGAAAGACACCGCGCTGGCCTCCGTCGTGGCCATGCCCGACCTGCTGAAGCAGGCCACGCAGGCGCAGGCCCTGGCGGCAAACCCGACACCGTTGATCGGCGCGGCCGCGCTTTACCTGCTGCTGCTGCTGCCCTTGATCCGCCTGGTGTCGCGCTTCGAAGCCCGGCGCGATGCCGCGCTGCGCTGAACCGACATCCGCCACATTTCATGCATCACACCCAGGCAGTAACCGCGATGACCGAACTCGACCTCCACCGCATCCGCGCCGAATTCCCGGCGCTGGCCGGCGACACCGTCTTCCTCGACAACGCCGGTGGCTCGCAGGTGCTGAAACGCGTGGCCGACCGGGTCAGCGACTACCTGTTGACCAGCAGCGTGCAGCTGGGTGCCAGCTACGCCGCGTCGGTCACGGCCGGCGAGAAGGTACTGGCCGCGCGCCACGCGGTGGCCACGCTGATCAATGCCCCGCACGACGACGAAGTGGTCATGGGCGGCGCCACCACCGCACTGATGTTCGTGCTGACGCAGGCGCTGCGCCTGGGCCCCGATGCGCAAGTTCGGCCGGGCGACGAGATCATCGTCACCGAGACCGATCACGAGGCCAACATCGGCGGCTGGATGCGCCTGCGCGAAGCCGGCGCGGTGGTCAAGATCTGGCCCGTCAACCCCGAGACGCTGGCGCTGGACCTGGACACGCTGGACGCGCTGCTCAGCCCGCGCACGCGCTGGGTGGCGCTGACCTGGGCCTCGAACATCCTGGGCACCGTCAACCCGGTGGCCGAGGTGGCGCGCCGTGTGCACGCGGCGGGCGGCCGGGTCTGCGTGGACGCGGTGGCCTACGCGCCGCACCGCCTGGTCGACGTGCAGGCCAGCGGCGCCGACGTGGTGGTCTTCAGCTTCTACAAGGTGTTCGGCCCGCACTACGCGGTGATGTGGGTGCAGCGCGAGCTGCTGCTGCAACTGCCCAGCCTGAACCACTATTTCATCGGCGCCGACGTGCTGCCCTACAAGCTGCAGCCGGGCAATGTGAACTACGAGTTGAGCTACGGCTGCATCGGCATCCACGACTACCTGGTGGACACCGGCACGTCGCTCGGTGCGACCGGCACACCGCGCCAGCGCATGCAAGCCGCCTTCGACGCCTTCGAAACCCACGAGAACGCGCTGGCCGAACAACTGCTGGCCTACCTGCGCAGCAAGCCCGGCGTGCGGCTGATCGGCCGCCCGGCGGCCGACGATGCGCTGCGCGTGCCGACGATCAGCTTCGTGCCGGCCGGTGTGGCGCCCGAGGCCGTCGTGCGGCATGTCGATGGCTACGGCATCGGCATCCGCTGGGGCGATTTCTACGCCAAGCGCCTGATCGAAAAGCTGAACCTGCACGAACGCGGCGGCGTGGTGCGCGTGTCCATCGCGCACTACAACACGCCCGGCGAAATCGACCGCCTGATCACCCATCTCGACGAGGTGCTGGCGTGAGTCCACGCCCGGCCGCTCCGAAGAGGACTCGCACCGCAGTGCGCAGCACGGAGGTTCAACAATGACCGCCACCCTGATCCGCAACGGCCGCGTCATCACGGCCAGCGATGACTACACCGCCGATGTGTTGATGCAGGACGGCATCGTGAAGGCCATCGGCCTGAACCTGGCCGTCGGCCCCGATGTGGCGGTGGTCGATGCCACCGGCCTGTACGTGCTGCCGGGCGGCGTGGACACCCACGTCCACATGGAAAACACCGTCGGCCCCAGCATCACCTGCGACACCTTCGCCAGCGGCACCAAGGCCGCAGCCTTCGGCGGCACCACGACGGTGGTGGACTTTGCGCTGCAGACGCCGCAGGACTCGCCGCTGGAAGCCATCGCCCGCGCCCAGCGCAGCGCCGAGCCGCAGGTGAACATCGACTACAGCCTGCACTGCATCGTCACCCGCGTCGACAAGCAGGTGCTGGCCGACGTGCGCCACGCCCAGCGCCACGAGGGCGTGACCAGCTTCAAGATGTTCATGGCCTACCCCGGCGTGATGATGGCCGACGACGCGGCCATCTTCCAGATGCTGCGCCAGGTCGGCGCCGACGGTGGCATGGTGGCGCTGCACGCCGAGAACGGCACCGTCATCGACCTGCTGATCAAGGAAGCGCTGGAAGCCGGCCACACCGCACCGCGCTACCACGCCAGCACCCGCCCGGCCCTGATGGAGGGCGAGGCCACGCACCGCGGCATCCGCCTGGCCGAACTGGCCGAAGCGCCGATCTACTTCGTGCACGTCAGCAGCAACCAGGCGCTGAAGCACATCGTGCAGGCGCGCGACGAAGGCATACCGGTCTTCGCCGAAACCTGCCCGCACTACCTGCTGTTCGACGACAGCGTCTACGACAGCGACGACTTCAACATCGCCAAGTACGTGATGACGCCGCCTCTGCGCAAGCCCGACGACCAGAAGCATTTGTGGCGTGCGCTGCGCTATGACGACCTGCAGGTGGTGGCCACCGACCACTGCCCCTTCTGCATGAAGGAAGGCCACCGCGGCTTCTTCAACCAGAAGCCGGCCGGCCAGGGCGATTTCTCGAAAATCCCGAACGGCGCGCCGGGCATCGAGACGCGGCTGGTCAGCCTGTACGACATCGGCGTCACCCATGGTCAGCTGTCGCTGAACCGCTTCGTGCAGCTGACGTCCACCACGCCGGCCAAACTCTTCGGCCTGTTCCCGAAGAAAGGCACGATCGCCGTCGGCAGTGACGCCGACGTGGTGCTCTTCAATCCGCATGTGCGCCAGACCATCCACGCCCACACCCTGCACAGCCATTGCGACTACACGCTGCTGGAAGGCCGCACGCTGCAGGGCCGCGTCGAGAAAGTCTTCCTGCGGGGCGCCCTCATCGTGGACGGCGAACAGTGGCTGGGCCGCGAAGGCATGGGTCGCTTCGTGCCGCGCGGCGAAGTGCGGGCTTTCTAGGACCTTGCGATGACCGAACGGATCGCGCCCTACGACCTCGGCAGTGCCGCCCCCCGCTTCCTGCCGGTTCACGCGCTGACCGGGCCCGTGTTTGCGGACTACGGTGATGTCATCGAAGCCGGCCCCAGCGCACGCCGCTTGTCGATCAACGCCGGCACGGCCGAGCGCTACGACGACCTGGCCCGGCTGGACCTGACGGCCGACAACGGCCGCCCACTGGTCAGCATCTTCCGCGCGCAGGCCCGAGCCCGCCCCTTGCGCCTGCAGGTGATGGAACGCCACCAGCTGGGCAGCCAGGCCTTCATGCCCCTCGGTCCATCGCCCTTTCTGGTCATCGTGGCCCGGGCCGACATCGCGCCGCAGCGGGATGACTTGCGCGCCTTCATCGCCCAGCCCGGTCAGGGCGTGAACTTCGCGCGCGGCACCTGGCACCACCCGCTGGTGGCGCTGGCCGACAGCGACTTCCTGGTCATCGACCGCGGCGCCGCCGACGGCACGACCGACTGCGAGGAGATCGACATCACGCACTGGAACGCCTGGGTGCAGGAACCCACGCGATGAGCGCAGGCTCGGAACTGACATACCCCGGCGCGCTGCCCGACCACGGCCGCTTCGGTTACCGCCCCATCACCCGGCGGCCCGACTACCGCTGGCCCGGCGGCGCCGGGCTGGCCGTCTACCTGGGCTTCAACGTCGAGCATTTCGCCTTCGGCGAAGGCCTGGGCGCTTGCATCGGCCCGCCGTCGCCCCAGCCCGATGTGCTGAACCACAGCTGGCGCGAATACGGCAACCGGGTCGGGGCCTGGCGCTGCCTGGAACTGTTCGACCAGCTGGGCTTGCCCACCGGCGCGCTGATCAACACCGCGCTGTACGACCACGCCCCTGAACTGGTGGCGGCCCTGGTGGCGCGCGGCGACGAACTCATCGGTCACGGCCACAGCAATGCCGAACGCCAGGGCGGGCTGGACGAAGCCGCCGAGCGCGCCCTGCTGGCGCGGTGCCGCAGCCGCATCCAGGCCGCCAGCGGCCAGACGCCGGCCGGCTGGTTGTCGCCCTGGATCAGCGAAAGCGGGCACACGCCCGACCTGCTGGCCGAGACCGGCTACCGCTACACGCTGAACTGGTGCCACGACGACCAGCCGGTGCGCCTGCGCACCCGCGACGGAGCAGGGCTGTGGGCCGTGCCCTATCCGCAGGAGCTGAACGACATCCCGATGATCGTGGGGCGGCAGATGGACGCGAAGGACTTCGCCCAGATGGTCATCGACCAGTTCGACGAGATGCGGGAACAGGCGCGCCAGCAGCCGCTGGTGATGGGCATCGCGCTGCACCCCTATCTCGTCGGCCAACCCTACCGCCTGCGGCACTTGCGGCGCGCCCTGCAGCACATCGCTGCCGTGCGCGACCAGGGCGGCCTGTGGTTCACCACCCCGGGGGCGATCTGCGCCCACGTCACGGCCCTGGCGGCGGAGCGGCCGGCTGACTTTGCCTGAGCCCGCGTCCGATTTCCCCGTCAGCCGCCAGAGCCATCGACATGGCAGGTGCTGCGCTGCATGCTGCCCTTGAGGCTGTGCACGCGTTGCACGGCGCCGCTGCGGCCGTCGAACTCGGCCACCATCAGGTCCAGCGCACCGCGCTGCGCGTGGGCTTCCACCGGCAGCCAGGGCGCGCCCAGGGCGGCCCATTGGGCGTCGGTCAGCAGGATTTCGCCGGTCAGGAAGATCTGACTGTCGTTCAGGCCGGTGTCGAAAGACGCCGCCACCACCTGCCCCTGGTCCGCCGGCCGGCACAGGCCGTGGGCCATGGTCTGGTCAAACACCAGCAGGTCGCCGGGCGCCAGCGCCAGCCGCACGCCGGCATGCGGCATGACGAATTCGACATCGGCCAGGTCCAGCGCCAAGACCCAGAACAGGCAACGCGACCAGTGGCGGCTGACGTCGTTGTGAAAGCCTGCGCCGCGGGCCGCCAGGTAGTCGATGCGCGTGGCGACGCTGCGGCGGTAGGCGGCCGCGTCGGTGCCGAGCACGCCCGTCATCTGCAAGGCGCCGGCAATGTGGCCGAGCAGGTCGGTGACGCCCGGCGCGGCGGCGGCCAGGTCTTGCGGCGTGGTGGTGGCGTAGTCCACGTCCGAGAAGGTCGGCACCTGCATGCGCGCCCAGCCCTGGGCCGCCAGGCCCGCCAGCGCACCGGCATCGAGGAAAGCCGTGCGCACCGCGTGCACGCAGCCGTAGGGCGCGCGCGCGTCGTAGGCGTGCCCGGCTTCGTCGCTGCGCACCGCGAAGCACTTGAAGGGCGGCGGGACCCGGATCCGGTCGGCAGCCACCACAACGGTCTCGGCAATGGGGTTCGCGGTCATGCCGCGATTGTCACGACGCGCAGCGGGCGAGGCGCAGGACAATCCGTGCGCGGCCTTGCAGCGCCGTCCCCACGCCCGCCCACACGCCCGCCCACGCACCCGCCCCCACACCCGCTTCCAGCGCCCCGCCGTGGGCCCAGCCGCCCACCATGACCGCCTACGACGCCTTCCTGCAGCGCCACCCCGAATACGCCGCCACCCACGCCGTGGACGAGCTGCGTGCCACCGACTACGGCCGCATCGACGCCGGCCGGCAGGTCTACCTGGATTACACCGGCGGTGCGTTGCACGCCGCCAGCCAGGTGCAGCAGCACCTGGGCTTGCTGAGCGAACAGGTGCTGGGCAACCCGCATTCGGTGAACCCGACGTCGATGGCGATGACCGCCCAGGTCGAGCGTGCGCGCGCCGCCGTGCTGGCTTGGTTCAACGCCACCGGCCGCTACACCGCCATCTTCACGGCCAACGCGTCGGCTGCGCTGAAGCTGGTCGGCGAGTCCTTTCCCTTTGCGGCCGGCGGCCGTTTGCTGTTGACGGCCGACAACCACAACTCCGTCAACGGCCTGCGTGAATACGCACAGGCTCAAGGCGCGCAGGTGGACTACGCGCCGCTGACCCGCCCCGACCTGCGCATCGACAGGCCCGCCCTGGACGCGCTGCTGCAAGCCGAAACCGCCACGCCCGGCGGCCCGCCCCGGCTGCTGGCCTTCCCGGCGCAGTCCAATTTTTCGGGCGTCAAGCACCCGCTGGGGCTGATCGCAGGCGCCCAGGCCCAGGGCTGGCAGGTGCTGCTCGACGCGGCCGCCTTCGTGCCCACCAACCGGCTGGACCTGCAGCAACACCAGCCCGACTTCGTCGCGCTGTCTTTCTACAAGATGTTCGGCTACCCCACCGGCGTGGGCTGCCTGCTGGTGCGCAACGACGCGCTGCCGATGCTGCGCCGCCCGTGGTTTGGCGGCGGCACGGTGAACTTCGCCACGGTGCAGGGGCGGCTGCACGTGCTGTCGGCCGGCGAAGCGGGCTTCGAGGACGGCACGCTGAACTACCTCAGCATCCCCGCGGTGGAGATCGGCCTGCAGCACCTGCAGCGCGTGGGCATGGCCACCATCCAGACCCGCGTGCAGTGCCTGACGGCATGGCTGCTGACCCAGCTGCTGGACCTGCGCCACGGCAACGGCCGGCCGCTGGTGCGCCTGTACGGCCCGGCCACGATGGCCGAGCGCGGCGGCACCGTGACGCTGAACTTCTACGACCCCGAAGGCCACCTGGTGGACTACCGGCGGGTGGAAGAACTGGCGGCGCAGGAACGCATTTCGCTGCGCACCGGCTGCTTCTGCAACCCCGGCGCCGGCGAGAGTGCCGAAGGCATCACCGAAGCCGACCTGCTGGCCGGCGTGGCCGAGGCCGGCGAGCAGATCAACCTGTCGCGCTTCCTGCATTTCCTGCAGCAGCGCGACGGCAAGAGCGCGGGCGCTATCCGCGTGTCGCTGGGCCTGGCCAGCAATTTCGCCGACGTCGCATGCTTCCTGGCCTTCGCGGCGGGCTTGCGCGACCAGACGGCACTGACCATCGGCACGGTGTCTTTCGACATCGATTCCTGCCGCGTCGTGCGCGACGGCGGTTGATTCAGTCAGCGGCGGGGCCGGCCGCTGCGGCGTGTTCACCGGCCGCCGCCCGCAGGCAGTCCATGAAGGTCTGCAGCGCCGGCGCTCGGGCCTTGTGGCGGTTCCAGGTCATGCCGATGGGGCGCAGCGGGTCGGGCAGGCTCAGCGGCAGTTGCGCCAGCCAGCCCAGTTCCACGTAGTGCCGGGCCACCGGCTGGGCCAGCAGGCCCAGCGACGGCGACAGCCGCAAATAGCCGGTGATGACGTGCACCGACAGCGTTTCGATGGCGTCGTCGGCCAGCACGATGCCGTGGTGACGCAGCGCGTTGTCCAGCGGCTCACGCGACAGCGAACCCACCGGCGGCAGCACCCACGGGTAGGGCTGCAGGTCGGCCCAGGCCAGCTTCTTGCGCCGGGCCAGCGGGTGCTGGCGGCCCACCACCACCACGTTGTTGCCGGCATACAGCGCT
Organism: Betaproteobacteria bacterium; assembly: GCA_031424355.1. Lineage (GTDB taxonomy): Bacteria > Pseudomonadota > Gammaproteobacteria > Burkholderiales > Burkholderiaceae_C > Rubrivivax. The sequence continues at coordinate 15,313 of JANPHI010000345.1, forward strand.
TCCTGGCCCAGGTCGGTGGACCGTTCGGCCTGGCCCAGGCGGCCGACGATGAGGTCGATGGTGCCGCTGCGCAACTCGGGCAGCAGCGCGTCCATCGCGCCTTCCAGCACCACCACGCGGGTGCCCGGCGCACCCTGCTTCAGCGCGGCCAGCGCGCGCGGCAAAAGGCCGGGCGTCATCGCGGGCAAGGCGCCCACCGTCACCTTGCCGGCCACGCCGGTGTGCAGGGCCTGCAGTTCGTCGTGCGCCTGGGCCAGGCAGGCCAGCACGGCGCGGGCCTGGCGGATCAGGCATTCGCCATAGCTGTTGGGCACCACGCCTTTGGCCGTGCGCTCGAAGAGCTTGAAGCCCAGTCCCTTTTCCAGTTCAGCCAGCGCCAGCGACACCGCCGGCTGCGACACGTGCAGCCGGCTGGCCACGCGGCCCAGGTTGCGCAAGTCGTCCAGCGCCACCAGCAGGTGCAGCTGGCGCGGCTTGAGCTGGGCGCGCAGGTACCAATCGAGCTGGGACATGGGGCGGCGGTGTCGTCAAGAAGCAGGGTCGGTCATCATAAGTTTCAACTTATGGCCGCTGAGAAATTACTCAGTTCCATCTTTATGGCTTGCGGCGCATCATGCGCAGCTTTTCCGCCTGCCCATCCGCCGGCCCATCCGCCCGCCCATCTGCTTTTCTGCCCCCACCATGCCCCTGCGCCCCACCCTGCCCATCGTTGACCTGCACAACCACGTCATCGCGCCCGCCGCAGACACCGCCACCTACCCGCGCGCGCCGATGGGCGGCCACCCGTCGGCCTGGTCTGAAGAGCGCCCGGTGGACGCCGACGGCCTGCGCCGCGCGATGCACGAAGCCGGCGTGGCGCTGTCGGTGGTGGTGCAGGCCTCCACCAGTTACGGCCACGACAACCGCTACCTGGTGCACGCCGTGGCGGCCTACCCGCAGCACTTCCTGGGCGTGTACTCGGTGGACATGGTCGCGCCCGATGCCGTGCAGCGCATCCAGCACTGGCAGGCCGCCGGCCTGAGCGGGCTGCGCGTATTCATCGCCGGCCACACCGCCGCCGACCGCAGCGTGCGCCTGGACGACCCGCGCGCCGACGCCGCCTGGGCCTGGGCCAGCGCGCAGTGCATTCCCATCTGCGTGCAGTTGCGCGCCGACGGCCTGCCGCAGCTGGACGCGATGCTGCAGCGCCACCCGCAGGCCACCGTGCTGCTGGACCATTTCGCCCGGCCCGAACTGGCCGATGGCCCGCCCTACGCCCAGGCCGCCAGCCTGTTCGCGCTGGCCCGCCACCCCGGCCTGCACTGCAAACTGACCACGCACAACGTGCGCGAATCGAAATTGGGCCTGGCCACGCAGGCCAGCTTCTGCCGGGCCGTGGTGGATGCGTTTGGCGCGCAACGCATCGCCTGGGGTTCCAACTTCCCGGCGTCGGCGGGCACGCTGCGCGCGTTGTTGCAGGAAGCGCTGGAAGCTACCGCCAGCCTGACGCCCGACGAACGCGACTGGATCTTTTCGCGCACCGCGCACGCGCTGTACCCGGCTTTGCGCACGCTGCACGGTGACGCGGCATGAGCGAAGTCCCGACCCTGAAGACCCTGCTCAGCGACTACCCCAACACGCGCGCGCTGCGCAGCGGCGAACTCGTGCCCACCACCTTCCACTTCGATTTCGCCGACCTGAAAGTCGCCAACCGCGGCTTCAAGCGCGCGGTGCGTGATCTGGAATTCGACATCGCCGAACTGGCCCTGGTCACCTACTTCCAGGCCAAGGCCTACGGCAAGCCGCTGGCCCTGCTGCCGGCCGTGGTGGGCGCGGGCCGCTTCCAGCACCACTGTCTGGTCTACAACGCCGAACGGCCGCGCGTGACGGTGGCCCAGCTGGCCGGCAAGCGCATCGGCATCCGCGCCCACGCGCAGACCACGGTGACCTGGGTGCGCGGCGTGCTGTCGGACGACTACGGCGTGCCGCTGGACCGTGTGCAGTGGGTGACGTTCGAAGACGGCCACCTGGCGGAATTCCCCGACCCGCCGGGCTTCGTGCGCGCGCCGGCCGGCGTGGGCATGGTGGACATGCTGCTGGCCGGCGACATCGACGCCGCCATCATCGGCACCGAACTGCCCGACGACCCGCGCTTGCAACCGGTGCTGCCCGACCCGCACGCCGCTGCTCAGGCCTGGAGCACGCGCCACGGCATGCTGCCCATCAACCACATGGTGGCCGTCAACACCGAGCTGTGCCGCGAACAGCCGGATCGGGTGCGCGAGCTGTACACGCTGCTGCTGGCCAGCAAGCAGCGTTCAGGCGTGACCTCGACACCCGACCTCACGCCCTACGGCGTGGCACCGAACAGCCGCGCGCTGGATCTGCTGGCGCGCTATGCCCACGAGCAGGGTTTGATCCCCCAGGCTTACTCGACCGATGAACTCTTCGGCGACTTCTACCGCCTATTCCCAGAAACCCGCCCGGAACAACGCCCATGACCCCCTCTCTGAACCCGGCACGCCGCCGCCTGCTGGGCGCTGCGGCGCTGGCCAGCCTGTCCGCCAACGGCTGGGCGCAGTCCGGCAATGCGGTCTCACGCATCATCGTGCCCTTTGCCCCGGGCGGTGCCCGCGAGATGCCGGCGCGGGCCATCCAGAACGAGCTGAACAAGGAACTCGGGCAGAACTGGATCATCGACAACAAGCCCGGCGCCGGCGGCTCCATCGGCACGGCTTTCGTGGCCCAGTCGGCCCCCGACGGCAAGACGCTGTTGATGGCCGCGTCCAGCCATTTCGTCACCGCCGCGATGGGCGCCAAGCCCTTCTACGAGCCGGTGAAAGACTTCGTGCCGGTGGCCAACATCGGCAAGCAAAGCTATGTGCTGCTGGTGAACGCGGCGCTGCCGGTGAAGAACCTGGCCGACTTCATCCGCCACGCCAAGGCCCACCCCGGCGCGCTGAACTACAACACCGCCGGCATCGCCAGTTCCACCCACCTGGCGATGGCCTACCTGGCGCGCAGTGCCGACATCGACATGGTGCACATCCCCTTCAAGGGCACGGCCGAGGCGGCCAATGACGTGTCGGGCGGGCGCGGCCACGCGGTCATCGTCCCCACCGCCGGTGTCGGGCCCTACCTGCAGGATGCGCGGCTGCGCGTGCTGGGCATCACCGCCGCGAAGCACTCGACCCAGTTGCCCCAATTGCCCACGCTGGCCGAAAGCGGGCTGCCCGGCTACGTCTTCGAATCGTGGTTCGGGCTGTTGGCGCCCAAGGGCACGGCGGCGGCGACGGTGGAAACGCTGAACGCCGCCGTGAACAAGGTAGTGGCGCAGAAGGAAGTGGCCGAGCGGCTGCACAAGCTGGGCATCGAAACCGCGTACCTGAACGTGGACGGCTTCAACAAGTTGTTTCTGGCCGACCGGGAGTTGATGACGCGCATCGTCAAGGAGTCGGGCATCACGCGAGAGTGATGCCCGAGTGATGCACCAGCGATCCGCGAGCGAAGCGCCAGTGAACGGCAGCGAGAATCCCGCCCATGACGCATTCACTGCCAAAAATTGCACTGACCGGCGCTGCCGGCGGCCTGGGCCGCGTGCTGCGCGCTGAAGGTTTGAAGCGGGGCTGGCGGCTGCGCCCGTCGGCCCGCAAGCCGCTGGAGGCACTGGCGCCGGGCGAAGACCTGTGCGTGGCCGACCTGCGCGACGCCGCCGCCATCGACCGCCTGCTGGCCGGCGTGGACGTGCTCATCCACATGGGCGGCACCAGCGTCGAACGGCCGCTGGACGAGATCATCGACAACAACCTGCGCGGCCTGGTCGAGGTCTACGAAGGCGCGCGCCGCCAGAGCGTGCGGCGCATCGTCTTCGCCAGTTCCAACCACGCCATCGGCATGTACCGCAGCAACGAAGCGCAAGCCCTGCCGCTGGACTGCAAGCTGCGGCCCGACACGTTTTACGGCCTGTCCAAGGTCTGGGGCGAAGCCATCGGCCAGATGTACTGGGACAAGCACGGCATCGAGACCGTCAACGTGCGCATCGGCAGCTGCATGCCGCAGCCCACCGAGCCGCGCCACCTGGCCACCTGGCTGGGCTTTGAGGACCTGTTCCGTTTGATGGAGTGCTGCTACACGCCCGCCGTGCTGGGCTGCCTGACGGTGTGGGGCGTGTCGGCCAACACGCGCAGCTGGTGGGACAACAGCCAGGCTGCCGCGCTGGGCTACAGCCCGCAGCAGAACGCCGAGCACTGGGCCACCGAGATCCTGGCCCGCCCCGACCCGCTGGACCCGCTGTCCCGGCAGTTCCAGGGCGGCAGCTTCGTGGCGCCCGACTTCACACGCGGCGAGCCGCTGCCGCCGGGGTTCTAGCCCCGTTTGTGTTCAGGTTCGCTTGCCGAACAGACCGGCCAGCCAGCCCTTGAACACCGTCCACATCAGCGCCAGTGCGTTCAATTCCTTGACGGGCGCGGGTGCCACTGCCGCCGCGGCGCGCGGGGCAACGGGCTCGGGATCGAGCTCGGCAACTGCGGCCGCAGTGCCTGCCGCAGCAACGGGCTCGGGCGCCGGCACGGCGGCTGCCGCCGCGCGGAAGTTGTCGGCGAACTGCGCCAGCATGGCGTCCGACACCGGCACCAGCAGACGGCTGCCGAACTGCGCCAGCTTGCCGCTGACGACGATGGTGGCCACGCCCACCAGCACCGACGTACCGGGCGTGGCACCGGCTTCCAGGTGCGCCTTCAGGTCCATCGAGGCGGAAGAGCCGCTCTTGTCGGCGCCCTTGCCCAACATCTGCATGGACTGCGCCGCCGCGTCGAGGCCCAGCACTTCGATGTCGCCACCGAACTGCATCACGGCCGGGCCGACCTTGCTTTTCACCGTGCCCTTGTAGTGGGTGGCGTCCAGCTGTTCGGTGATCTGCGCACCGGGCATGCAGCGGGCCACCGCGTGGATGTCGCACAGCACCTGCCAGGCCTGCGACGCGCTGACCGCGAGTTCATAGCGTTTGTCGAGTTTCACTTCCATGCGTTGCTCCGGTTTTCCAGCTGCGGATGCTAACGAGGCACTGCAGGCCGGGGCCTGCCCGCGGGCGGGCCCGTTCTTGCGCCACAATCTTGGTTCGCTCCGTTTCGTGGAGCGTCCGCTAGGGGTGCCGGGCCGTCATGGTCAGGCTGAGACAGTCCCTTTGAACCTGATTGAGGTAATCCTCGCGCAGGGAAGCAGCCTGATCGGCCCACGGGTTCTCCGTGCGTGCCTTCTTCCAGTGTTTGCCCACCTGCCATCGCATGAACAAGGCAACACGATGGCATCCGTTATCCGTTTTCAATCCGCTTCCACCCGTCAGCCGACATGGCGGCTGCATCTGCTGGCGCAAGCCGCACTGGCCTGCGCCGTCGGACCCGTCTGGGCCCAGGCCGCCGACCCGCAGACCATCACCATCACGGGCAAGAGCCGCAGCAACGCGGCCACGGTGGCCGGCTTCGGCGACATCCCGCTGTCGACCGCGCCCTTCTCGGCCACGGTGGTCACCACGGGGCAGTTGCAGGACGCCGGCATCGGCAGCCTGGCCGACATCACGCGGCTGGACGCCGGCATCACCGACGCCTACAACCCGCCCGGCTACTGGAGCCAGTTGGCGGTGCGCGGCTACACGCTGGACAACCGCTTCAACTACCGCCGCGACGGCCTGCCGATCAACGCCGAAACGGTCATCGGCCAGGCCAACAAGCAGGCGCTGGAAATCCTCAAGGGGACCAGCGGCCTGCAGGCCGGCACCAGCGCGCCGGGCGGACTGGTCAACCTGGTCGTGAAGCGGCCGCAGCGGGCCGTGCGCAGCATCGCCTTGAGCTTCGAGGAACCGGGCTCGGTGGGCGCCAGCGTCGACATCGGCGACCGCGCGGGGGCCGACGGCGGCCTGGGCTGGCGCATCAACGCCAGCGCCGACCGCCTGAACCCACCCGTGCGCAACAGCCAGGGCAGCCGCAGCCTGCTGGCCGGCGCTTTCGACGCGCAACTGGCGCGCGGCAGCCTGTTGGAAGCCGAATTCGAAATCAGCCACCAAAGCCAGCCCAGCGTGCCCGGCTTCAGCCTGCTGGGCAACCGCCTGCCCGATGCGAAGTCCATCGACCCCCGCATCAGCCTGAACAACCAGGCGTGGTCGCTGCCGGTGGTGTTCGACGGCCGCACGGCTTCTCTGCGCTACACGCAGGCGCTCGGTGACGGCATCGATTTCGTCGCCCACGGCATGCGCCAGCAACTGCGCACCGACGACCGCATCGCCTTCCCCTACGGCTGCAGCGCCGAGAACAACTACGACCGCTATTGCAGCGACGGCAGTTTTGACCTGTACGACTTCCGCAGCGAAGGCGAACGGCGCAACAGCCAGGCGCTGGACTTGTACGTCACAGGCCGCGCCGCCCTGGCCGGCATGGCGCACCGCTTCAACGCCGGCGTGCTATCGACCCGCTTCGATTCCCGCTTCGGCCGCCAGGCATACAACTACGTCGGCAGCGGCAGCATCGACGGCTTGGCCCGGGTGCCTGCCGACCCCAGCCTGACCGACGAGAACACCGACCGCAACGAGCGCAGCACCGAACTGCATCTGCAGGACATGGTGGGCCTCACCGAGAAGACGCGTCTGTGGATCGGCCTGCGCAACAGCCGTTTGCAGCGCGACAGCGTGCTCACCAACGGCTCGCGGGCCACGGCCTACAGCCAGTCCTTCACCACACCGTGGCTGGCGCTGAGCCAGTCGCTGGGCGAAGACAGCACGGTCTACGCCAGCTGGGGCCAGGGCGTCGAATCGCAGGTGGCACCCAACCGCTCGCGCTACGTCAATGCCGGCCAGCCGCTGCCGGCGTTGAAGAGCCGCCAGGTCGAGGCCGGCTACAAGCAATCCAGCCGCGACCTGGACTGGCGCCTGGCCGCCTTCGACATCGAACGCCCGGAGTGGCGCGACATCGGCGCCTGCGACGTGGCCGGCAGTTGCGTTGAACGCGCCGACGGCACCTCACGCCACACGGGCGTGGAAGCCGAAGCCGAATGGCGCAGCGGTGCGCTGAGTCTGCGCGGCAGTGCCATGGCCCTGCGCGCCCGACGCGACGGCTCGTCGGACACCAGCCTGAACGGCAAACGGCCGACCAACGTGCCGGCCGCCAGCCTGAAGTTGCAGGCGGGCTACAACCTGGCCGCCGTGCCGGGGCTGGCGCTGCTGGGCTACGTCACCCACGAAGGCGAACGCATGGTGCTGCCCGACAACTCGGTGGCCACACCCGGCTGGACGCGCATCGACCTGGCCGCTCGCTACACGCAGCGCCTGGGCATGGCGAGCACGGCCGTCTGGCGGGCGGGCATCGACAACATCAGCAACCAGCGGGCCTGGAAAGAGGCGCCCTTCCAGTACGGTCACGCCTACCTCTACCCGCTGGCGCCGCGCGTTTTTCACGCTTCGGTGGCGGTGAACTTCTGAACGAGACAGCGAGCCCGGATTTCGACCTGAAAAAGGACGCTATACTGCAAGGCTGTATTCCTCGATAGCTCAGTCGGTAGAGCGCCGGACTGTTAATCCGTAGGTCCCTGGTTCGAGCCCAGGTCGAGGAGCCAAGAACGCAGTGTGAATCAAGGACTTAGAGGCTTCGGCCCCTAGGTCCTTTTTCTTTGTCCGGCGCAAATCCATCGACAATGCCTGCGCGGTCGCCGCCCAAGTTCGAGGCTCGGCCTTTGCGTGTTCTGCACGACCAAGGCTGCGCACCGCGGGGTCACCCCGCGGTTGTTGACTGGGTTACACCATCCGAGGCGTGAGCGCACTGGCGTTGCTCGCCAATCAGCTCACGCATCACCCGCAGGTTGAGCGGCGGCCGCACCCGAAGCACCATGCCCACCCCCAGCAGACTCACCGCGCTGGCCCTAGCCCGCGCCATGCTGGCGGGCCGGCCCAGTACGGCCGGACTGGCGGCGCGCATCAAGGCGTGTCTGGGCGCCGACACCGCCTGGGCCCTGCCCCTGGCACAGCGCTGCGCCAGGCTGCCGGGCGAACACTGGCGGCGCCTGACCCCGCGCACGCTGGCCAGCCTGATCGAGCGCGACGGGGACTACCGGCTGGCCGGGTCCGCAGGCGGCAGCGCAGGCCCACCGAAAGTCCGGCGCTACATCCTGCGCGAACAAACGGGCATGCAGCCGCTGCCGCTGGGTCTGGACCACTGCCAGTTGCCGCAGTTGCCGCAGGTGCCGCACACCGCCGTGCTGGCCGACTGGCTGGGCATACCGGCAGCCGGCTTGTGGCGCCTGACCCGCGCGGCCGACTGGCAGCGCCGCAGCGAACTGGGCGAACAGCACTACCGCTACCAGTTGCTGGCCAAGCGCAGCGGCGGGTGGCGTTTGCTGGAAGTGCCCCACCCCTACCTGATGCCTTTGCAGCGATGGGTGCTCGACGGCCTGCTCGACCGCATCCCGCCCCACGAGGCCGCCTGTGCCTACACACGCGAGCGCTCGGTGCTGGACCATGCGCGCGCCCATGCCGGGCAAGCCGTCGTGCTGAAGTTCGACCTGCGGGACTTCTTCACATCGGTACGGGCCTCCAAAGTGCACGCGCTGTTCACCACCCTGGGCTATGCCGACAGCGTGGCCCGCGAACTGACGGCGCTGTGCACCACGGCCACGCCCGAAGCGGTTCTGCAGCGCCTACAAGTCGGTGGCCATGTCGTGGTCAACCAGCGCCCCAACCTGCCGCGCCCCGAATTCGACCGCCTGAAGGCCATCCTGCACCGCTGTGCGACCGATGGGCCCGCCGCGCAAAACCGCGACCAGCATCCCCACTGGCGTTCGCACCTGCAAGGTCGGGTCGCCTGGGCGGCACAGCTGAACCCGGCCAAGGCCCTGCGGCTGCAGCGCCTGCTCGACCGGATCGACTGGCAGCGTTGAGCGCAGGCCTGAAGCGTCGCAGATGCAGACCGGGCGCCGGCGGTGGCCCAGAATGTGCTGAATCCATGCCGTGCACACGCCCCCGTTGACCCCGCCCTTGCCCACGCTGCCACCCTGCGTGCTCGACATCGAGGCCTCGGGTTTCGGTCGCCACAGCTACCCCATCGAAGTGGGCTACGTGATGCCGGACGGCCGCGCAGCCTGCATGCTGGTGCGCCCGACGCCCGATTGGACGCACTGGGACCCGGCGGCCGAGAAAGTGCACGGCATCGTGCGCAGCACCCTGCTCGCCCATGGCCAGGCGGTGCGCGACGTGGCGCTGGCGCTGAACCGCGACCTCGCCGGCCGCACCGTTTACTGCGACGGCTGGGCGCACGACTACCCCTGGCTGGCCGCATTGTTCGACGCGGCCGATCTGCGCGCCAGCTTCAGGTTGGAGTCGGTCAGCGCCCTGCTGGACGAAGCGCGGCTCGGGCGTCTGGACGCGGCGCGGCAGACCGCGCTGCACGACATGGGTCTGACCCGCCACCGGGCCAGCAACGATGCGCGCGCGCTGCAGCAGGCACTGACCCGGGTCAGCACGCCACCGCGCTGATCGCCCGCCGCTTCAGGCCGTGGGCAAGGCGGGCGGTGCGGCCCGCTCCTGCTCTTGCAGCGAACGCCACATCACCTTACCCGAACCGCTCTTGGGCAAGGCGTCGACGAACTGCACCAGGCGAGGCACCTTGTAGACCGCCATGTGCTCGCGCGCCCAATCGATGATGTCCTGTTCGCTGGTCTTGCCGCGCGCCGCTTCGCGCAGCACGATGACGGCCTTCACCGTCTCGCCCCGGTAGGCGTCACGCGAGCCGATCACACAGGCCTCTTGCACCAGCGGGCAGCCGAAGAGCAGCAGTTCGACCTCGCTCGGCCAGACCTTGAAGCCGCTGGCGTTGATCATCCGTTTCAGGCGGTCGGTGATGAAGAAATAACCGTCCTCGTCGCGCCGGCCGAGGTCACCGGTGCGAAAGAAAGGCTTGCCGTCGATCTCGATGAAGGCCGCTTTCGTGGCTTCGGGGTGGCCCCAGTAGCCTTTGAAGACCATGGGCCCGTGGGTGACGATCTCGCCCGTTTCGCCGGACGGCAATTCGGCCAGGGTGTCGGGGTCGATGATGCGGCTGTCGACGCCGAAAATGGGGATGCCCAGGCACTGCAGCTTGGCACGCTCGGGCGGGTTGGCGTGGCTGGGTGCGGCGGTCTCGGTCAGGCCATAACCTTCCGCAAACGTCAGGTTGAATTCGGCCTTCAAACGCTCGGCCACCGCCTGCGGCATGGCCGCGCCGCCACCCGAGATGTAGCGCAGGCTGGACAGGTCGAAGGACTTGTAGTTGGGGCTGCCGAAGAGGTCGATGATCATCGTCGGGATGCAGGTGAAGTGCGTCACCCCGTAGCGCGAGATGGCCCGCCCGGCCAGTTCGCGGTCCCAGCGCGGCAGGATGACCACCGTGCTGCCGGCCAGCACCGGCGCCAGCACGCCGTAGAGCATGCCGGTGATGTGGAACATGGGCACCACGCCCAGGCTGATGGTCTCGGCGCTGGCGTGGCTCCACAGGCTGCCGCCGATGGCGTTGGGCATCAGCGTGCGGTGGGTGTGGACGCAGCCTTTGGGCATGCCGGTGGTGCCCGAGGTGTAGGGCAGCAGGGCCATGTCGTCGGCCTGGGCCCGGGGTGGCGTGGCCGTGAGACCGGCGGCCAGCGCGTCGGCCCAGCGGGTGCAGCCGGCGGGTAACGGCGGGTCGGCGGTCAGCCAGGCCAGCATGGCCGGCGACGGTGCATCGGCGTCGGCGATGACCGCCGGCATGGCGTCGGTGTAGCGCGTGACCAGCACCTGCTGCAAACGCTGGGCTTCGGGCACCCGCGCGTTGGCCTCGGCCACGATGGGCGCCAGGTCGGCCGTGGTGATGGCCACGCGGGCCTGTGGGTCGACGATGTAGTGGCCGAACTCTTCCGCCCGGTTCATCGGGTTGACGGGCACCACCACCGCGTCGGCCCGCTGGATGGCATAAAAGGCAGCCACGTACTGCGGGCAGTTCTGCATGAACAGCAAGACCCGGTCGCCGGCCTTCACGCCTTGCGCCTGCAACCAGCCGGCCAGTGCCTCAGCCTGCCGGTGCAGTTCGGCGTAAGTCAGCGCCTGGCCGAAAAACTGGCAGGCCGTGCGCCGTGGGAAGCGCTGGGCGGTGACGTTGAGGTTGAACCACAGCGTGGTTTCGGGAATGACCAGCGAACGGGGCAGGCGGGCCGGCCAGAAGCTGGCGGGCTGGAGAGGGGTAGCGGTGGGCAAAAGACACTCCTGAAGGCGATGCCTCAGGTGTACCGCCAAGCCGCTTCGCCGTCATCAAGCCTTACCCGAAGCGGCAGCCCGATGCCGGCCCGGCATCACTCCTGTCGGACGGCGCTGCGGCGCCACTTCTTGCAGTCCGCATGACCCATCTGTTCGGAGCGCAGGCACTCCTTTTCCATGCAGACAAAGTACAGCAGCGGGTTGCGCCCGCCGCAGACGGCTTCGGGGTTGGACGCCACCGCCTTGGGTGCTTCCACCACCGGTGCCGGGGCCGGCGCAGGGGCAGCCACCGCTTCGACCTTGGGCTTCACCGGGTCGGGCGCTGGCGCTGGCGCCGCAGCCACGGGAGCGGAAGGCACGACAGCGACAGGCGCTGCGTTGCGCGCCGTCTTGCTGGCGTTGGCCTTGGCGGCCGGCGGGTTTCCAGCCGGGGTGGCGGTCGCGGTCGGCACGGGCTTGTCCAGCGCCACCGCTGGCGTCGTGGCGAGCACGGCAGCGGCGGCACCCGGCGCTGAAGCCGCAACGGTTGCTGACCCGACCGACACCGTCGCGACCGCCGATTCAGCGACCGACGCGGCCGGCGCAGCGGCCAGCGCCGCCGATGCGGCCGAGGGCGCCGACGCGGCCGCGATGTCGGCCCCGGCAGGCGCAGCAGCGGGTTTGCCTTTCAGTGCAAAGACGGCCACCGCCGCCAGCACCAGCGCACCCACGCCCAGGCCGAGCATCGTCCGCCGGGAACCGCCAGCAGCGGCCGCGGCCGGCAAGGACACAGGTGCCGCAGCCATGTCGGCCAAGGGCGCGGGCCGCGCCACGCGCACGGTCTGCTCGTCAGAGCGGACAGCCGCACCGGCTGAACCAGCCTGGCCCGTCGCAGCCATCGCCGGTGACATCACCAGCGTGGTCTGCTGGTCGGATGCAGCCGGCTGCTGGTGCGTGGACGGCACCACCAGGGTGGTGGCGCCAGCTTGCGACGACGGCATGATGACCGTGCGGTCCCAGTCCGACGCGGGTTGTTGGGCCGCAGCCCGGCGCAACGGCGTCGCAGCGCGGCCTTCCAGCACGTCACGCAAGGCGGCCACGCTTTGCGGTCGGTCGACCGGACGCGGCGCCAACATCCAGTCGACGATGTGCAGGAAGTTTTCGCTGCAGGCCGGCAGCGCCAGCGTGGTCAGGGCCGACGCATCGTCGTGCACCGCGCGCGCCGTCGCGGGTGAAGGCGGGCGGCCCAGCAGCAGGAAGTGCAGCGTGGCGCCCAGGGCGTAGATATCCGTCCAGGGGCCCTGCTTCACCGAGCCGGCTTCGGCGTACTGCTCGATGGGCGCGTAGGCCGGCTTGAGGATGGCGGTGAGCGCCTGGCTCTTGTCGCTGAGCACGCGGCGGGCGGCGCCGAAATCGAGCAGCACGGGGTGGCCGTCGGGTTCGATCTGGATGTTGTCGGGCGCGATGTCGCGGTGGTAGACGCCCTCGGAATGCAGCTTCTCGATGGCGCCCAGCAGCGGGTCCAGCACGCTGCGCAGCCAGGCTTCACCGGGCGGTTGCGACATGGCCAGCCGCACTTCCTTGACCGTGCGGCCGCGCAGCACCGGCATGGCCATGTAGGCGGTGCCATTGCCTTCCCAGAAGCGGTGCACCTTCAGCAGCGAAGGGTGGTCGAAGCGGGCCAGCAGCCGGGCTTCGTTGACGAAGGACTTCAGGCCCAGCGCAAAGGTTTCAGCGTCGGACTGCGAGCGGATCGAAACGAACATCGTCTCGGTGCGCCCGGCCAGCGAGGCGGGCATGTATTCCTTCACCGCCACCTCGCGCTCGAGCGCGTGATCGAAGGCCAGGTAGACAATGCCGAAACCCCCGATGCCCAGCAGGCTCAGCAACTCGAACTCGCCCAAACGTGTGCCAGCAGGCAATGCGCTCGGGTTGGCGTTGTGGTGTCGGGTGGTTTCTTCGGACATGTCTCAACAAGCTTAACAGGGTTGCTTACCGGTGAAATCGCCGTCTTATGGGGGTGTCAACCCCGGTAAATTGAACGATCGACGGCTTGTGTCTGCACCGAAATCCGCGGCATGACGGACGCCGATTCCCTGCTCGGTCACCCGGCCTTCGTGCGGCTGTGGGCGGCCCGCCTGTGCAGCGTGGCGGCCAGCCAGATGCTGATGGTGGCGGTGGCCTGGCAGATGTACGACACGACCGGCTCGGCCTGGGACCTGGGCCTGGTCGGCTTGCTGCAGTTTCTGCCGGCGATACCGCTGGCCCTGGTCGCCGGGCATGTGATCGACCGCCACCACCGCGGCCGCATCGTCGCGCTGTGCCTGGGCCTGCAGGTGGCGGTGGCTGCCTTGCTGTGCGCGGGCAGTCTGGGCGGCCATGCCAGCCGCGAACTGCTGCTGGCCGTGTCGGTGGTGCTGGGCGCCGTGCGGGCCTTCCAGATGCCCGCGCAGCAGGCGCTGACGCCGCTGCTGGTGCCGCTGCCGCTGCTGCCGCGCGCGCTGGCCGCCAGCTCGGCCGGCATGCAGGGCGCCATCATCGCGGGGCCGGCACTGGGTGGCCTGATCTACACCGCCGGTGCAGCCGCCACCTACGGCGTGTGCGCGGCGCTCTTCGCGCTGGCCACGGCGCTGTGCCTGACGCTGCGCTACGCGCACCAACCCCCGCCGCTGGCCCCGGTGACCCTGCAGACCCTGCTGGCTGGCGTGCATTTCGTGCGCGGGCACAAAGTCGTGCTGGGCGCGATATCACTGGACCTCTTTGCCGTGCTGTTCGGTGGCGCCACGGCGCTGCTGCCGATCTACGCCAAGGACATCCTGCACACCGGGCCTGTCGGTCTGGGCGTGCTGCGCAGCGCGCCGGCCGTGGGCGCGCTGTTGATGTCGCTGGCCCTGACGCGCTGGCCCATTCGCCGCCGCACCGGGCCGCTGCTGATGGCGGCCGTGGCGGCCTACGGCCTGGGCACTCTGGTCTTCGGCCTGTCGTCGCACTTCGCACCGGCGCTGCTGGCCCTGGCCGTCACCGGCGCGGCGGACATGGTCAGCGTGGTGATCCGTTCGACGCTGGTGCAACTCGAAACGCCCGACGCGATGCGCGGGCGGGTCAGCGCCGTCAATTCGGTCTTCATCGGGGCATCGAACCAGCTGGGTGAATTCGAGTCGGGCGCCACCGCCGCCCTGCTCGGGCCGGTTGGCTCGGTGGTGCTGGGCGGGGTGGGCACGCTCATCGTGGCGGGCCTGTGGCTGAAGCTCTTTCCCGCGCTGGCACAACGCGACGCCTTGTTGCCGTCCGACAGACCGGCTGGCACCCTGCCCGCGTGAAGCACAGGTGTGGTGCCCCGGCATGGTGGCGCCGCGCAAGACTCATTCCGGTTGGCCGCCACTGCGGTCGCGTGCATGCCGCGCCCGGGCCCGCACTTTCCAGGTCTGCGCCTGCGCCTTGCGCTCCAGGGCCGTGATGGTGTCGCGCCGCGCCTCGCGCTGCAGCTTGCCGTAGTTGCGCAGCCGCTCGGCGCTGACGCTGTCGCGCACGGCGCAACCCGGTTCGGCCGCATGGCGGCAGTCGCGAAAGCGGCAGCGCAGCGCCTGTTGTGCGATGTCACCGAAGGCCGCGTCCAGGCCCTCGGCCGAGCCGTCCAGGCGCAGCGTGCGCAGGCCCGGTGTGTCGATGATGCAGGCGCCCTGCAGGGTGGCGTGCAGCGAACGCGCCGTGGTGGTGTGGCGGCCGCGGCTGTCGCCGTCGCGGTTGGCGCCGGTGTCTTGCGTGTCGCGGCCGGTCAGCGGCCTGGTCAAGGCATTCGTCAGCGTGCTCTTGCCGGCGCCGCTGGAACCCAGCAGCACCAGGGTCCTGCCCGTCTGCAACCAGGGCGCCAGCACCGCCGTCGGTTCATCACCCAGTGCGTCGACCATCACCGCCGGCACGTCGGCGGGCATCACGGCCTGCACCTCGCGCAGGCGCTCGGCCGCATCGGGGCACAGGTCCTTCTTCGTCAGCACGATGACCGCGTCGACACCGGCCATGCGCACCAGCGCCGTGTAGCGCTCCAGGCGACGCAGGTTGAAGTCCTGGTCCAGGCCCATGACCAGCAAGGCGGTGTCGACGTTGCTGGCGATGACCACCCGCGTGGTCTTGTCGCGCCCGTCATGCAGGCGTCGGGCCAGCTGCCGCGTCGGTGGCACGCGCAAGGGCACCCACCATTCGCCCAGCGCATTGCGTTCGGCCAGTACCCAGTCGCCCACGGCGATGGCATCGGCCTGGTCCGCCAGTTCGTGGCGCAAGGCGGGCAGCAAGCGCGCGGGGCGCTCGACCTGGCCGTCGTGCAGCAGCACGCCTTCGCGCTGCACTTCGACGACCCGCATCGGCAACCCTTCGCCGCCGCCGGGTGACGAGCCGAAGGACAGGCCGGGGGAGAGGTTCAAAACACTTTGCATCAGCGCCGGTGTCAGCCCGATGCGCTGCAGTCGCGCCACATCAACGGACGGCGACAAAAAGAGGTCTTCGATCATGGACAAGCTTCCGTGCAAAACCTGTGGCGCACAGCGCCACATCAGCCGCGGGCGGATGGCCAGCGGCGGCTCAAAGGTGAGGGTGTTGTCGGCCGGGACCTCAGGTCACGGCATCACGGGCGGCAGTTCAGGCAGCGAACGCAAGGTTCGTGCGGCAGCGACTCAGAGCGTGCGGGCCGACAGGAGGGGGTGACGGGTCGTGCGCATGGCGGCCTCCTGTTGCGGGTTGAACGAGGCCGCGAATGTGCGCCGCTGCCGGCGTGGCGTCAAGGCGCTTCGTGACCCTGTTGTGGCGGAAGAACACGCCCGCCCTATCCTCACGCCGATGGAGCCGCTGCAGCTGATCTACCGGGACGAAGCGCTGCTGGTCGTCTGCAAACCCGCAGGCTTGCTGGCCGTGCCCGGGCGCGGCCTGGCCGGCGCCGACAACCTGACGGCGCGGCTGCAGGCGCAGTACCACGACGCCCTGGTCGTGCACCGGCTGGACATGGCGACGTCGGGCTTGATGGTCTTCGCGCGCGGTGCCGCAGCGCAACGCGCGCTGAGCATGGCCTTCGAAGCGCGGCGCGTACACAAGCACTACGAGGCCGTCGTCGAAGGCACGCTGCACGGCGACGCGGGCGAGATCAGCGCCCCGCTCACCGCCGATTGGCCGAACCGGCCGCGCCAGCAGGTCGATGCCGAACACGGCAAGCCATCGCTGACGCAGTGGCGCGTGCTGCAGCGCGGTGCCACCACCACGCGGCTCGCCTTGACGCCCATCACCGGCCGCACCCACCAACTGCGCGTGCACCTGCAGCACATCGGCCACCCGATACGCGGCGATGCGCTGTACGCCGCGCCGCCCCTGCAGGCCGAACGCCTGCTGCTGCACGCCACGCAGCTGGCCCTGGACCATCCGACCGACGGTGCGCCCTTGTCCTTCAGCAGCCCGGCGCCGTTCTGAACGCGGGCGCTACAGTGCCCGGCTACCCGACTTCCGCATCGACGGTGCGCGCGACCATGACCCAACACCTCACCCTCATCACCGGCGCCTCACGGGGCCTGGGCCTGGCGCTGACCGAACAGCTGCTGGCGCAAGGTCACCGCGTGCTGGCACTGGCCCGCCAGCCCACGGTGACCGCGGTGCCGGCGGGCAGCGAATTGACCAGCTGGGAAGTCGATCTGGTCGACAGCGCACCGGTGGCCGAACGCCTGGCCGGCTGGCTGGCCGCGCAGGACACCAGCGCCATCGCCTCGGTGACCTTGATCAACAACGCCGGCGTGGTGTCCGACCCGGCGCCGCTGTCGGCCGGGCGCAGTGCCGACCTGGCGCGCGCGCTGCGTGTCGGCCTGGAAGCGCCCATGCTCCTGACCGCCGCCTTCCTGCGCGCCACTGCAGGGTGGGCCGCGCCGCGCAAGGTGCTGATGGTCTCGTCGGGCCTGGGCCGCTACGCCATCGCCGGCAGCGCGTCCTACTGTGCGGCCAAGGCCGGAATGGACAACCTGGCGCGGGCCATCGCGCTGGAAGAAGCGACCACGCCCAACGGTGCGCGCGTGGTCTCGCTGGCGCCGGGTGTCATCGACACCGACATGCAGGTGCAGCTGCGCAACGCCAGTGCCGAGCGCTTCCCCGAACGCGAACGCTTCGTCGGCATGAAGACCGGCGGCCTGCTGATGAGCCCGGCGCTGGCCGCCAGCAAGGTGCTGAAGGTGCTGGCCCTGCGCGACTTCGGCGGCAACGTCATTGCCGACGTGCGCGAGTTCTGATGGCCGCCGACCAGCCCCCTTTGCACCCCCGCGCGGCCGAGCTGATCCGCACGCTGCAGCTGCAGAACCACCCCGAGGGCGGCCACTACGCCGAGGTGTTTCGTTCCGCAAAGCCGGTGCAGCCGGGGGACGGCCGGCCGCTGCGCCCGGGGCTGACGACCATCGACTTTCTGCTGACCGCCGGCCAATTCTCGGCCTGGCACCGGGTCACCTCCGACGAGGTCTGGCACCTGCTGGAAGGCCCTGCCTTGCGCCTGTGGCTGGCGCCGCCGGATCTGGGCGCTTTCACCTCGGTGGACCTGGCGCCGGTATCGTGGTCGGCGTCGGCATCGGCCCGCAGCGCACCGCGCCACGTGGTGCCGGCAGGCTGGTGGCAGGCCGCCGAGGCGCTGGGCGACTACGCCTACGTCGGCGCCACGGTCGGCCCCGGCTTCGACTTCGCCGACTTCACCTTTGGCCGTGAAGACGCCGCTTTGACAGCCGCGCTGGCCCGGCACGCACCGGCCTTGCAGCGCCTGCTGTGAGCTGAAGACCCGGGCGCGCAGGCGGTCCGGGTTCAGGCCGCCAGCCAGGCGGCCACGTCGTCCTTGAGCTGCTTCAGGTCGGCCTGCCGCGTGTACATCATGTGGCCGGCGTCGTAGTAGCGGTGTTCGACCCGCGCCATCACGTCGGTCGGCACGTCCAGGTGGGCCAGCGACCAGTCGGTGGCGCTGTAGGGCGTGCCCAGGTCGTAGCGGCCGCTGGCCACCAGCACGCGCAGCCTGGGGTTGCGGCGCAGCGCGCGCGCCAGGTCGGGCGTGGTGCTGCAGAAGCCGCCGTCGCTCTTGCCGCCGCGGTTCCAGTTCCAGCCCTGGTTGACCTCGCTGCCCAGCACCTGGTAGCGCTCGGTGGCGGCCAGGTTCAGGTGGCGGGCGAAGTAGTCCATGCCGGCCATGGCGTAAGGGCCCGCAATGGCCTCGATGCCGGGGTCGAATTCCCAGTCTCGCGTGCGGCTGGCGGCCATGCTGCCGGTGGCCCGCGCGTCCAGCCGGCCGACCATGCGGCCCTGGCTGCGCATCGCCTCGAAGAAGAAGGTGTGGTCGCTGATGCGCAGGTTCTTTTCCTCGACCAGGCTGCGTGACAGGCCCGTCAGTTCGCTGATGCGCCGGGCCACCTTGCTGCGCGTCTTCTCGCTCAGCCGCGACCCGGCCAGCAGGGCCGCCGCGTAGTCCTCTTCGACAAAGGCTTCGGCCGCTTCACGCGCCGTGGCCGAGGTCTCGGCGTGCGGGCCGTGCAGCAGGCCGTGGAACTGCGCGGTGTTGGCGAAGGCCGGCAGGAACAGCGCGTACGGCAGGTCGTTGCCCGGGGTGAATTCCAGTGTCTGCAGGTCCATCGCGCAAGACACCAGGATCACCCCGCTGAGCACCACGCCCAGGTCCTGCAGCTTCAGCGCCAGGCCGGCGCCGCGGGTGGTGCCGTAGCTTTCGCCGGCCATGTAGATTGGCGAGCCCCAGCGCTGCTGGCGCGTCAGCCATTGGCGCATCACCTCGGCCAGCGCGGTGATGTCGCCATCGACGGACAACAGCTTCTTGCGCGCGGCTTCGCTGGCGGTGGTGGACCAGCCGGTGTGCGGCGGGTCGATGAAGACCAGGTCGAAATGTTCGAACCAGCTGTGCGGGTTGGCCTCCACGGCGTAGGGCGCCGTCGGCATGCTGGTGTCGTCGGGCACCACCACGCGCTGCGGGCCCAGGGCGCCCAGGTGCAGCCAGATCGACGCCGAACCCGGGCCGCCGTTGAAGGCAAAGCACACCGGCCGCGTGGCGGCGTCGGCCCCTTTCAGCAGGTAGGCGGTGGTCAGCACGGCGGCTTCGGGCTCGGCGCTGCTGTCCAGGCCTTCGGGCAGCACCGGCACGAAAGCCGCGTGGGTGGCGTAGTCGAGGCTGCGGCCGTTGATCTGCACACTGCCGCTGCCGGTGGCGGCAGCCTGGTTCAGCAACTGGCTGACGCGGTCTTTCTGGCGCTTGGCGGCATCGGTGTCGTTGCTGGCGGGGGTACTGCTCGGTTCGGCCATGTCGGGGTCCTGCGTCGGGGTCGGGGTGGGATGGGGTCAGGGTGGAATGGAAATTTGGCCGCGCTCAGCGCAGTCCGCCGGACAACAGCGCCGCGTAGCGGACCAGGTCGACATTGCCGCCGCTGACGATGACGCCGACGCGCTGCCCCGGGGCTTGCACCGCACCGTGCAGCAGCGCCGCAGCGCCCAGGCAGCCGGTGGGTTCGACGACCATCTTCATGCGCTCGGCGAAGAAGCGCATCGTGGCGGCCAGTTCTTCGTCGGTGACGGTGACGATGCGCCGCACGAGTTGCTGGATGACCGGAAAGGTGAGCTGCCCGCTGTGCTGCGTCTGCGCGCCGTCGGCAATGGTCTGCGGCGTTTCGATGTGGACGATCTCGCCGCGCGCCAGGCTCTGCTGCGTGTCGTTGCCGGCCTCGGGCTCGACGCCGACGACTTCGATGCCGGGGCTGAGGTGGTGCGCCGCCACCGCGCAACCCGAAATCAAGCCGCCGCCGCCCACGCAGACCAGCAGCAGGTCCAGCGGCCCGGTTTCCTGCAGCAGTTCAGCGGCCGCCGTGCCCTGCCCGGCCATCACGTGCGGGTGGTCGTAGGGCGGGATCAGCGTCATGCCACGCTCAGCCGCCAGGCGCCGGCCGATGGCTTCGCGGTCTTCGGTGTAGCGGTCGTAGAGCACGACTTCGCTGCCGGCCTGGCCGTGCAGGTATTCACGCGTGGCGGCCAGCTTGGCGGCCGGGGAGTCTTGCGGCATCACGATGACAGCCGGCATGCCCAGCAACCGCGCCGACAGCGCGATGGCCTGGGCGTGGTTGCCCGACGAGAAGGCGATGACCCCGCCGCGCCGCTGCTCGGGCGTGAACTGCGACAGCGCGTTGTAGCCGCCCCGGAACTTGAAGGCGCCCATGCGCTGGAAGTTCTCGCACTTGAAGAAGACCTGGGCGCCGGTGCGCTGGTTGAAGGTGGTGGACGTCAGCACCGGCGTGCGGTGGGCCACGCCCTGCAGGCGGGCGGCGGCCGCGGCGATGTCGGCGTAGGCGATCGCCAGTGGGGGAAGCGTCATTTCGGTCATGCGATCAGATTTCCCGTGCTTCGGCCGGACCTTGAAAACCGCCCTGGCGGAAGGTCAGCACCAGGGTGTCGCGCCAGGCCGGCAAGGCCGGGTCCGACGGCTGGATGGGGGTGGTTTCGTGGATCACGCGGGCGTCGTCCAGCAGCAGCGCGCTCCAGGGTTCGGCCAGCGTGAAGCGCACGCCCTGCGGACCGATGGCGTCGAAGACGCGGGTCTCGCCGCCCTTCACGTTGTGACGCGCCACGATGATGACGACCACCAGATCGACGCCGTCACGGTGTGCGCCCTCCGGCGTGGGCCGCCCGATGCCGCCTTCGGTGTCGATGCGAAACGGGTGCGCCTCGACAAACCACGGTCGCGCACCGCGCAGCGTGTCGGCCACGCGGGCCAGGCCTTGCAGCAGGCGCGCCCAGGCCGGGTCTTGCGCCCAGGCCTCGGGCAAGGGCTCGAACCAGCGCTGGAAGCCGCCGTGCAGCGCGTTGTATTCGACGGGCTGCCAGTGCGCGCGGTGGGGCACCGGCTGCGCCGCTTGCGGCGTCACCACGAAGCAGCCGTGGCGGCGGCGGCGGTAGCGGCCGCCGTCACGCAGGTGGGGGTCGGGCGGCAGCGCCGGCCAGTGGCTTTGCCACTGCTGCAAGGTGTCAGAAGTGATGCCGCACAGGTCGCGCAGCGCAGCGGCGGCCAGCACAGCCCAACCGTCGGCGGTCAGTTGCGCCGGCAGGCCGGCCAGAGGGGTGGAGATGGGGGTCGGTAGCGTCGCGTTCATGCGGTCAAGACGGAAGACTTGGGCCGGATCGGTGACATCCGACAACTTTTTCTGGAGGCAACACCCCAATCCGGTGTCAGCTTGGCGCGGGGCAGTGCCGTTAAGGTGCTGACTGGTCCCACACATGCAAGCAAGCACCCTCGCCCACCCCACCGCCGATTCGGGCTGTCTGCTCGAGATCATCGAGCTCAAGTGGCTGTTGGCCGGACACGGTCTGCGCATCCACGTCGAGCAATTGCTGCACGACCCGGAGTATGCCCGGCACACCCTGGACTGCGCCGACACGACCGCCAACCCGGTGCTCTGCGAAGTGGCCGCGCGGCTGCGCCGCCACCTGGGTCTGACCCCGCTGTAAAGCCCGCCACCGCACAGCCTGCGGCGTAGCATCGGCAGCGCAGGGCGTGCCGCCCCGCGCGCCGCTAGGGGGTTGCGATGAAGCTGCCAGTTTCCCGCCTGATGCCCAACCTGCCGCCGTTTCGCGGCGCGCTGCTGATCGCCCTGCTGCTTGCCCTACTGAGCGCCTGCAGTGTGCTGCCGCCAGCACCACCGCCGACAGCCCCGTTGCTGCACGACGAGCACTACCCCTCGGCTGCGGCGCTGGCCGACCGCGACGCCGTCTTTGCCTTCAGCCCGGCCATGCGCGCCTACGCCGACGCCGAATTGACCGCTGCAGCCCGCCTGCGCGACCCGCGCGAAGCGCTGCTGGACGCGCTGTACCGACAAGACAAACTGCGCCTGCGCTATGACGCCGGCTCCACCCGCAATGCCGCTCAGGCCTTCGAGGCGCGGGCCGGCAACTGCCTGTCGCTGGTCATCATGACGGCAGCCTTCGCGCGCCACCTGGGCGTGCCGGTCAGCTACCAGAGCGTGCGCGTGGAAGACACCTACAGCCGCAGCGGCGGGATGGTGCTGGTCAGCCAGCATGTGAATCTGGTGCTCGGTCGGCGCCTGCAACGCTCGCTTTTCGCGGGCAGCCAGAGCGACGACATGACCATCGATTTCCTGCCGCCTGACGAACTGCGCGGCCAGCGCACCCAGCCCGTGGAAGAGCGCACCGTGCTGGCGATGTACTTCAACAACCGCGCGGCCGAAGCGCTGGCCGAAGGCCCGGACGCCAACAGCCTGGCCTATGCCCGGGCCCGCGAGGCCATGCGGCAGGACCCGGGCTTCCTGCCGGCCGTCAACACCCTGGCGGTCGTCTACCTGCGCGACGGCCACCTGGCGGAAGCCGAAGCCGCCCTGCAGCACGTGCTGGCGCAGGCGCCCCTGAGCACCAGCACCCTGTCCAACCTGGCCTTGCTGCTGGACCGCCGGGGCCAGACGGCAGAGGCCCTGGCGGTGCGACAACGCCTGGCCCGCCTGCAACCCGACGCGCCCTTTGCCTGGTTCGACCTGGGCCAGCAGGCGATGGCGCGCGGCGACTACGCCCAGGCCCGTGAGCTGTTCCAGCGCGAATTGCGCCGTCAGCCCGATCAGCCGGACGTGCTGTTGGGCGCCGCCCAGGCCGAATGGCGGCTGGGCGACGCCCAGCGTGCAGCCAGCCTGCTGCAGCAGGCCCTGGCCCACAGCGGCACCGCCCAGGCGCGTGACTTGTATGCCGGCAAGCTGGCCTGGTTGCGCGGGCAGAACAGCCACTGAGCGCCGCAACGCCGCCTGCCCGCGCCGGCCGTGGCACAGTCGCGCCCCATGCAGCACCCCGAACCCACCGAATCCGCAGCCGCCATGTCAGCCCCGGCCCCCACCGCTGGCCCGCCACGCGCCGCCAGCAAGGACAAGAAGCCGAATCCGCTGATCGAGATCGGCATCACCATCGTGCTGCCGGCGCTGATCCTGACCAAGCTCAGCAGCGCCGACCGCCTGGGCACGGTCTACGCCCTGCTGCTGGCCCTGGCCTTTCCGCTGGTCTGGGGTGTGTGGGACGGCCTGCAACGCCGCAAGGTCAACTGGATGGCCGCGCTGGGTGTGGTCAGCACCTTGCTGACGGGCGCCATCGGCCTGTTGTCGCTGGACGCCAAATGGCTGGCCGTGAAAGAGGCCGCTGTGCCGGGGCTGATCGGCCTGGTCATCCTGGGCAGCACCTGGACGCGCACGCCGCTGATCCGCGTGATGGTCTTCAACGCCGCGCTCTTCGACGTGGACCGCGTTCACCTGGCGCTGGCCGAACGCGGCACCACCGACGCCTTCGAACGCCAGCTGCGCAGCGGCACCGTGCTGCTGGCCGGCACCTTCTTCTTTTCGGCGGTGGCCAATTACGTGCTGGCGCGCTGGGTGGTCACCAGTGCGGCCGGCACGGCGGCCTTCAACCAGGAACTGGGCCACCTGACAGCGCTGAGCTACCCGGTCATCGCCGTGCCCTGCATGCTGATGATGATGGGCCTGATGTACTGGCTGGTGCGCGGCGCCAAGGCGCTGACCGGGCTGGACCTGGGCGACATGCTGCAGGGCGGCTGAACCCCGCGCACCGCGATGCAGGGCCGCGTCCGCCACCCCGACGACAGCGCCACGGGGCCTGTGGGCGGCGCGCTGCGGCTGTCCTGGCCCGGGCTGGTGGGCCTGGCCTTGCTGCTGGTGCTGCTGGCCCTGGCGGCCGTGCAGTGGCGGCAGTTCACGCTGCTGCGCGACACGGCGCCTGCTGAGCCACCCGCGGCTGCGGCCGGCGACGGTGTCGAGGCCGAAGCCCGGCTGCTGCGCCTGCGGGCGCAGCAGCTGGAACTGCGTGCCCGGGTGGTCGGCTCGCAAAACCGCCTGGGCCTGACGCTGACGGCCCTGCTGGCCTTGCTGACACTGGCCTTCGCGGCCCTGGCACTGCAGCAGGTGCGCCTGCTGCGCGAACGCCGGGGCGCGCTGGAAGATCTGGCGCAGAACCTGCGCCAGGCCCGTCACGACGCCGAGGCCGCCAGCCAGGCCAAAAGCGCCTTCCTGGCCAACATGAGCCACGAGATCCGCACGCCTTTCCACGGCCTGATGGGCATGCTGTCGCTGCTGCGCGAGGCCGGGCTGACGCCACGCCAGATCGACTACCTGCGCACCGCCACCGAATCGGCCGATCACCTGCTGGCGCTGCTCAACGACATCCTCGACCTGTCGCAGCTGGAAAGCGGCCACCTGTCCCTGTCACCGGCGCCCGTCACCGTGCGGGCCCTGCTGCGCGACGTGGAAGCGCTGATGCGACCGCAGGCGGCCGCCAAGAACCTGGCCTTGCACCTGGACGCCGACCCCGCCGTCCCCGAACGGGTGCTGCTCGATGCCACGCGCGTCAAGCAGATCGTCTTCAACCTGCTGTCCAACGCCATCAAGTTCTCGGACCACGGCGCGGTGGTGCTCGACGTGCGCTGCCTGCCCGCGCCGGAGCCGTCGGCAGCGGACAGCCCACCGGCCGACGGCGCGTGTGCGCAGCTGGAATTCATCGTCACCGACACCGGCATCGGCATGGACGAGACCACGCAGTCGCGCCTGTTCAGCCGCTTCATGCAGGGCGACAGCTCGCGCCAGCGGCGCCACGGTGGCACCGGGCTGGGGCTGGAAATCTCGCGCAACCTGGCGCGCCTGATGGGCGGCGACATCACCGTGCGCAGCCGCCTGGGCGCCGGCAGCCGCTTCACCTTCTGGATGCCGCTGCACGCACTGCCCGACCTGGCCGACGAGGCCCCGCCGGCTGCAGCCGCAGGCAGCGGCACGCCGCGTTCGCTGCGCGTGCTGGTGGCCGAAGACCACCCCGTCAACCGCAACTACATGGCCGCGCTGCTGGAAGGCATGGGCCACCGCGCGCACTTCACCGCCAACGGCGAAGAGGCGGTGGAAGCCGCCCGCGTGCAGCGCTTCGACCTGATCCTGATGGACCTGCACATGCCGGTGCTGGACGGCGTGGGCGCGACCCAGGCCATCCGCAGCCTGACCGACCCGCGCCGATCCACCGTGCCCATCGTCGCGCTCACCGCCGACGCTTTCCCCGAGACCAAGGACCGCTGCCTGGTCGCCGGCATGAACGACTTCCTGACCAAGCCCGTCAGCCCGCCGGTGCTGGCCACCTGTTTGCGCCGGCTGTTCGGCTCGGGCGGCGGTACGGCCAGCGGGCCGCAAGCACCCGCCGCGCTGGCTGGCGGCGTGGCAGCGGCCGGCAGCCCGCTGGTGGACGCGGCCGCCATCGCGCTGACGCTGCAAGCCATTCCGGCGCCACGGCTGAGCGCGCTGATCACCAGCTTCCTCGACCAGGGCCCCGAAACCGTGCAGCGCCTGCGCGCCGCCGTGCGCGACGCGCAGTTGCTGGACCTGCGCGTGCACGCCCACGCCGCCAAGGGTGCGGCGCTGAACCTGGGCCTGACCGGGCTGGCGCAAACCGCGCAGGCCTTGCAGGACGGCGCGGCCCATCTGCCGGCGCACGAGATTGCCCGCCTGGTGCAGCACTTCGAAGCGCAACTGCCCGCAACCCGACTGGCCGTGCAGGCGGCGCTGGAACAGGCCGCCGGGCAGGCCGCCACGCCGGCAGCGCTGGCGCCACCCGACCCGGCCGCCGAGCCCCCCGGCGCTACACGATGATGGGTTCGGGTTCCAGCCGGATGCCGAAGCGCCCGTAGACCGATTCCTGGATGGCACGGGCCAGCGTCACCACCTCGGCGCCGCTGGCGCCGCCCCGGTTGACCAGCACCAGCGCCTGCTTCTCGTAGACGCCCGCGCGGCCCACCGACTTGCCCTTCCAGCCGCAGGCGTCGATCAACCAGCCGGCGGCCAGCTTGATGGCGCCGTCGGGCAT
>JANPHI010000346.1:0-5851 GCA_031424355.1 Betaproteobacteria bacterium
CCAGACCGGCTTCTACCCCGAGAACGGCCGGGCCCGCCTGCGCGACATGATCGCCGGCCGCCCCGACTGGTGCATCAGCCGCCAGCGCAACTGGGGCGTGCCGCTGCCCTTCTTCCTGCACAAGGTGACGGGCGATTTGCACCCCGACACGCTGGCGCTGATGGAGCGCGCGGCGGTACTCGTCGAGCAAGGCGGCGTCGAGGCATGGAGCCGGCTGGACCCGGCGGATTGGCTGGGCGAGGATGCCGAGCACTACGCCAAAAGCAACGACATCCTCGACGTCTGGTTCGACTCGGGTTCCACCTTCAGCCACGTGCTGCGCGGCTCGCACGCCGGGCCGCCGGGGAATCGTGGCTACCACGAGAGCGGCCCCGAGGCCGACCTCTACCTGGAAGGCCACGACCAGCACCGCGGCTGGTTCCATTCGTCGCTGCTGATCGGCTGCGCACTGGAAGGCCGCGCGCCCTACCGCGGCCTGCTGACCCACGGCTTCGCGGTGGACGGCGCCGGCCGCAAGATGAGCAAGAGCGTGGGCAACGTCATCGAGATGGGCAAGGTGACCCAGCAACTGGGCGCCGAGATCGTGCGCATGTGGTGCGCGGCCACCGACTACTCGGGCGACCTGTCCATCGACGACAAGATCCTGGCCCGCGTGGTGGACAGCTACCGGCGCATCCGCAACACGCTGCGCTTTCTGCTGGCCAACACCAGCGATTTCGATGCCAAGCAACACGCGGTGCCGCTGACGCAGATGCTGGAAATCGACCGCTGGGCCTTGTCGCGCACGGCGGCTCTGCAGGCCGAAATCCTGGCGCACTACGAGGTCTACGAATTCCACCCGGTGGTGGGCAAGCTGCAGGTCTTCTGCGCCGAGGATTTGGGTTCCTTCTACCTGGACGTGCTGAAGGACCGCCTCTACACGACGGCGCCCGGTTCGCACGCCCGGCGCAGCGCGCAGACCGCGCTGTGGCAGATCACCCACGCCATGCTGCGCTGGATGGCGCCTTTTCTCAGCTTCACAGCCGAGGAAGCCTGGAAGGTCTTCGATGGCGGTGACTCGGTCTTCACGCAGACCTTCAGCAAGTTCGATGAACCCGACGCCGCGCTGCTGGCGAAGTGGACGCGCATCCGCGAGCTGCGCGACGGCGTGAACAAGGAGATCGAAGCGCTGCGCGCGGCCGGTGGCCTGGGTTCTTCACTGCAGGCCGACGTGGCGCTGACGGTGACGGCCGAAGACCACGCCCTGCTGGCCGCGCTGGGCGACGACCTGAAGTTCGTGCTGATCACCTCAGCCGTCGAACTGCAGGCCGGCGACGCCTTCAGCGCGACGGTGCAAGCCAGCGCCGCAGCCAAGTGCGAACGCTGCTGGCACTACCGCAGCGATGTCGGCAGCGACGCGGCCCACCCCACGATCTGCGGCCGCTGCAGCAGCAACCTTTATGGCGCGGGCGAAACCCGCACGGTGGCCTGAGCATGGCGCGCAAGCAAAGCGGCTGGGGCAGCCTGGCGCTGTGGCTGGGGCTGGCGCTGCTGGTCATCCTGATCGACCAGATCACCAAGACCCTGGTCATGCACGCCTTCGAGTACGGCGACAGCCGCACCATCACCGGCTACTTCAACCTGGTGCGCGCCCACAACAAGGGCGCAGCCTTCTCGATGTTTGCCGACGGCTCGGGCTGGCAGCGCTGGTTCTTCATCGGACTGGGCCTGGTCGTCTCGGGCTTCATCGTCT
This sequence comes from Betaproteobacteria bacterium, assembly GCA_031424355.1. Lineage (GTDB taxonomy): Bacteria > Pseudomonadota > Gammaproteobacteria > Burkholderiales > Burkholderiaceae_C > Rubrivivax. Next base: position 1,733 of record JANPHI010000346.1, read on the forward strand.
GGATGATCCGCAGCCACCCGACGCAGAAACTGTTCTGCTTCGCGGTGGCCATGATCATGGGTGGCGCCCTGGGCAATGCCATCGACCGCGCACTGCACGGCTATGTGGTGGACTTCCTGCAGTTCCACTTCCGGGTGCTGGAGATCCTCTTCCCCGGCGGCTACTTCCCAGCTTTCAATGCCGCGGACAGCGCCATCACGCTGGGTGCGGCCTGCCTGGTGCTGGACGAACTGCTGCGCGTGAAGCGCGCCAAGGCTTGACGGGCGTCAAGCTGCCACGCACCGCGAACCGTCAGCCTTGCCGCCATGACCGACGCTGAGCGCGACCGCCGCAGCACGACCCCGGGCCCGGTGCCCGGCGGCACTGCCGAGCCCTCCACCGCGACCGAGACCGACTACCAGGTTCCAGGCGAACGGCGCAGCCCACCCATCGTGTTGCGCCCGCTGACCTTTGTCCAGCCGCTGCACTGGTTGGCGCTGGGCTGGCGCGACTTCGTCCGCGCGCCCGGCATCGGCCTGTTCTACGGCGCCTGCTTCATGGTCATGGGCTGGGCGTTGATGGCGGTGTTCGAAAGCTCGCCGGCCTATGTGCTGGCGCTGTCCGGCGGCTTCCTGCTGGTCGGGCCCTTCCTGTGCCTCGGGCTGTACCGGGTCAGCCAGCAGCTGGAAAACGGCGCGCGGCCGGGCTATGCCGATTCGGTGCTGGCCTGGCGCACGCGCACCAGCCAGCTGGGCATCTTCGGCGTGGTGCTGCTGGTGCTGGAAATGCTGTGGGCGCGCAGCACGCTGGTGGTGTTCGCCGTCACCTTCGACGGCATGCCCGACTTCAAGGGTTCGCTGCTGGCGCTGCTGTCGCCCGACAACATCGTCTTCATCGTCGTCTGGGGCGCGGTCGGCGCGCTCTTCGCTTCGCTGATCTACGCCATCAGCGTGGTCGCCATGCCGATGATCCTGCACCGCCAGACCGACGCCATCACGGCCGGCCTGACCAGCCTGCGCCTGGTGCTGACCCAGCCGGCCGTGATGCTGTGGTGGGCGCTGCTGATCGCCGTGGTGGTGGGGCTGGCGATGCTGCCGTGGTTCGCCGGGCTGCTGATCGTCGGGCCGGTGGTGGGACATGCCTCGTGGCACGCCTACCGCGAGGCGGTGGCCGACTGAACTAGCGTCGGTCGCCCATGGCATGCGCGATGGTGCCGAGGTCCACGTATTCGAGTTCGCTGCCGGCCGGCACGCCGCGCGCCAGACGGGTCACCGAGATGCCCCGCGCCTTCAAAGCGCCCGCCAGCGCGTGCGCCGTGACCTCGCCCTCGGCCGTGAAGCCGGTCGCCAAGATGACCTCCTCGACGATGCCGTCACCCGCACGTTCCAGCAGATCGGCCACGCCGATGTCGGCCGCCCCCACGCCGTCCAGCGGGCTCAGCCGGCCCATCAGCACGAAGTACAGGCCCTTGTAGCTGCCACTGCGTTCCAGCGCGGCCTGGTCGGCCGGTGTTTCCACCACGCACAACTGGCGGCCGTCGCGCTTGTCGTCCAGGCAGGTGCCGCAGACCGGGCCTTCGGTGAAGGTGTGGCAGCGCTGGCAATGCCGCGTCAGGGCCACCGCGCTGCTCAGGGCCTGCGACAGGCGCAAGGCGCCTTCGCGGTCGTGCTGCAGCAGGTGAAAGGCCATGCGCTGGGCCGACTTCACGCCCACGCCGGGCAGTCGGCGCAGCGCATCGACCAGCCCCTGAAGCGCGATTTCAGCCAAGTCAGGACGTCAAAAAGGAAACTTCATGCCGGGTGGCAGCGGCATGCCAGCGGTGAGCTTGCCCATCTTTTCGGTGCTGAGCGCCTCAGCGATGCGCACCGCGTCGTTGAAGGCGGCAGCCACCAGGTCTTCGAGCATGTCCTTGTCGTCCGCCAGCAGGCTGGGGTCGATGACGACGCGCTTCACGGCATGCTTGCAGGTCATCGTGACCTTGACCAGGCCGGCGCCAGACTGGCCGTCCACCTCGATCAGCCCCAGTTCGTCCTGGGCGCGCTTCATGTTGTCCTGCATCGCCTGGGCTTGCTTCATCAAGCCGGCGAGTTGGCCCTTCATCATGGTGTGTTTCCTTGTTCAGTTCGAGATCGGTTTGATAGAGCCCGGCACGATGCGCGCGGTCTTGAACTGGGCCAGCAGTTCGCGCACCACCGGGTCGCCGTGGATGATGGCTTCGGCATCGGCTTGGCGGCGCAGGCGCGCCGCGGCGTCACGGCGGGCCGGGCTGTCGTCGGGCGTGCCGGCTTCGACTTCCAGTTCCAGCGCGTGCCCCAGCGCGGCCGACAGCACCGCCGTCAGCTTGTCGCGCAGCACCGGCGTGCGCAGCGTTTCGCGTTCCACGGTCAGGTGCCAGCGCGGCGGCGTGGCCGCGTCGTCGATGGCGCGCAAACCCGCCTGCAGCGCCAGTTCGCGCGCCAAGGCAGCCAGCTGACCCTGTTCGCACAGCGGTTTGATCAGTGCGTACCAGCGGTTGCCCAGTTCACCGTCGGGCACGCGGTCGGACTTGCTGTCGACGGCCGGCGAGGCCACCAGCGAAGGCGCAGGCGGCTCGGCAGCCATGGGCGTTGGCGCCGCCGGGGTCGGGTCCCAGGGTGGTGCCGCAGCGACCGGCTTGCTGGCGCGCGGCGCCACCGCCGTCGGCAAGGTGATGGCCGGCGGCGCCGGCGTGCGCAAAGGCGCTGCGCGGGACTCGCGGGGCGGCGCGGCAGCCCGCACCGACGGGGCAGCGCCGGCGGCCGGGAAGGCCAGGAAACGCAGCAGCACCATGGTCAGCGCGCCGTATTCGTCGCTCATCAGGCTCAGCTCAGCCCGGCCGTGCAACACCATGCTGTAAAGCAACTGCGTCTCGTCGGGCGCCAGCACGGCGGCCAGCGCGCGGGCGTCGGCGCTGTCGGGGTCGTCGGCGTCCAGCGCACCCGGCACGGCCTGCTCGACGGCCATCTGCTGCAGCAGCAGGGCCATCTCTTCCAGCGTGCCCGGCGCCGAAAGGCCCAGGCCGCGCAGGCCGTCCACCGCTGCCAGCACCGCCGCGCCGTCGCGCTGGGCCAGCGCGGTGACCAGCGCCCGCGCGTGGCTGCGGTCGACGCTGCCCAACATGGCGCGCACCACCGCTTCGGTCAGCTGACCGCCGCCGTAGGCGATGGCCTGGTCGGCCAGCGACAAGCCGTCGCGCATGCTGCCGCGCGCAGCGCGGGCCAGCAGGCGCAGCGAACCGTCATCGGCCGGCACGTTCTCGGCGGCCAGCACCTGCTGCAGGTGTTCGCGCACCGTGACGGGGGCCATCGGCCGCAGGTTGAACTGCAGGCAGCGGCTCAGCACCGTCGGCAGCACCTTGTCGGGGTCGGTGGTGGCCAGCACGAACTTCAAATACTCGGGCGGCTCTTCCAGCGTCTTGAGCAGCGCGTTGAAGGCGTCCTTCGACAGCTGGTGGGCTTCGTCGATCATGAAGACCTTGAAGCGGCCGATGCTGGGCTTGTAGGCCGCGCGCTCGATCAGGTCCTTGATCTCGTCCTTGCCGCCGTTGCTGGCGGCGTCCATCTCGATGTAGTCGAGGTAGCGGTCGGCGTCGATCTCGGTGCAGGCGCTGCACACGCCGCAGGGCTCGGCGGTGATGCCGCCGGTGCCGTCGGGCCCGGTGCAGTTCAGGCTCTTGGCCAGGATGCGGCTGACCGTCGTCTTGCCGATGCCACGGGTGCCGGTGAACAGGTAGGCGTGGTGCAGCCTTTGCGTTTGCAGCGCGTTAGTCAGGGCCTGCACGACGTGCTCTTGCCCCACCATTTCCGAGAAGCGGCGTGGGCGGTACTTGCGGGCCAGGACGACATACGACATCCGCCAGATTCTAGGCGTCCGGGGATAATCGGCGCCCATGACACCAACCCCTTCCACGCCCCTGAGCTACGAGCAAGCCGGCGTCCAGTACGACCTGATCGACCCGCTGAAGGTGGCCGCCCAGCGCGCCGCTGCCGCCACCGCCGCCCACCTGCCCGGCCACGGCTTTGTCGAAGTGGCCGACTCGCGCGGCGAATCGGCTTACGTCGTCGATGTCGGCCCCTTCTACCTGGCCAGCATCGTCGAATGCCTGGGCAGCAAGACCCTGGT
>JANPHI010000347.1:0-8145 GCA_031424355.1 Betaproteobacteria bacterium
CGAGGCCAGCACCACCAGCGCGGTGGACCGTATGCAGCGCGTGTAGGCAAACACCATCACCGTGGCAATGACCACCGCCAGCGCAAAGAACACCAGCATCGCGCGCACGCCGTCGATCAGATCGCCGACGATCTTGGCAAAGCCCGTGATGTGCACGGCCACGCCTTCGGCCTCGTATCTCGTGCGCAGCGCTTCCAGCTTCAACGAGAACGCGGCGTAGTCCAGCGCACGGCCTTCGCTGTTTTTCGCCAGCAGCGGCACGAAGATGACGCTGGACTTGGCGTCGCGCGCCACCAGCTGACCGATCTCGCCCGAACGTGCGATGTTCGCAGCCAGCTGCTGCAGCTTGGGCGGCGTGCCGTCGTAGCCGTCGGGGATGACGGGCCCGCCTTCCAGGCCGTCTTCGGTGACGCCGACCCAGCGCGTGGACGGCGTCCACAGCGAACGCATGCGCGCGCGGTCCACGCCGGGCAGCAGAAAGATCTCGTCGGACAGCTTGCGCAGCGTGTCCAGGTACTGGGCGTCGTAGATGCATTGGAACCGACGACGGCGATGCGCACCGCATTGCCCAGCCCGCTGAGGTCGGCCTGGTGCTTCAGGAAGTTCTGGATGTAGGGGTGGCTGGTCGGGATGGTCTTCTCGAAGCTGGCGTTCAGCTGCAGCCGCGTGACCTGCCAGCCCAGCAGCGCGGTGACCAGCGCACACAGCAACAGCACCACCCAGCGGTGGTTGAACAGCGCGCGTTCAACGAGCGAACCCGAACGCGGGTCGAAAGCAGGGCTGCTCATCGCGGCGCCCCGTTCATCGCCACCGGCAGCACACCGGCCACACCCAACGACAGCAGCGCGCCGCCCGGCAGCGGCAGCAGTGCCGCCGGCATCGGCAGCGGCTGGGTGTTCAGCGGCTGCAGTGCATCACCGTTCAGCCGCAGCACCACGCCGGCCTGGCTGGCCAGCAGCAGGCTGCCGTCGGCGGCGCGGCTCATCGCCGTGATGGTGGCCGGCACCGGCGTTGTCAACTGCACCCAGTTGCCACCGGCGTCGGTCGAACGCCAGACATTGCCGCGCAGGCCGGCCAGCACGGCGCTGCCGTCGGGCTGCAGGTCGGCGCTGAACCAACTGCCCTTGTAGGGCGAGGCCAGCGCGCGGAAGGTCACACCCGCATCGTCGCTGCGCGCCAGCAAACCGCCTTCACCGGCCAGCAGCAGCATGTCGCCGTTGCGCCGCGCGGCATACCAGTGCAGCGCCTTGGGGTTGGGCAGACGGCCCATCCATGCGGCCCAGGTGCTGCCGCCGTCGCTGCTGTGAAAGGCCAGGCCGTAAGCGCCAACGGCCAGCAGGCGTTTGCTGTCCCACAGCAGCAGGTCCAGGAAGGGCTTGTCGGGGCCGTCGGCCAGCAGGCGCTCGGCTTCCTTCTGTGCTTCGGGCGTGCTGGCGCCTTCGCGCGCCAGCTGCGCCACACGGCGGCCGTCCAGCTTCACGGTCCAGCTGGCACCGCCATCGGCCGTGGCCAGCACGGTGCCGCCGTGGCCAGTGGCGTAGCCGACGCGCGCATCGGCAAAACGCACCATCGTCAGCGTGACGCTGACCGGACACGGCGCCTGTCGCCAGGTCGCACCACGGTCGTCGCTGAGCGCGACGATGCCGCGTTCGCCCACCGCCACGATGCGTTCACCGGCCAGCGCGGCACTCAGCAGCACCGCGCGCTGCGGTGCTTTCACCAGCAAGGCGGAGCGCTGCAGCGCATCACCCACAGGCGCGTCGGCCAGGGCGGGCTGGGTCGCGCTCAGCACGGCGGCAGACACCGCCACCAACAAGAAACAGGAACGCATCGCAACAACCGCCTCAGCGGACCCCTTCGCCGGCCAGCGCGTCGCCGGTGTAGAAGTTCTCCGGCTTCAGTGGCACGGTCTGGTAGTGCCTGCTGCGCTCGTTGACCACGCCGCTGGCGTACCAGGCGCCCGAGATCAGGTCGTTGAAGCCCCATTGCTGCTGCGGCGTCGTGGCCGGCAAATCGGGCATCACCACCGGGTGCGACCACACCGTCTTCCACAACTGGCCGTTGGCGTCCCAGCGGTCGCCCAGCACGGCCACCCAGGTGTCTTCGTCGATGTAGTAACGGCTCTTCGGCGCCTGGTGGCGCTGGCCCGGCTTCAGCGCCGACTCGATCACCCACACGCGGTGCAGTTCCCAGCGCACGTGCTCGGGGTTCAGGTGGTTGGCCAGCAGCACGTCGCTGTCTTTCGTGGGCGTGTGCAGGCGGTTGCTGTTGTAGGGAATCAGCAGTTCCTGCTTGCCGACGATCTTCCAGTCGAAGCGGTCGGTGCGGCCCGACAGCACGTCCACCTCGTCGAAGCTGGCCACGCCGGCCGACGCCGGTGTGGGCGTGTCGCAGCAGGCGTTGGGCAGCTTGCGCACGCGGCGCTGGCCGGTCAGGTAGACCCAGGTGGCGGCGCGCTCGGGGTCCATGCTCAACTTGCCGGTGATGGCCTCGCCGGCGCGCACCGGCGGGCCGCTGTTGACCAGGCGGATCAGCCAGTAGTCGCCACTGAACTTGTCCTGCTGGCCCTGGGCGTAGTACGGCATCTGCCAGTCGCCCACGCCTTCCACCGACAACACGCGCTGGCCGCTGGCGGTGCCCAGGTAGCCGCGGAAGTCGTTCTGCCAAGCCTGGCCGCGCCAGTGCAGTTCATTGTTGGCGACGATCTCGCGGGCGCTCTTCGGTACGGGGAAGGGTATGCCGCCGTAAGCGCCCTTGACGATCTCGCCGTCCAGCTTGGCGGTGGTCGCGTTCTTCAGGGTGTTGTCGTAGACCCATTGCGGCGCGGCAGCCGTGCGGTGGGTCTTGTAGACATCGACGCGGAAGGTCTTGGGGTACTTCTTCATCAGCGCCTGCGTGCCTTCACTGAGCTTGGCCGCGTGCTGCGCCAGGTTGTCGGCGGTGATGCTGTAAAGCGGCTTCTCAGCGGCAAAAGGGTCGCCGCGCCGGCCGCCGTTCTTGAAGCCGGGTATCGGCGTGATGTAGCCGCCGGTCCAGGCCGGGATGCTGCCGTCTTTGTTGCCGGCGCGCTCGGCACCGAAGGGCGTGAGTTCGGTCTTCAGCTTGGCCGCTTCTTCGGCCGTGACGGCGGCTTGCGCCGCGCCAGCCAGCACCGACAGTGCCAGCACTTTGGTCAGTGCATTTTTGAAGTTAGACATGGTGTGAGGTCTCCGCAATTCAGAAAGTGGTGCGCAGCGACAGCGACACGAAGCGGCGGTCTTTCAGCGCCTGCTGGAACTGCGCGTTGCTGTTGTTGTCCAGCGTGGGCGCTTCGGTGCCCAGGTAGTTCACGACGCTGAGGTTGGCGTTCCAGTTGCCCAGGTAGACAGCGCCCAGGCCCACGGTGACGTCGCCACCCTTGTCCACGGCGAAAGCCGGGCCGAGGGCCGACGAGCGGCCCCAGCCATAGCCCACGCCGACGCTGGGCGACAGGTCCAGGCCCGGCAGCACCTGGCGGTAAGACGGCGCGAAGACCATGCGCATCGCCGTGGCCGAACGGTCGGCATTCGGGTTCAGCATCTGCGGGTTCTTCGTGACCTTGGTGCGCTGGTTCCAGGCGATCTCGCCCACGAAGCTGGACTCACGCGCCAGGAAGCTGGGGCCCAGGCTGGCGATCCACGACAGCTGCAGGTGCGCGGTGTCGCCCACCGCGTAGCCGGGGTTGTCGCGGTTGTCGTAGGCCACGCCCACGCCGATGGCCGGGATCACCGACTGCCCGGAGCTGGCCAGTGGCGTGTTCTGGCGGATCGAGGCTTCACCGGCCAGGCCCCATTCGTTGATGGTCTTGGCGAAGCTGAGGCCGAAGGCGCGGATGCCCTCGGCATAGGCCCAGCGGTAGCTTTGCGCGCGCAGGTTGCCGGGGCCGCCGGGGCCGGGCGGAAAGCCGCTGAGCGTCGTCCAGATGTTGCTGGGGCCGTTGGCGTGGAAGCGGATGGCGTAGAAGCCGATGTCGGTGTCGATCGCGTCGACACGCCAGCGCAATTGCGCGCCGTACTGCCCGCTGTTGCGCGCCTCCAGGTCGGGGTTGCGGATGAACACGCCGGTCGGGCCGGCGTTGATGCGTTCGGCGCCCGGGCCCAGGCCGTCGCTGGTGGACAGGTAGGCGCCCACCGGGATCAAGCGCGTCTTTTCCCATTCGTAGCCCACATAGGCGCCCAGCGTCAGTTCGTCCGACAACTGCACCTGGCCCGACAGCTTGCCGGTGGGCCGCGCGATTTCCTTGAAGGTGGAATTCGGCACCGTCAGCAGCTTGATCAGGTCCAGCGGCGCCTGCCCGCCGGCGATGCCGTTGGAGCCGAAGAACAGGCTTTCGCCCCACAGCAGCGTGTGCTTGCCCAGGCGCACCGATGCGGCCTTGCCGCCCAGTGCGAACTTGCCGAAAACGAAGGCGTCCAGCACCTCGGCCTTGCGGCCCATCAGGTCGCGGGTTTCGTCGGGGAAGGCGCTGGCAGGCGTGTGGTTGCCGCTGGTGCTGCTGTTGTTGGTGGCGCGGTTGTAGACCGTGTCGTGCCAGGCCGCGGCGCTGACGCGCGCACCGAAACCGCCATAGCTGGCGTCCAGTTCGCTCAGCAGGTCCAGCCGGCTGGACACCAGGCCACGGCCGAAGTTGTTGTCGCCGTCGTCCTGGTTGGTGTTGTTCGCACCGACCACGCCGGTGGCGCCGAAACGGGTGCTGGACAGACCGGGCGACCGGTCGGCCAGACGCGATGCGGCGCTGTAGCGCAGGGTGTTGTCCCAGCGCAGCTTGAAGTCGGGGGTGCCGGTGTCGATCTCGAAAGCCTGCGCGTTGCAGGCGGCGACAGCGGCGATGGCCAGCAGCGCCGGTCGCAAAACGCAGCGGGTGGGGTGCTTGTGCTTCATGGGTCTCCTTGTTGTGCGTCGAACCCGGGTTCATGTCGTTGCAGGCGAGGGTTCACCCCCCGCCTGGCGCATGGCGCCTGGCGCATGGCCATTCGCACTTCCAGTCTCGGGCTGGCAATCGGGTAAGCGCGAGACTACGGAGACCCGTGCATCATGAAAAATGGGTTCTTTCCATTTGTCGATTCGATGCCGTCAACATTCAGCGGGTTAACCCCTGATTCCTGAAACACGCCCCCGAAGCTCGACCCCGCACCCATGCGCTTCAACAAACTTGACCTGAACCTGCTGGTGGCGCTGGATGCCTTGCTGACCGAATGCAGCATCACCAAGGCCGCCGAGCGACTGAATCTCAGTCCATCGGCCACCAGCAATGCATTGGCGCGCCTGCGCGCCTATTTCGACGACGAATTGCTGGTGCAGGTGGGCCGGCGCATGGAGCCCACGCCGCGTGCGCAAGGCCTGCTGGATGCGGTGCGCGACGTGCTCTTGCGCGTGGACAGCACCATCGCCATCCAGCCCGCCTTCGACCCCACCACCTCAGACCGCGTGTTTCGCATCTTCGTTTCCGACTACACGCAGATGGTGTTCGTGCCGCATGTGCTGGCGCTGGCCAGCCAGCAGCGCTGCACGGCGCGCTTCGACTTCCTGCCGCAGGTGGCCAACCCGGGCCGCAGCCTGGAACGCGTCGAGGCCGACCTGCTGATCATTCCCCGCTCTTTCCTGTCGCCCGACCACCCCGAGGAAGTGCTGTACAGCGAGGAATTCGTCTGCGTCGTCTGGCGCGACAGCCCGTTGGCGCGCGGTGAACTCACCTTCGAACGCTACCTGGCGGCCAGCCACGTGGTGATGCAGCCGCAGGGCAATGTGGGCGATTCCTTCGAGGCTTCGTTCGTCAAGCGCTACGGCGTGAACCGCCGCGTGGCCGTGACGAGCTACGGGTTTTCAATGCTGCCGGCCATGGTGGTGGGCACCGACTGCATTGCCACCGTACACGCTCGTCTGGCGCGCCAGTTGCAGGGCGCGTGGCCCATCGAATTGCGCCTGTCGCCTGTGCCCATCGCCGCCATGGAACAGAGCCTGCAGTGGCACAAGTACCGCACGCAAGACCCGGGTCTGGTCTGGCTGCGCGGGCTGTTGCGCAAGGCCGTCGACAAGATGACGGCAGCGCCCGCCTGACGCCCGTGGCGGTGTGGCGGCCGGCTTCAGCCCGACGCCGACCCGCCTGATTCCTCGCAGTACTTGCGCACGGTGGCCAGCAGCGACAGCAACAGCGGCGAGCGTTCGCCGCGCAGGTAGAAGCAGTGCAGGTCCATCGAGGCAGCGACCTCCGAGCGCAGCGGGCGGTAGGTCACGCCCGGAAACTTCACGTTCAACATCGACGAGGGCACCAGTGACAGCGCCGGGCCCGAGGCGGCCAAGAGCGTGGCCACGACGACATCGCTCATCGGCGGCGCCAGCTTGGCCTCGAAGCCGTGCGCCCGGCACAGTTCCACCACCTGCGCAATGGCGGTGGTCGCGTTGCCGGTCACGATGGTCTCGCCCTGCAGGGCTTGCACGGGCACCTCATCCAGAAGGGCCAGAGGGTGCGATTCGGACATGGCCACCCACAGCCGTTCACGCGCCACCCGTTCGGCCGCGATGTCGGCTTCATCGGGCATCTGGCGCTCGAAGAAGGCATGCACACGGCGCTGCCGCAGGGCCGCCACCTGGGCCGGTGTCTGGGCCTGGTGCAGGGTCAGTTCGACATCGGGAAAACGCTCACAGAAGCGCTTCAGCACGTGGGGCACGACACCGAAGATCGCCGAACCATAAACACCCAGGTGCAGGTGGCCCAACTGGCCGCTGCCGGCGCGCTGCGCGCGGTCGCGTGCCTGTTCGGTCAGCGCGCGAATCATCCGCGCGTCTTCCAGCAGCACCTGGCCGGCCTGCGTCAACACCAGCCCGCGCGAGGTCCGTTCAAACAGCGAGGTGTCCAGCTCGGTTTCCAGAGCCTGGATCTGTCGCGTCAACGGGGGCTGCGAGAGGTGGAGCTTGAGCGCGGCGCGGCCGAAGTGCTGCTCTTCGGCAACGGCAATGAAGTACTTCAGTTGTCTAAGGTCCAACCCGTAGCGTCTGAACTGAAAAGGTATCAGAGGCCTCCCAATTCTGAATTGGACTGCCAAGCCTTCGCTATCGATACTGACCCTGCCCGCCGATTTGCCGCCACACGGCACGCCCATGAACCTGACCACCGACATGACTTTTCCAGCACCGCGCTGCCTGCCGCCTGAGCCCTGGGCCGCATCCGGCAAGGTGCTGCTCACGGGGGCCGCCGGCAACGTGGGGCGCCTGCTGCGCGCCGAGTTGCCGCGCCACGGCATCGCGCTGCGCAGTGCCAGCGGACACCAGCCGCTGGTGCCCAATGCGCCTGACGAAGACGTGCAGCAGGGCGACCTGCGCGACACGGCCGTCATCGACCGCCTGCTGGCGGGCGTGCACACCGTGGTGCACATGGCCGGCACCAGCATCGAGCGGCCGCTGCAGGAAATCATCGACAACAACCTCATCGCGCTGCACGCGCTGTATGAAGGCGCCCGCCGGCATGGGGTGCGTCGCATCGTCTTTGCCAGTTCCAACCACGCCTTCGGCATGCACAGCGTGAACAGCCGGCTGGATCTGGACGCTCCTTACCGGCCCGACACGCTGTACGGCCTGTCCAAGGCCTGGGGCGAATTGATGGCCCGCATGTATTGGGACAAGCACGGCATTGAAGGCATTGCGCTGCGCATCGGCAGTTGCGAGAAAGAACCCGCCAACCCGCGCCACCTCAGCACCTGGCTGTCGCACGAAGACACGGTGCAACTGGTGCTGTGCTGCATCCGCGCGCCGGCTGTCGGCTTCATGCCGGTGTGGGGCGTGTCGGACAACGCGCGCAGCTACTGGACACCGAAAGCAGCCGATGCCATCGGCTACCAGCCGCAAAGCCGTTCCGAAGACCACGCCGAGCGGGTGCTGGCAGGCCCCAACCCGCTGGACGGCGTGGCGCGCCAATTCCAGGGCGGCAGCTTCGTGACCCAGGACTACACGCCGCCCGGGCAGCGCCCACACGACTGATCCCCTGCGCGGCTACAGCCTCACTCCGAGAACCCACACCATGACCCCAGCCTCCATCCTGGCCGCAGCCCTTGCGCTGGCCTTCACCGCGCACGCCGCCCTGGCGCGCGACTTGCGCTCGGCCGACATCCACAACGCCGACGACTACCCCAC
>JANPHI010000348.1:0-12441 GCA_031424355.1 Betaproteobacteria bacterium
GCACCGGTGCTCCACTTGGCCACCGGCTTGCTGATCAGCAGCGAGATGAAGGCGCCGCCGAAGCCCATGATCATGGCGAAGCCCAGCAGCTTGCCCAGGCTCAGGCCCCCGGCGCCGATGTAGCGGTTGACGCCCAGCAAGCTGGCAGCGATGCCCAGCACCAGCATGACGGCCAGGTTGGTGACAACGAAGAGCAGGATGCGTTTCATGGTGGCGGCAGCCGGCTTGGGCTGCGATGGATGACGACAGCCAGGATGTTAGGGCTGCGTCTGGTGTTTCAAGCAGACCCAGCCGCTGTGGGGCCTAAGCGGACCGGGCCGGCCGCAGCTTCAACGGCGCAGGCGCACTTGCGTGGGCTTGTCGGCCGGCAGCAGATCGAAACGGTTGGGCCACTGCGCGAACAGCTTCAGCGACGAACTGTTCTTGCCCAGCACCTGCGCTTCACGCAAGCGCTGCACGGCCATGTTCAGCGCCAGGCTCTGGCCGGCTTCCAATTCGGGCAGGCAGTCGAGCACCGCGTCGATCAAGGTGCCGCCGCCCAGGTGGGGCTGCGCAACCGCAGCCGGCGACGGCAAGGGCACCGGCGGTCGCACAGGCTCGGGCGGCGCCACCGGCACCGGCGGCGGCACGAGCGGGGCCGCGACGGCCGGCGCGCTCTTGCGGCTTGCCGCTGTCTTGCGCGCCGGCGCCTTGGCCGCCGCCGTCTTGGCTGGCGCTTTCTTGGCAGCCGGGGCTTTCTTGGCGGCCGGCGCCTTCACGGCCGCCGTCTTGCGCGCAGCGGTCTTGCGAGCAGGCTTGGCTTTGGCCGCTTCACTGGCCACCGACTTGCGGTGTTCGAGCACCGTGTAGTCGTCGTAGACGCTTTGCGTCTCGTCGCCCGTCTTGCCCATCTGCCCGATGCCGCGCACCACGCAGCCCTTTTCGCGCAGGCGCTGCACCAGCGGCGCGAAGTCGGAATCAGAAGACGCGATGACCACCACGTCGGGCCGCTCGGCCAGCACCAGGTCGATGGCGTCCACGGCCATCGCGATGTCGGTGCTGTTCTTGCCGGCGGCCAGGTTGACCATGGGCTTGATGCCCAGTCGCTTGAAGGCGGCCTGGTTGGCCACCGCACTCTCGGCCGTGCAGTAGGCCCGGCGCACGTGCACGCCGCCGTGCTGGTTGAGCAGCAAGCGCACGGCCTGCTCCATCACATCGACCGACACGTTGTCAGCGTCGATCAGGAGCATCACGCGGTCGGTGGTCATTGCAATTTCCAGTTCAGGGTTTCACCCGCACGCAGCGGCTTGATGAGGGCGTCGCCAAAAGGCAGCGACTCGGGCAGCGCCCAGGGCTGGCGCACCAGGGTGACGCTGCCGCTGTTGCGCGGCAGGCCGTAGAAATCAGCGCCGAAGTGGCTGGCGAAGCCTTCCAGCCGGTGCAGCGCGCCGGCGGCCTCGAAGGCTTCGGCATACAGCTCCATCGCGGCCGGCGCGGTGTAGCAGCCGGCGCCGCAAACCGATTGCTCTTTCAGCGCGGCCGCGTGCGGCGCGCTGTCGGTGCCGAGGAAGAATTTCGGGCTGCCCGAGGTGGCGGCCTGCACCAGCGCCAAACGGTGCTGCTCCTTCTTCAGCACCGGCAGGCAGTAGTAGTGCGGCCGCAGCCCGCCAGTGAACAGCGCGTTCCTGTTGTAGAGCAAGTGGTGGGCGGTGATGGTGGCCGCCGTCGGGCCGTCGCTGGCCGCCACGTAAGCCGCCGCTTCGGCCGTGGTGATGTGTTCGAACACCACCTTCAGCTCGGGAAAATCACGGCGCAGCGGCTGCATCACACGATCGATGAAGACGGCCTCCCGGTCGAAGATGTCGATGTCGGGGTCGGTGACTTCGCCATGCACCAGCAGCAGCAGGCCGGCACGCTGCATGGCTGCCAGCGTGGGGTAGCACTTGCGCAGATCGGTGACGCCGGCGTCACTGTTGGTGGTGGCGCCGGCCGGGTAGAGCTTCAGCGCAACGACGCCGGCAGCCTTCGCCCGCGCGATCTCCTCAGGCGGTGTGTTGTCGGTCAGGTAGAGCGTCATCAGCGGCTCGAAATTCGAGCCGGCGGGCAAGGCCGCCCGGATGCGGTCGCGATACGCCCGCGCGGCTTCGGCGGTGGTCACCGGGGGCCGCAGATTGGGCATCACGATGGCGCGTGCAAATTGCCGCGCAGTGGCCGGCAACACAGCCGCCAAAGCCGCGCCGTCGCGCAGGTGCAAATGCCAGTCGTCGGGGCGGGTGATCGTCAGTGTTGGCGTCAGCGTTTGAATCATCGGCAGATTCTCGCACCGGGGCTGCGCCAGACCGGTGCCCCAGGCCCACCGGCTCAAGCCCGCAGCACCCGGTGCCGATACCGAAAGATGACCGACCTCAGCCCCCACCCACCACCCCCTGTTGCCATGCTCAAAAACCCCAGGTCCGCAGCGACCTTCGCCACCCTGATCGCCATCAGCGGCCTGCTCGCAGCCTGCGCCACGCCCGAGCCGACCGAAGCCTTGGGCCCGGTCGCCAAGGAAGAGATCGTGGCTGTCACCGTCAGCAACCAGTTGCTGCGCTTCAACGCCGGCCAGCCGCAAAAGGTGCGCGACCGCCGGACCCTGCAAGGCCTGCGCAGCGGCGAGAAGATCCTGGGCATCGACTTCCGTGTGGCCAAGGGCGAGCTGTATGCCCTGGGTGCCAGCGGTCAGCTGTACCGCATCGACGTGAAGCAGGCTCAGGCCACGGCCATCGGCACGCCCGTGACCGTGCCGGCTGAAGGTCTGGAATGGGCGATGGACTTCAACCCCACCGTGGACCGCATCCGCGTGGCCAACGACGCCGGCTACAACCTGCGCCTGCACCCGGACACCGGTGCCGTCGTCGATGGCGACCCCAACACGCCGGGCCTGCAGTTCGACGGCCGGCTGGCCTATGACGGCAGCGATCTGAACGCCGGCAAGCCGGCCCGCGTGGTGGCCGCCGGCTACACCTACAACAAGAGCAACGACAAGATCACCACCAACTACGCGCTGGACGGCGGGCTGGGCACCCTGGTGCACCAGGGCACGAAAGAAGGCATCACGCCGATGGTGTCGCCGAACAGCGGGCGGCTGTACACCGTGGGCAGCCTGGGCATCGGGCCCTTCGCGCACGCCACGTTCGACATCGCCGATGTGTCACCCACGGCCTATGCCGGCACGCGGGCAGCGGGCAGCACGGCCACCCGTTGGCACCAGGTGGACCTGGCCACAGGCAAGGCGCGCTACATCGGCACCGTGGGCGGCGGCGAGGCGCTGGTGGGCGCCGCCATCGAACCCTGAAGCTGGGGGCCCCGGTCGCGCCGGGGCCGGTGGTCAATGCGCCAGGATCTTCGACAAGAAGTCTTTGGCGCGCGGCGCCCGCGCGTCGGGGTTGCCGAAGAACTCTTCCTTCTTGCAGTCTTCGACGATCTTGCCGGCGTCCATGAAGATCACGCGGTGGCTGACCTTGCGTGCGAAGCCCATTTCGTGGGTCACGCACATCATGGTCATGCCTTCGTTGGCCAGCTGGATCATCACGTCCAGCACCTCGCCCACCATCTCGGGGTCAAGCGCCGAGGTGGGCTCGTCGAAAAGCATCACGATGGGGTCCATGCTCAGCGCGCGGGCGATGGCCACGCGCTGCTGCTGGCCACCCGACAGCTGACCGGGGAACTTGTCCTTGTGGACCATCAGGCCCACGCGGTCCAGCATCTTCAGACCGCGCTTCAGCGCTTCATCGGGGCTGCGGCCCATCACCTTGATCTGCGCCAGCGTCAGGTTCTCGGTCACGCTCAGGTGGGGAAACAACTCGAAGTGCTGGAAGACCATGCCGACGCGGGCGCGCAGCTTGGGCAGGTTGGTCTTGGGGTCGGAAATGCTGATGCCGTCGACCGTGATGTCGCCTTTCTGGAAAGGCTCCAGCGCGTTCACGGTCTTGATCAGCGTGCTCTTGCCCGAACCCGACGGACCGCAGACCACGACGACCTCGCCTTTCTGGATGGACGTGGTGCAGTCGGTCAGCACCTGGAAGCTGCCGTACCACTTGGAAATGTTCTTGATGTCGATCATGGCGACGTGCTTTCAGCGAATGATGGCGATCTTGTTCTGCAGCTTGCGCACGGTCATGCTCAGGCTGAAACAGATGACGAAATAGACGGCGGCGGCAACCAGGTAGGTCTCAACCGGGCGGTTGAAGTTCTTGCCGGCGATCTCGAAGCCCTTGAGCAAGTCGTAGGCGCCGATGGCGTAGACCAGCGAGGTGTCCTGGAACAGGATGATGGTCTGCGTCAGCAGCACCGGCAGCATGTTGCGGAAGGCCTGCGGCAGGATGATGAACTGCATGGTCTGCGCGTAGCTCATGCCCACCGCGTAGCCGGCATGCACCTGACCTTTGGGCACGCTCTGGATGCCGGCCCGCATGATTTCGCTGTAGTAGGCCGCCTCGAAGAGCGTGAAGGTGACCATGGCCGAGACTTCGGCACCGAGTGGCTTGCCCAACAACAGCGGGATCAGCAGAAAGAACCACAAGATCACCATGACCAGCGGAATGCTGCGCATGGTGTTGACGTAGAACGAGGCCGGCCCGACCAGCCAGGGCTTGCCCGACAGGCGCATCAAGGCCAGCGCGGTACCCCACAAGATGCCGCCCAGC
The DNA here is from genome assembly GCA_031424355.1 of Betaproteobacteria bacterium. Lineage (GTDB taxonomy): Bacteria > Pseudomonadota > Gammaproteobacteria > Burkholderiales > Burkholderiaceae_C > Rubrivivax. The sequence goes on from JANPHI010000348.1 coordinate 4,665, forward strand.
ATGGCCACCAGCGTGAGCTGTATCGAGAAGAACAGGCCCTTCAGCACGAAGCTGGAGACAACGGCCCAGTTGAGGAAACTGAAGTCGAGGGTCATGTCACTTGCCCCCGATCATGCCGGGCACGCGGACGCGGTCTTCAATCACCAGCGCCAAGCGGTTGATGGCGAAAGCCGAAATGAAATACAGCGTGGTCACGGCCAGGTACATCTCGACGTTGCGCGAGGTTTCCTCACCGGCCTGCATGGCGAACATCGTCAGTTCGGCAATGCTCACCGCGAAGGCCACCGACGAGTTCTTGACGATGTTCATGCTCTCGCTGGTCAGCGGCGGGATGACGATGCGAAAGGCCATCGGCAGCAGCACGTAGCGGTAGGTCTGCGGCAGCGTCAAACCCATGGCCAGACCGGCGTAACGCTGGCCCTTGGGCAAGGCCTGGATGCCGGCCTTGACCTGCTCGGAGATGCGCGCGCTGGTGAAAAAACCCAGGGCGAAGACCACCAGGATGAAGCTGGGCACGCCGCGCAGGCTGGTGAAGATGGACGGGATGACGTGGTACCAGAGGAAGATCTGCACCAGCAGTGGAATGTTGCGGAACAGTTCCGTCCACGCATTGCCGATGAAGACCAGCCGCTTGTCGGGCGCGGTGCGCAAGATGCCCATCAGCGCGCCCACCGACAGCGCCACGATCAAGGCCAGCACGGCCACGCTCAGCGTCCAGCCCCAGGCCGAAATCAGCCAGTTCAGGTAGGTCTGTTCGCCGCCCTTGGCGAAGCCGGCCAGACAGCCCGGGACGATGTCGCCAGACGTGGTTTCCTTGCAGAAGACCTGCCATTCCCAAGTGACCAAGCGGCACTCCCCTCAGACCATCGTTGTGATGGCCCAGCCTGCGCGCAGCCTGTTGCTGGCGTGCGCGCGGCCGGGCGTGCGGCTTACTTCTTGGCTGCGTAGTCTTCGACCGGCTTGTCGTTGGGCTTGGCCCAGGCCAGCTTGGTGGCTTCGCTGACCGGCAGACCGACCTTGGTGTTGGCCGGTGCGATGGGTTGCATGAACCACTTGTCGTAGAGCTTGGCGATCTCGCCGCTCTTCATCATGGCCATGATGCTGTCGTCGACCACCTTCTTGAAGGCCGGGTCGTCCTTGCGCATCATGATGGCGATGGGTTCCACCGACAGCACCTCGCCGACGATCTTGTAGTCGGCCGGGTTCTTGGCCTTGGCGATGTTGCCGGCCAGGATCTGGCCGTCCATCACAAACGCGTCGGCGCGGCCGGTTTCCAGCAGCAGGAAGCTGTCGGCGTGGTCCTTGCCGAAGACTTCCTTGAAGTCGACGCCGGTGGCGCGTTCGTGCTTGCGCAGCAGTTGCACACTGGTGGTGCCGGTGGTGGTGGACACATTGCGGCCGTTGAGCTGCGCGATGCTGTTGATGCCCGAATTGGCCTTCACCGCGATGCGCACTTCTTCCACGTAGGTGGTGACGGCGAAGGCGGTGTCTTTCTGGCGCGCCAGCGTGTTGGTGGTGCTGCCGCATTCCAGGTCCACGGTGCCGTTCTGCACCAGCGGGATGCGGTTGGCCGACGTGACAGGCTGGTACTTGATTTCCATCTTCGCCAGGCCGAGCTTCTTTTGCACATCGGCAAACACGTGCTGGCAGACCTCGACGTGGAAGCCGGCGTACTTGCCGTCGCCCAAGGTGTAGCTCAGCGCGCCCGAGCTTTCACGCACGCCCATCGTGGCCGATGCGGTTTCCTTGATCTTGGTGAGGGTGTCGGCGGCTTGCGCCACGCCGGTGGACAGCAGGGCCACGCAGGCGGCCATCAGGGTCTTCTTCATGGTGTGTCGTCTCCAACAGTCAAAACGGTCTAACGGGAATGGCAAGCGGGTGAGGGGCGGATGCAAGGCGCGGGCCAAGCCGCATGCACCACCCTGGGCGCGGACTGTAGCCGCGACCTGGGCTGTTGCACCCATGCCGATGGCGCCATCGGTGATGCGCCACGGGCATGCGATATCAGGGTTGTTCCCGGGTACCGAGGAAATCCCACAGCGCTTGCACCCCCGGCTTGCTGTGGCGGGCGGTCTCGGGGCGCTCGCGGTAGATGCGCACCTCCATCGTCAGTTGCAGGTCGCTGCCCGGCGCGGCCGGTACAAGCCGCCGCGCCTTCAGTTCCTTGCGCACGGAACTGTGCGGCAGGAAAGCCAGGCCATGGCCTTCCAGCGCCATCGCCTTCAGGCCTTCGGCCATGTCGGTTTCGTAGATCGGGTCGAGGTGCAGCGGCTGGCCGGCCTGTTTCAGGATCACCTCGACCAGCCGCGCCATGTAGGCGCCCGACGCAAAGCCCAGAAAAGGCACGCGTTCGCGCGGGCGGCCGGGCAGGCTGAACAGCGGCTGGCCGTCGGGCCCGGCCTTGGCGTAAGGCGCCAAGGTCTCGCTGCCCAGGCTGAGCATCTCGTAGCGGTCGGCAGCCAGCTGCAGCGGCTGGCTGGGGTGGTGGTAGGCGATCAGCAGGTCGCAGCCGCCCTCGGTGAGGCGCAGCACCGCGTCGTGCACGTTCAGCGCCGTCAGCCGGCTTTTCAGCGCGCCGAAGGTGGGGCGCAAGTCCATCAGCCAGTGCGGGAAGAAGGTGAAGGCCAGCGTGTGCGGCACCGCGAACTCGATCATGTCGCGGCCGGCCGCCTGGTGGCTGCCCATCAGGTTGCGCGTGGCCTGCAGCGCGTCCAGGATTTCCAATGCCTGGCCATGGAACGTCTCACCGGCCGGGGTCAGGCGCGTGGGGTAGGACGAGCGGTCGACCAGGTCGATGCCGGCCCAGGCTTCCAGGGCCTGGATGCGGCGCGAGAAAGCCGGTTGCGTCACATGCCGCAGTTGCGCCGAGCGCGAGAAGCTGCGCGTCTCGGCCAGGCTCACGAAGTCTTCGAGCCACTTGGTATCCACGCGGCCAGTGTATCGGCGGGTCTGCTCAGGGTATGCGCGGATCACGCGGCACTGGACGCCAGCCGCGCCTGGCGGTAAGAAGCAGCCGTGCAGCGTCGGCACGGGTACTTGGCGGCGCGTTGGTTCTCGCGGGCGCTTCGGCGCCCCCAGGAGGTTCACCATGTCCAGACTCCCTCTGACCCTGGTGCTGCTGTGTGCCCTGGCCGGCACCCTGAGCGGCAACCGGGCCGCGGCCCAGGCGACGGCGACGGCGTTGCCGGCCGCGCCGCCAGCCCCCATCCACTTCATGGCCCACGGCGGCTACTTCGGGTCCGACGGCCGGCAGATCGTGGCCACGCCCGACTGGGTGCGCGCCACGCTGGACGACACCGCGCAAAGCCTGCTGCGCCGCGCCAGCGCCAGCCAGCGCGTGACCTTCGAAGAGCGCCGCGCCCACATCGCGCAGGTGCTGGGCGGTGACGGCGTGGCCCGGCTGTACGCCACCTCGCTGCTGCTGGACTGGCTGATCGACGAAACCGCCGGCGACGAGGCGGCCACGCTGAAGGCCCGCAACGGGGCCCTGCGCCGCACGCTGGAAAACGACAGCCCGCCGGCGGGCGCAGCCGGCGATGCGGACCGGCGCGACGGCTTCGTCAGCCCCTACCAGCGTGCGCTGCTGGCGCAGTGGAGCCTGCCCCAGTTGGTGGTGCCCAGCTTCGCGCAGCTGCAGGTGCGCGAGGCCTATCTGAAGACCTGCACCTCACTGCGCGTGCCACTGCCCCGCACCTGGGGCGAGGCCGGCGCCTGGACCAGCAACGGCAAGCTCGCCGCGCCTTTCATCATCACCGGTGCGGCGGCCGAACTGTTCGTCGGCAACCCGCGCGCCACCGACCCGCCCGGCGTCTGCCTGGCCTTGCCGCGCTACAACGGGGCCTTGCCGCGGTCCGACCAGAAGGCCTCGCTGCTGGGCGTCATCTGCATGGCCAAGGACAAGAAGACCGACCGCGACGGCAAAACCGGCAGCCACGCCTGCTTCTGGGACTGGCAGGGCTTTGGCACCACGACCATCCCCGTGGTCGGCACCGAGGTGCCCATCACCGAATTCAAGAGCGCCCCGGAATTCCGGATCGCCGACGGCGGCGAATGTTCAGACTGCCACGCTGGCGCGAACGCCTATGTGCGCCACCCCGACGACCCGGCCTTCCAGGGCATCGCCAACCTGCGGCCGGATGCCTGGCCGGTGCTGCGCGTGCCCGCAGGCTGGAAGGAAAATCTGCTGCCGACCAAACTGGAAGCCGCGCTGGCCGCCGTCACCGGAGCCACCGACGGCGACTGCTCGGACTGCCACCGCCTGGGTGAGGTGCCCTCAGGCCTGGCGGGCTACTGCGAAGACGTCCTGCTGCCCTCGGTGCTGGGCAAGACCGTGCGCGGCCCGGTACCGGCCGGCAGCCCGCCCGGCACGCTGGGGCCGGTGATCGCGATCATCAAGAAGACGATGCCACGGCCCAGTTCGACCGAGGATTTCAGCAAGCAGATTGCGGCCTTGAAAGTCGAGTGCAAGAAGATCGGCGTGGAGATCGAACCCCCGCCGCCGCCTTGACGCGACGGCCGCTGCCTCAGGCGTCCTGCCCGGCCTGCTGCAGCCGCCACATCTGGGCGTAGCGGCCGTCCTTGGCCAGCAGCTCGGCATGCGGGCCGCGTTCGACGACGCGGCCGGCTTCCAGCACGACGATTTCGTGGGCATCGACCACCGTGCTCAGCCGGTGGGCGATGACCAGCGCGGTCTTGCCCTGCGACACGCTTTTCAGCTCGGCCTGGATGGCCCGTTCGTTGGCCGAATCCAGCGCGGAGGTGGCCTCGTCGAAGATCAGCACCGGCGGGTTTTTCAGCAGCGTGCGGGCGATGGCCACGCGCTGCTTTTCGCCGCCGGACAGCTTCAGCCCGCGCTCGCCGACCATGGTGTCGTAGCCCTTGGGCGTGCCGCTGATGAAGCCGTGGATGTGGGCCGCCGCTGCGGCCGCTTCCACCTCGGCCCGGGTGGCGCCGACGCGGCCGTAGGCGATGTTGTATTCGACGGTGTCGTTGAACAGCACGGTGTCCTGCGGCACGATGCCGATGGCCGCGCGCAGGCTGCTTTGCGTGACGGAACGCAGCTCTTGCCCGTCGATGGTGATGGTGCCGCTGTTGATGTCGTAGAAGCGGTAGAGCAGGCGCGCCAGCGTGCTTTTTCCCGCGCCTGAAGGCCCGACCACGGCCACCGTCTTGCCCGGCGGGATGTCGAAGCTCACGTCGTGCAGGATGGGCCGCGCCGGGTCGTACGCGAAGCTGACATGGTCGAAGCGGACATGACCCGTGGTGACGACCAGCGGCTGCGCGCCCGGCAGGTCGTCGACCTCGCGGTTGCGATCCAGCAGCGTGAACATCTTGTCCAGGTCGGTCAGGCTCTGCTTGATCTCGCGGTAGATCACGCCCAGGAAGTTCAGCGGGATGTAGAGCTGGATCATGAAAGCGTTGACCATCACCAGGTCGCCCAGCGTCATGCGCCCTTCCGCCACACCCACGGTGGCGCGGTAGAGCATGGCCACCAGGGCCGTGGCGATGATCACCTGCTGCCCGGTGTTCAGCAGGCTCAGCGTGGTCTGGCTTTTCAGGCTGGCGCGGCGCAGCTTTTCCAGGTTCTCGTCGTAGCGGCGGGCCTCGAAGTCTTCGTTGTTGAAGTACTTCACCGTCTCGTAATTCAACAGGCTGTCGATGGCCCGGCTGTGCGCCGTCGAATCCAGCTCGTTCATCTGCTTGCGGAACTGCGTGCGCCATTCCGTCACCGTGATGGTGAAGCTGATGTAGAAAACCAGCGCGGCGATGGTGATCCAGGCGAACCAGGCGTCGAACTTCACCGCCAGCAGCGTCAGCACCAGCGTCACCTCGATCAACGTGGGCACGATGCTGTACAGCGAGTACGAGATCAGCGAATGCACGGCCCGCGTGCCGCGTTCGATGTCGCGCGTCATGCCGCCGGTCTGGCGTTCCAGGTGGAAGCGCAGGCTTAAAGCGTGCAGGTGGCGGAAGACCTGCAGGCTGATGCTGCGCGCCGTGCCTTCAGTCGCTTTCGCGAAAGTCAGTTCACGCAGTTCGGTGAACAGCGAGGTGGACAGGCGCAGCGCGCCGTAGGCCACCACCAGGCCCACCGGCACCACCAGCAGCGCGGTCGGGTCGCCCGGCTTGATCGACAAGGAATCGACCAGGTTCTTCAGCAGCAGCGGCACGCCGACGTTGGCCACCTTGGCCATCACCAGGAAGCCCAGCGCCAGCCCGACGCGCCAGCGGTAGCGCCACAGGTAGGGCAGCAGCTTGGCCAGCGTGCCCCAGTCGGAGCGGGGCGCAACGGCAGAACCGGGCGCCGGGGTGGCAGGGGCAGGCGGTACAGTGGCTAGAGAACGCATGCAGCGATTGTCGTTGCCCGCCCCACCGCACCGTGCCCTGAGGACTTCACCATGAACCTGCCTGCTGTCCAAACCCAGGCCTACGCCCAGCCGCCGATGGCGCCCGCCGTGCTGGACGACGGTGCGCAACTGGTGCTGCGCGTCATTCCGCTGCCGGCCGACGTCAACGCCAATGGCGACATCTTCGGCGGCTGGATCATGGCCCAGGTGGACCTGGCCGGCGCGGTGCTGCCCAGCCGCATCGCCAAGGGCCGGATCGCGACCGTGGCGGTCAACCAGTTCGTCTTCAAGCAGCCGGTGTCACTGGGCGACCTGCTCAGCTTCTACGCCCGCATCACGCGCATCGGCAACACCAGCATCAGTGTGCGGGTGGAGGTCTACGCCGAGCGCAACCCGGCCAACCTGCACGTGGTGAAAGTCACCGAGGCCGACCTGACCTACGTGGCCATCGACGCCCAGGGTCAGCCGCGGCCGGTGCCCCGCTGACGCTGACACTGGCGCCAGCACAGACCCGCCAGGCCCGCCAGCAGCAGGGCGGCAGGCACCGGCTCGGGCACTGGCGTCAGGGTGACCGAGGCCAGTTCGGTCGATGAGGTGCCGCGCGAACTGTCGTCGCCGAAGAACAGGAAGTTCGGCTGCGTGTAGGGGAAGCCGCCGGCGGTGTAGTCGTGCAGCGCGCCGCTCAGCAGGGTGGTGGCCCCGGTGCTGAGGGTGTATTGCTGGTTGCGCACGCTGAGCAGGTAGGTGTGGAAGGCGCCGGTGGGGTTGAAGGTGGCGTCCAGGCCGTGAACGAAGCGGTCGGGGTCGGCAGCGTTGTAGTCGGGCACCCAGATGTTGCCGGCCCAGAACGACAGCTCGACGGCCCTGGTCGGGTCGGTCCCCACCACCACCACCGAATAGCCCGCGCGGTTGTTGCTGCTGTGGGTTTCGCTGACCAGCTTCAGGTTGAAGCTGAGGTCGAAACCGGTGGCGGTGTCCAGCGTCGGCGCGCCGACCAGGGCATTGCCGAAATAGCTGACGCCGGCGCCGCTGGTGTCCAGCGCATAGGCGGGCGGCAGGCCCACGGTGACGGCCTGGAAGGGCGCCGCGCCGACCACCAGCGGGGTCCAGCCCTGAACGGCCGGCATCGAACCGAGCGAGGCGTCGTAGAGCGTCGCGGCCTGCGCGGCGCCCGTCAGCAGAGCCAGGGCCAGGGACAGCGCGGGAACGGGGGTGTTGAAGATCGGCATGGTGGCGGCTCCAGGGCGTCAGCCGCGATTCTGGCAGCGCACGGTCAGCCGCGGCCCGAACCGTGCTGAGCCGGCTGCGGTGGCGGCAGGCCGTTGACCCGTGCCGCCACCTCGACGATCAACTGCATGGCCAGGCGGGCCATGGGCGCAGGGCTGCGGTTGCGCAGGCTGACCACGCCCATTTCGGCATACAGGGGTGGC
>JANPHI010000349.1:0-3569 GCA_031424355.1 Betaproteobacteria bacterium
GCAAGTCATCCTGACCGGCGAGAACCTGACCGACGCCCAGCCCGGTTTCTCCGGTGACAACGCCGGTGAAGCGGCGGTGCACCTGACGCTGGACGCCAAAGGCGCACGCATCTTCCGTGACGTGACACGCGAAAACATCAACAAGCGCCTGGCCATCCTGCTGTTCGAGAAGGGCAAGGGCGAGGTGGTGACCGCGCCGGTGATCCGGTCGGAGATTGGCGGTGGCCGGGTGCAGATCAGCGGCAGCATGACCACCACCGAGGCGGCGGACACCGCGCTGCTGCTGCGTGCCGGCAGCCTGGCCGCGCCGATGGAAACCATCGAAGAACGCACCATCGGCCCCAGCCTGGGCGCCGACAACATCGCCAAGGGTTTTGCCAGCGTGGCCTACGGCTTTGCGGCAATCGCCGTGTTCATGTGCCTCTACTACCGGCTGTTTGGCGTGTTCTCCACGCTGGCGCTGGCCTTCAATCTGCTGTTGCTGGTGGCGATGTTGTCCATGTTGCAAGCCACACTCACGCTGCCCGGCATTGCCGCCATTGCGTTGGCACTCGGCATGGCGATTGACTCCAACGTGCTGATTAATGAGCGGGTGCGGGAGGAGTTGCGGGCCGGTGCCTCGCCGCAGCAGGCCATCAACGCCGGCTACGAGCGGGCGTTTGCCACCATCCTGGATTCCAACATCACCACCCTGATCGCCGGCCTGGCCTTGCTGGCGTTTGGCTCAGGCTTTGTGAAGGGCTTTGCGGTGGTGCACTGCCTGGGCATCCTGACCTCGATGTTCTCGTCGGTGATGTTCTCGCGCGGCCTGGTCAACCTGTGGTACGGCGGCCAGAAGCGCTTGAAGGCGGTGTCCATCGGCCAGGTCTGGCGGCCCGACGGTGCCAAGCCACCAGCCGTGATCGACGACGAGCCGGCCGCCAAGGCCTGAACGGGGCAGGAGCACTGACATGGAATTTTTCCGCATCCGCCGCGACATCCCGTTCATGCGCTATGCGCTGGTGCTGAACGTCGTCTCCTTCATCACCTTCGCGCTGGCGGTGTTCTTCCTGCTGACCCGGGGCCTGCACCTGTCGGTCGAGTTCACCGGCGGCACGGTGCTGGAGGTGGAATACACCCAGGCTGCCAACCTGGAAAAGACCCGCAGCACCATCGAGGCCATGGGCTTTGGTGAGGTGCAGGTGCAGAACTTCGGCACCTCGCGCGACGTGCTGGTGCGCCTGCCGGTGCGCCCGAACATCAAGCAGGAGCAGGTGGCCAGCCTGGTGTTCGACAAGCTCTGCGCTGCAGAAGGTGGCAAGGTCGAGACCCAGGCCTTCACCACCCCGCAGGGCGCGCAGGGCACACGCCCCAGCTGCACCCAGGCGGGTGGCGTGGAGCCGCTGAAGCTGTCGCGCACCGAATTCGTCGGCCCCTCGGTGGGGGATGAACTGGCCAGCGATGGCCTGAAGGCGCTGGCCTTCGTGGTCATCGGCATCGTGGTCTATCTGGCCTTCCGCTTCGAATGGAAGTTCGGCGTGGCCGGCATCGTCGCCAACCTGCACGACGTGGTCATCATCCTGGGCTTCTTCGCCTTCTTCCAGTGGGAGTTCTCGCTGGCGGTGCTGGCGGCGGTGCTGGCGGTGCTGGGCTATTCGGTGAACGAATCGGTGGTGATCTTCGACCGGGTGCGGGAGGCCTTCCGCAAATACCGCAAGCTCAACACCCGCGAGGTGATCGACCACGCCATCACCAGCACGATCAGCCGCACCATCATCACCCACGGCTCGACGCAGATGATGGTGCTGTCGATGCTGATCTTCGGCGGCCAGACCCTGCACTACTTCGCCATCGCGCTGACCATCGGCATCCTGTTCGGCATCTATTCGTCGATCTTCGTGGCCGCCGGCATCGCGATGTGGCTGGGCGTCAAGCGCGACGACCTGGTGAAGGCCGTCGGCAAAGGCGGCGACCCCGACGACCCCAACGCCGGGGCCGTGGTGTAGAGTGACCCGATCCATTCAAACCGCGTAGCCGCCACCCGCCGACATGGCCACCAGCGCCACGCCTGACTCCCTGGCTGGCCAGGCGCGCAGGCTTTATTCCGAGGAACTGGTCAAAGGCCTGACGCCCCTGGTGCAGGCGGCGATGGACGCCGCACGCACCCTGCTCGACAAGCCGTCCGAGCACGCCGTTTTCCAGCGCCGCCGCGACCTGGTGCAGGCCTTGATGGCCGGAGCCCAGACCTGGCACCGCGGCATCGTGGCAGGCCTGCGGTCGGCCCTGGTGAACGGGGCTTCGGCGTCGCGCCCGGCCGATCTGCCGCCGCCCGGTGGCGCGCAGGCTGCACTGACGCTGGTGCCCGACGACACCATCGAACTGGAAATCGTTACCTCGCGCCTGGCGCTGGCCATCATGGACCGTGCGTCCTGGGAATTCGCCGACCTGCGTTCGCGCATCGCGCACCTGGAACACCGCAGCGAACTCGACGCCCAGGACATGCTGCGCGCCCACCTGCTGGCGCGCATCGTCTTCGACGCCTGGCGCGCGGCCGGGCAGACGCTGGAAGGTTGGCGCGAACTGCAGCCGCTGCTGCACGACGAATTCGCGCTGCTCGTCGAAGAGGCCTATCACGAGACCAACCGCTGGTTGATGGAGCGCGGCGTGCTGGCCGATGTCGACCTGCGGCCCTTCATTCGCCGTTCCCGGGTCCACACGCCAGCGAGCGGCGGCTTGTCGTTCGACGGCGGTGCAGCGTCACCGGGCTCTGCATCTGCAGGCCGCGACGACGGCGGCGTGCAGGGCGGCGGCTACGGCCACGCGGCTGGCGCTGGTGCCCCTTCGGGCTACCCGCAGCAGGGCGGCAGCGTCAGCACCGGTTCGGGCGGCAGCTACACCGGTTGGCAGAACGCCAACCCGGGTGCCAGCCGGGGCAGCGTGGGCGAAGAAACGCGCTTGATGACCCGCGCCGCGCCGCTGGCGCGCAGCCGTGACCACGCCGAGGCGGTGCTCGGCCGCCTGAACCGGCTGATCGGCCGCAGCGTGCCCGATTTCGGCGCCTCGACGCGTTCGCAAGACCTGCAGCGCGCAGCGGTACCCATGTCGCCCGGGTTGGGGCGTGCCATCGATTCGGCGCAGCAGGGCATACGCCAACGTCTGGCCGGCGGCGGGCAAGGCGGCGAGGCCGCGCTCACCGCACCGGCGATGCTGGAAGAACTGCACCAGCGCAAGCAGGCGCTGAAGCAGGCCGCAGCCTCGCCCGAAGAACGCGCCACCATCGAGATCGTGGCGCTGCTGTTCCAGAGCATCCTGACCGAAGAGCGCATCCCGGCCAGCGTGCGCGTGTGGTTCGCGCGCCTGCAGATGCCGGTGCTGCGCGTGGCCGTCACCGAACCCGATTTCTTCGCCACCATCGACCACCCGGCGCGCCGCCTGATCGACCGCATGGGCGCCTGCGTGATGGGTTTCGACAGCGCCAGCACCCACAACGCGGGCGACCCGAATTCGGCGCTGGAAAAGGAAATCAAGCGCATCGTGCAGGTCGTCGAGGCCTACCCCGACACCGGCCGCAAGGTCTTCCAGACGGTGCT
>JANPHI010000350.1:0-10425 GCA_031424355.1 Betaproteobacteria bacterium
GAAGAGCAGGTGGCGGTGGTGGAAATCGTCTTCACGCGCCTGCACGCCGGCGGCAAGTTCGACAAGGGCGCCGGCGGCGCCTACAGCTTCAGCGGCGGCCTGCACGGCGTGGGCGTCAGCGTGACGAATGCGCTGGCCAAGCGCTTGCATGTCACCGTCTGGCGCGAAGGCCAGGTGGCCACGCTGGCCTTCAGCGGTGGCGACGTGATCGAACCACTGCAGCTGCGCAAGGCCAACCCCGGCGAGCGCAAGCACGGCACCAGCGTGCGCGTCTGGCCCGACGCGAAGTACTTCGAAAGCCCCGAGCTGCCCCGCGCCGAGCTGATGCACCTGCTTCGCAGCAAAGCTGTGCTGATGCCGGGCGTGATCGTCACCTACACCGTCGAAAAGCCGGGCGACAAGCCGCCGGAAACGACGACCTGGCAGTACGAGAAAGGCCTGCGCGACTACCTGATGCAGAGCTTGCCGGCCGACCCGCTGATTCCGCTGTTCGAGGGCGAGCAATTCGCCACCGCCGGTGAAACCGAGAACTTCGCCGAAGGCGAGGGCGCCAGCTGGTGCGTGGCCTTCACCGACGAAGGCGCGCTGCTGCGCGAGAGCTATGTCAACCTGATCCCCACCGTGGCCGGTGGCACCCACGAATCGGGCTTGAAGGACGGCCTGTTCGGCGCCATCAAAGGCTTCATCGACCTGCACGCGCTGCTGCCCAAGGGCGTGAAGCTGATGCCCGACGACGTGTTTTCGCGCGCCAGCTTTGTCCTGTCGGCCAAGGTGCTGGACCCGCAGTTTCAGGGCCAGATCAAGGAAAGGCTGAACAGCCGCGACGCCTTGCGCCTGGTGTCCGGCTACGTGCGGCCGGCGCTGGAGCTGTGGCTGAACCAGCACGTGGACCTGGGCCGCAAGCTGGCCGAACTGGTCATCCGCCAGGCGCAGACGCGGCAGCGCGCGTCGCAGAAAGTCGAGAAGCGCAAGGGCGGCGGTGTGGCCGTGCTGCCGGGCAAGCTGACCGATTGCGAAAGCCGCGACCTGAACCTGAACGAGGTGTTTCTGGTGGAGGGCGACAGCGCCGGCGGCAGCGCCAAGATGGGCCGCAACAAGGAAACGCAGGCCGTGCTGCCGCTGCGCGGCAAAGTGCTGAACACCTGGGAAGTGGACCGCGACCGGCTGTTTGCCAACACCGAAATCCACGACATCGCGGTGGCCGTGGGCGTGGACCCGCACGGGCCCAACGACACGGTCGATTTCAGCGGCCTGCGCTACGGCAAGGTCTGCATCCTGAGCGACGCGGACGTGGACGGTTCGCACATCCAGGTGCTGCTGCTGACGCTGTTCTTCCGCCACTTCCCGCAGCTGGTGCAGCGCGGCCATGTGCACATTGCGCGGCCGCCGCTGTACCGCATCGACGCCCCGGCGCGCGGCAAGCGGCCGGCGGCCAAGCTGTATGCGCTGGACGAGGGCGAGCGCGAGGCCACGCTGGACAAGCTGCGCAAGGAAGGCGCGCGCGAAGGCAGCTGGGCCATCAGCCGCTTCAAGGGCCTGGGCGAGATGAACGCCGACCAGTTGTGGGAAACCACGCTGAACCCCGAGACCCGCCGCCTGCTGCCGGTGAACTGGGACGGCCGCGGTTTCGACGCCACCGGCACGGCCCTGAGCAAGCTGATGGGCAAGGGCGAAGCGCAGGCGCGGCGCGACCTGATGGAACTGCACGGCGACGAGGTCGAGGTCGACGTTTGAGTGGCTGGCCGTGAGTTTCGACGTTGACATCGGCTGCGCCTGCGAACGCGGCCAGCGCGACATCAACGAAGACTTCGCCGGGGCCCAGCGCAGCGCGCACGGCGACGGCGTGCCGGGCGTGATTGCGGCCGTGGCCGATGGCGTCAGCACCGGCGGCCACGGGAAAGAGGCCGCGCAGACCACGGTGATGGGCCTGCTGGCCGACTTCTTCGCCACGCCCGCCACCTGGGAAATGAGCGTGGCGCTGGACCGGTTGATCTCGGCGCAGAACGCCTGGCTGGTGGCGCAGAACCGCCACCGCGAAAGTCTGGCTGCCGCGCGCAACGAAGTGGCCGGCGCGGCGCTGACCACCCTGAGCGCCATCGTGCTGCAAGGCCAGGTCTTCACGCTGGCGCATGTCGGTGACAGCCGGGTGTGGCGGCTGTCTGCAGGTGCGGGCTCGGGTGCGGGTTCGGGTGCGGACCAGGGCGCCGCCGCCATCGAACAACTGACCCAGGACCACGCCTACACCCACCCTGACCAGCGCAGCCGGCTGACGCGCGCCGTGGGCCTGGAAGAGCCGGTGCGGGTGGATTTCGTGCAGGGCGAGGCGCAACTGGGCGACACCTTCCTGCTGACCAGCGACGGCGTGCACGGCGTGCTGAAACCGGCGCGGCTGGCGGCCCTGCTGGCCGGCGGCTCGGCGCAGGCGGCAGCCGATGCCGTGGTGGCTGCCGCGCTGCAGGCCGGCAGCCACGACAACGTCACCGCGCTGGTGCTGCGGGTGCAGGGCCTGGACGCCGCCCGGCTGGAAGACGAGATGGCGCGCAGCCGCCACCTGCCGCCGCTGGCCCGCAAGCGCGTGGGCGACAAGGTTGATGGCTACACCATCACCGCCGTGGTGGCCGACACCGGCGTGCACCGCCTGTACCAGGCGCGCGAGGCCGCCACGCAGGAGCTGGTGGCGCTGAAGACGCTGCACGAAGCCCGCGCGTCCGACGCCGAGGACCGGGCGATGCTGGTCCACGAAGCCTGGCTGGCGCAGCGCGTGACCGAGCGCGACGCGCGGGGTTTCGTGCGCGCCCGCACGCCGGTGGGTGCGACGGCTTTCTACGCCGTCTACGACTGGCACAGCGGCCACACGCTGGAGCAGTTGCTGCAGCAGCGGCGGCCTTTTGCGGTGACTGAAATCGTCGCCGCCGCCGTGCAGTTCACGCGGGCACTGGGTCGCCTGCACCGCCAGGGCGTGATCCACCGCGACATCAAGCCGGGCAATCTGCACCTCGGTGAAGACGGACAGTGGCGGGTGCTGGACCTGGGCGCCGCGCTGTCGGGCCGCGAAAGCGCGGCGGCACGCGAACTGCATGCCGGCACGCCCAGCTACATCAACCCCGAGCAGTGGCGCGGCGAGGGGGCCGGCCCGCAGTCCGACTTGTTCGCGCTGGGCGTCACGCTCTACCAGTGGCTGGCCGGCCGATTGCCTTACGGCGAGATCGAGCCCTACCAGACCGGCCGCTACCGGCGCGACCCGCCGCCGCTGTCGCGCATACGGCCCGACGTGCCGATCTGGCTGGACAACCTGGTCCGCAAGGCGGTGGCGCTGGAACCCAAACTGCGCTTCGAGACCGCCGAAGAAATGCTGCTGGCGCTGGAGCGCGGCGCGGCGCGCGCACTGCCCGCACCCGGCGCCACGCCGCTGGCCGCGCGCGACCCGCTGATGCTGTGGAAGCTGGGCGCCGGCGTGTCGCTGCTGCTCAACGCCTTGCTGGTTTACTGGCTGCTGTTCTTGCCGCGTTAGCGGCTTGGGCTGCGTTCGTCGCGCCCGTACCGCGAGCCCGTCCACCCTTCTCGGCCCAGGTGCGCGTCCAGCGGATCTGCACCCGGCGCAGCATCACCAGCATCACCGCCGCCAGCACCGCGCAGGCCACGAAGCCCCACAGGTAGGTGCCGCCCAGCTGCTTGCTCTGGCCCATGGCGTTCGGGATGAAGCCACCGCCCAGGGCACCGATTTCGCCGATCATCGAACCGGCCACCGCCGTGCTGACCGGCCAGCGCAAAGGCACCAGCTGGAACAGCGCGCCGTTGCCCGCGCCCAGGGCCGCGAAGCACAGCATGAAGAGCAGGGTGGTCAGCGCCAGCGAGGTGCCGGCCAGGCCGCAGCCCACCAGCGTGACCATCACCAGCACCAGCACCGCGCTCAGCGTGTTGACGCCGCCGATGCGGTCCGACACGTAGCCGCCGGCCACGCGCACCGCCGAACCCATCAGCGTGGCCAGCATCGTCAGTTGGCCGGCTTCGACCTTGGTGACGTGGAACTGGTCGTAGAAGTAGGTGGGCAGGAAACTGGCCAGGCCGATGAAGCCGCCGAAGGTGACGACGTAGATGAAGCTGAAGACCCAGCCGTCTTTTTCGAACAGGCAGGCCACGTGTTCGCGCAGCGTCTGGTGTTCACGGTCGGGCGGCTCTTTCGCGGCGAACCACATCACCAACATCGGCAGCAGCATGGTGCAGGCGGCCAGGCCGTAGACGGTGGACCAGCCGAACTTCTGCGCCAGCGGCGGCGCGAACAGCACGGCCAGCACGGTGCCCGAATTGCCGGCGCCGGCGATGCCCATCGCCAGGCCTTTCAGCTGCGGCGGGTACCAGCCGCTGCCCAGGCTCAGCGCCACGCCGAAGCTGGCCCCGGCGATGCCCAGCAGCACGCCCATGGCCAGCACTTCGCTGTAGGTGTCGACGAACAGGTAGCCGAAGGCCAGGGCCGCCACGATCAGCGTCATTTCCACCATCGCGGCGTTCTTGCGCCCGATGTACTGCGACAGCACGCCCAGCGGAAATCGCATCAGCGCGCCGGCCAGGATGGGCACCGAAATCATGAAGCCCTTCTGCGCCGCGTCGAGCTTGAAGGTCTCGCTGATGAAGGGCGCCATCGCGCCGTTCAACACCCAGATGGCGAAGCAGAAATCGAAATAGAGGAAGGACGCGAAGAGCGTCGGCCAGTGGCCCGATTTGAGAAAAGCTTTGGCGTTGGCCATGGTGCAGGGCTCCGGGTGCTGGGGGCGGGGTGCGCAGAACGGCGGGGGCCGGCCTTCGTCAGAGGCCACCGCTGGAATCAGGCCCGCCATTGAGCCTTGCTGCCCTGCAGCATGCAAAGCGCATGCCAAAATTCGGCAGCCTCGGGCATCCGCCCCGGGAAAGCAGCCCGGCTGCCCCGCAAAAGATGATTTCTGCCGTGATCCACGTCCGCCCCTCGGCGGGCGGCCCGCCACTGGAACAAGACCTGTCGGCGGCCGGGATACACGTTCTTGGTGCGGCCGAGTGGGGCAGCTTGGTGCAGGACACCATCCGCCATGCACCCGATGTGCTGGTGTGCCACGACCCGCAGCCCGAGCCGGCGCTGTTCGACGCCCTGCAGGCCCTGCTGACCCACGCGCCGTGCCCCATCCTGCTGTTCAGCGACAGCGCCGACGGCGCGCTGATTGAACGCGCGGTGGCCATCGGCGTGCACGCCTACGTCGTGCAGGGTTACAGCGCGGCACGCCTGCGGCCTTTGCTGAAGCTGGCGCAGGCGCGTTTCGCGCAGCAGCAGGAACTTCGCGGGGCGCTCAGCGACGTGACGCACCGCTTCGAGGAACGCAAGCTGGTGGACCGCGCCAAGGGCCTGCTGATGCGCGCGCGCCAGATGCACGAAGACGAGGCCTTCACGGTGCTGCGCAGCGTGGCCATGCGCAGCGGGCAGCGCATCGGCGAAGTGGCGCGTCGGGTGATCGACGCGGCGCGCGGCGCGGCCGATGTCAACCGCTCGGGCCAGTTGCGCATGCTGTCGCAGCGCATCGTCAAGCTGCAGGCGCTGCGCGCGGCCAAGGCGCGCGCGGCCGAATCGGCGGCGCTGCTGGTCGATTCGGTGGCCCGCACCGAAGCCATCGTGCAGGGCCTGGTGAAGGACCTGCCCACCGCCACCTTCGGCGACCTGATCGACGCGCTGGTGCAGGCCTGGGCGGCGCTGCAACTGGCCTTGCAGGGTGAGCCGCAGGTGGCCGCGCTGGCCCGCATCGACGGCCTGGCCGAAGACATGCTGTTGCAGTCGGCCCGGCTGACCGACGCCCTGGAATCGGCGGGGACGGCCACCACCTTGCGGGTCATCAACGTCTGCGGGCGCCAGCGCATGCTGACCCAGCGGGTGGCCAAGCAGCGGCTGCTGGCGGCCTTGTTGCCAGCGTCAGCCTCGGCGTCGGCGCCAGCCTCAGCGTCAGCGCCTGAAGGCAAGGGTCGCAGCGCCACGGGTGCCATCACGGTCGTTGGCACGGCCGTCAACACGGGCCAAGCACAGGCCGACTACGAAGCCGGCGTGGCCTGGCTGGAAGCCCTGCCGCTGGCCGACCGCGACATCCGCGCCGCGCTGGCCGCCGCTGCGGCGCAGTGGCAGTTGCTGCTGCTGGCCGACGCCGGCAAACCGGCCGGCCGCGACAGCCTGGGTGCGGCCAGCGAAGCGCTGCTGGAACTGTTCGACGGCCTGACCGGCCACTATGAACGCAGCATGCAGGTGCTGGCGGCCTGAGCCTGGGCGCGGCCGCGTCCGCTCTGGCCCGGTCAGGCCCGATCCGTCAGGCCGCTTTCCAGAAGATGTAGTCGGCCTGGTAGCCCACCACCTGCTTCTGCCCGGCGTTGCCGGCCATGCAGGCCGCAGCCGGTGCCGTGCCGCCGCGCGTGGCCACGCGCTGGATGTGGCTGATGCCGGCCATCGCGCCCATGCCCATGGCGGGATTCGCCTTGACGAGTTGCAGCGGGATGTTGCCCATGCCCGCCGGCGCCACGGCCAGTTGGGTGCCGGTGATCTTCGAGCCGTCCATCGCTTCCCAGGTGGCCGGCGGGCCGTAGTACTTGCCCACGGCGTTGCCCATGCGGTTCTTCAACACGGCGTTGGGGCCGACGAAGACCCATTCGAACTCGCCGGCCATCGCGGCCTTGGCCTTGCATTCGTAGGTGATCTCGCCGCTGCCCACGGTCTCCATCGCCACCTGGAAGCCGGCCGGCACCTGCACGGCCGCGGGCAGGCTGTCCTGCATGAACTTGGGGGTGGCAACCATCGGCGTCATCGGGGCCATGTCGGCGCAGGCGGACAGGGCGAGGGCGGCCAGGACCGACAGGGCGGCCGTGGTGCTGAAGGCGTTGGGCAGGGATGTTTTCACGGGTGTTCCTTGGTGAGGGGATTGCGAAGAATGGCTTGCCCACCCGTTTACGCAGCGCATCCCGCATCGGATGCAGCCCCCGCACGTTTCACCTGGAGTTGTCGCCATGCAGACCACGATGATGGATGTCCCGCTGTCGCTGAACCACCTGCTCGAACGCGCCGGCACGGTCTTCCAGCGCAGCGAAGTCGTCTCCCGCCTGCCCGACAAGAGCCTGCGCCGTCACAGCTACGGCCAGGTCTACCGGCGCACCCGCGCGCTGGCGTCGGCGCTGCAGCAGTTGGGGCTGAAGAAGGGCGACCGCGTGGCCACGCTGTGCTGGAACCACCACGCCCACCTGGAAGCCTATTTCGGCATCCCGGCCTGCGGCGGCGTGATGCACACGCTGAACCTGCGCTTGTCGCCCACCGACCTGGGTGCCATCGCCAACGACGCCGGCGACCGCTTCCTCATCGTCGACGACATCCTGCTGCCGCTGCTGAAGTCCTTTGCGCACCTGCACGCCTTCGAGCGCGTCATCGTCTTTCCCTTCAGCGGCGCGGCCGTTGCCGAGGGCTACGACGACTACGAAGCCCTGCTGGCCGCCGCCGACCCCGACGGCTTCCAGTACGCCCCGCACGCCGAGACCGACCCGGTGAGCATGTGCTACACGTCGGGCACCACCGGCAGCGCCAAGGGCGTGGTCTATTCGCACCGCAGCACCATCCTGCACACGCTGGTCGGCTGCCTGGGTGACCACTGGGCCTTCAAGAGCACCGACGTGCTGCTGCCCGTGGCGCCCATGTTCCATGCCAACAGCTGGGGCACCCCCTACGGCGCGCTGATGATGGGCACGAAGTTCGTCTTCCCCGGCCCGCACCTGCATGCCGATGATTTGCTCGACCTGATGCAGCAGGAACCGCCCACGCTGGCCCTGGGTGTGCCGACGATCTGGCTCAGCGTGATCCAGGCCTACGAACGCGCGCTGACCGAGCAGCCCGGCCGCTGGAAGCTGCCGCCCGGCATGCGCAGCATGGTCGGCGGGGCGGCGGTGCCGGAAGCGCTGGTGCGCGCCTACGCCAAACACGGCGTGTGGTTGATGCAGGGCTGGGGCATGACCGAGACCTCGCCGCTGGCCACCGTGTCCTACCTGCGCACCGACCTGGCCGACGCCAGCGACGACGAACGCTTCCGCCGCGCCGCGATGGCCGGTGTGCCGGCGCCGCTGGTCGAATTCCGCATCCGCACCGAAGAAGGCGCCGACGCGCCCTGGGACGGCAAGACCATGGGCGAAATCCAGGTCCGCGGCCCCTTCATCACGGGCTCGTACCACGGCGTGCCCGTGGCCGAGGACAAGTTCGCCACCGACGAACAGGGCCAGCGCTGGCTGCGCACCGGCGACGTGGGCGTGATGGACGAGCAGGCCTTCCTGCGCATCACCGACCGCACCAAAGACCTCATCAAGAGCGGCGGTGAGTGGATCAGTTCGGTCGATGTCGAGAACCTGCTGATGGGCCACCGGGCCGTCGCCGAAGCGGCTGTCATCGCGATACCCGACCCCAAGTGGAGCGAACGGCCGCTGGCCTGCGTCGTCTTCAAGCCGGGCACAGCCGCCGGTGCGGCCGAACTGAATGCTCACCTGCTGACCCACGGCTTGGCCAAGTGGCAACTGCCGGAACGCTACGAGTTCATCGAAGCCATTCCCCGCACCAGCACCGGCAAGTTCTGGAAGGTGAAGCTGCGCGAGCGCTTTCCGGCCTGAAGCGCTGGCGACGGGGCGCATGGTGTGGCGTCATCCCGCTTCAGGGTGTGCGCCGCCGTCAAACCTAGGGGTCGACACGCCGGCGGCCGTCCGTAGCCTCGGTGGCTTGTCGCTTCCACCTTCGAGGGTTCCATGCATCACCGTCACAAGCACCGTTCAACCGCCGTCCTCGGCCCAGCGTTTGCCCTGGCCCTGGTCGGCAGTTTCAGCACCGCCCAGGCCGACACCCTGGTCAACATCAAGGGCTACGGCGCCGACGGCGCTGGCGCCAACATCTTCAGCTACCCGGTGGCGCCCGGCGCGCTCGTCAGCCTGTTCAACCCGGTGCTGGTCAGCCTGGCGGCCGGCAGTTACGCGCTGACCGACGCCTGGGGCCAGCCGGGCGCCGTGTACGACACCTGGAACTTCGAGACCAACGCGCCCGGCAGCTGGGCCAGCCACTACGTCGCGGCGGAAGTGCTGCCAGGCGACCAGTACCGCGTGTTGGTCGATGGCGTCAGCCTGCTCGACCCGGCCTGCAGCAACCACTTCTGCGCCTGGAGCACGCGATCGCAGGCGGTCGCTGCCTTCCTGGCCACACCGGCCCACACCTTCACGCTGGACCATGCGGCCACTGTCGCTTTCGTCTCGGCCGACTACTTCCTGCCCGACAACGACGGCGGCATCTCCTTGCTGCTGAGTGCGGTGCCGGTGCCCGAGCCCGCCACGTGGGCCCTGGCGCTGGCCGGCGGGGCGGCCGTGGCCGGTCTGGGTGCCCTGCGCCGCCGGTGCCAACGGTTTCTGGCGTGAAGCGGCGCGTGGAACCCCATGACCTCTTCAAATCGGGGGTGGTGGCCAGAGTCGCGGACGGCTATAAACAGGCATCTGGAGCTGTCGGCACCGTCGATGCCTCCTCCCACTTGCAAGTTGAGGAATTCCCGTGAACATCAAATCCCTGCTGGCTGCTGTCTCGATGGCCGTTGCTGCTGGTGTTGTGCAAGCCAACGATGTCACCGGCACGCCTTCGTTCTCGGGCCTTACCGCCACGTTTGAAGCGCTGCACACGACGGGTGCGTTCACCGACACCTTCACCTTCCTCGTCAGCGGCTCGACCACGGCCAGCGTCAGTATCGTGACCATCGGCGCTGGCGTTGCCGACATCGATTTCACCGGCAGCACGCTGAACGGTGCGCCCCTCGTCCTGACGACCGACGCCGGCGGTTTCGTCGAACTGCTTTACACGCCCTCGGCCTACGCGGTCACGGGCCCGCTGACCTTGGTCATCACCGGCACCTCGGGCGCCAATGCCAGCTACACCGGCAGCCTGAACGTGGGTGCCGTGCCGGAAGCCGGCACGCTGGCCCTGATGTTGGCTGGCATGGGTGCCGTGGGCTGGGTGGCGCGTCGCCGCCAGCAGGCCTGATCGAACGTTTCGTCTCGGGCGGCCCCTTGGCTGCCCCGACGCAAAGCGGCCTTCGGGCCGCTTTTGTTTTTCCGGCGCGGGCAACGCCCCGCAGCCGGGTGTCGCCTTGCCGTGCTCAGGCAGAATTCCGCCCCCTGACGCCCGACTCTGCGGGCAGTGAAACCGATGCCTGATCTGTTCGATACCCCGCCTGCGGCGCCCGCCGACGCCGCCTTTCCCGGCGAATCCCTCCCGCTGGCCGACTACGCCGAGCGCGCCTACCTCGAATACGCGCTGTCTGTCGTCAAGGGCCGCGCGCTGCCCGACGTCTGCGACGGCAACAAGCCGGTGCAGCGGCGCATCCTCTACGCCATGCACCGCATGGGGCTGGCCTTCACCACGGC
>JANPHI010000351.1:0-7835 GCA_031424355.1 Betaproteobacteria bacterium
GCTTCCAGCGTATCCAGGTTCAGCGTCAGGCCGCTGCTGATGGCGCGCACCGCGTCCACGTCCATCCAGTTGCTCAGACGTTCGCTGACGGCATTGGCCACCAGGTAACGACGGGCCAGCGTTTCCAATGCACTGCCGTCGATGGACGGGCGGCCGCCGGTCGCAAGGCCATCGGGCATGACGCTGGCGCCGTCGAGCGCCACGTTCAGCAAGAAGGCGTCCAGCGCCAAGCCGTCCTTCAGGTATTCCTCGTGCTTGCCCAGTTTGACTTTGTACAAGGGCGGTTGTGCGATGTAGATGTGGCCGCGTTCCACCAATTGCGCCATTTGCCGGTAGAAGAAAGTCAGGAGCAGCGTGCGGATGTGGGCGCCGTCCACATCGGCGTCGGTCATGATGATGATGCGGTGGTAACGCAGCTTGTCGATGTTGAAATCTTCAACACCGATGCCGGTGCCCAACGCCGTGATGAGCGTGACGATGGAATCACTGCTCAGCAGCCGTTCGTAACGCGCTTTCTCGACATTCAGGATCTTGCCGCGCAGGGGCAATATCGCCTGGAACTTGCGGTCGCGGCCTTGCTTGGCGCTGCCGCCGGCGCTGTCACCTTCGACGATGTAGATCTCGCACTGCGCCGGGTCTTTTTCCTGGCAGTCGGCCAGTTTTCCCGGCAAGCCCAGGCCGTCGAGCACGCCTTTGCGGCGCGTCATTTCGCGGGCCTTGCGGGCGGCTTCGCGGGCCCGTGCGGCGTCAACGATCTTGCTGCAGATGATCTTGGCGTCGAGCGGGTTTTCCTGCAGCCAGTCGTGCAGCAATTTGCTGACGATGTCTTCCACCGGGCCACGCACTTCGCTGCTGACCAGCTTGTCTTTGGTCTGGCTGCTGAACTTGGGTTCCGGCACTTTCACGCTGACCACGCAGGCCAGGCCTTCGCGCATGTCGTCACCGGCGATTTCAACTTTCGCCTTTTCCGCGATCTTGTTCTCGTTGATGTAGTTGTTGATGATGCGAGTCATGGCCGCGCGCAAACCCGTCAAATGGGTGCCACCGTCGCGCTGCGGGATGTTGTTGGTGAAGCAGAGCACATTCTCGGCGTAGCCGTCGTTCCATTGCATGGCCACTTCAACGCCGATGTTGGTCTGCTGGTCGCTCATCTTGTCGCCCATGGCGTGGAAGATGTTCGGGTGCAGCACTTTCTTGCCGGTGTTGATGAAACCAACAAAGCCCTTCACACCACCGGCGAAGGCGAAATTGTCTTCGCGTGCGTTGCGCTCGTCGACCAGACGGATCTTCACGCCGTTGTTCAGGAAACTCAGTTCCCGCAGGCGCTTGGCCAACACGTCGTAATGGAAGTCGATATTGGTGAAGATAGTTTCGTCGGGCAGGAAATGCACTTCCGTGCCGCGCAATTCGGTGTCACCGGTGATCTTCATCGGACTGGTTTCCACACCATCACGAACTTCCATGACGCGGTCCTGCGTGAAGCCGCGCTTGAAGTCGATGCTGTGGACCTTGCCTTCGCGGCGCACCGTCAGGCGCAACCATTTGCTCAGCGCGTTGACGCAACTCACACCCACGCCGTGCAGGCCGCCTGAAACCTTGTAACTGTTCTGGTTGAACTTGCCGCCGGCGTGCAACTCGGTCAGCGCAATTTCTGCGGCACTGCGCTTGGGCTCGTGCTTGTCGTCCATCTTCACGCCGGTGGGGATGCCACGGCCGTTATCGATGACGCTGATGCTGTTGTCGCTGTGAATGGTGACGGTGATGTCGTCGCAATGCCCAGCCAGCGCTTCGTCGATGGAGTTGTCCACGACTTCGAAAACCAGGTGGTGCAAGCCCGTGCCGTCAGACGTGTCGCCGATGTACATACCGGGCCGCTTGCGCACGGCTTCCAGGCCTTCAAGGATCTGGATGCTGCCTTCGCCGTAAGCCTCACTGGCCTCACTGCCGGTACTGGCGGCCTGGCCTTCTGCGGTGGGTACGGCGCGTTGGATCACACCGTCATCGGGCTTCTTGTCTTCGGTCATGGTGGTTTCTTTTCCCTCATGGGCCCTTTTTTCGGGGCCCTTCAAAAACGCTGCAGCGGGCCGCAGCCCGCTGGTGTGTCATGCGGCAGACAAGGCTGCGGCTAGATGCGCATGGGCATCACGACATACTTGAAACCGGGCTGTGCAGGCAGGCTGAACAGCGCGCTGGCGGCGCTGTCGTGCAATTCCAGCTTCACCATGTCGTCGTTGCTATTGGCCAGCACGTCGATCAGGTAAGTCACGTTGAAACCGATTTCGATGGCGTCGCCGCTGTAGTCGATTTCGAGTTCTTCCTTGGCTTCCTCCTGCTCGGCATTGCTGGACGCGATGCGCAGCACGCCCGGTTCGATGTTGACGCGCACGCCTTTGAACTTGTCGGATGTCAGGATGGCCGCACGCTGCAGGCTGGACAGCAGCGGGGCCCGGCCCAGCGTGACGCTGTTCTTGTGGTTCTTCGGGATCACGCGGTTGTAGTCGGGGAATTTGCCCTCGACCAGCTTGGTGACGAATTCCATGCCGCTGAAAACGAATTTGGCCTGGTTGTTGGCGAAACGCATTTCAATGGCGGTTTCCTTGTCATCGAGCAGACGCTGCAATTCCAGCACCGTCTTGCGCGGCAGGATGACTTCCTGCTTGCTCGGTACATCGGCTTCCAGCGTGGCCTGGGCCAGCGCCAGGCGGTGGCCGTCGGTGGCCACCAGCGTCAAGGTCTTGCCTTCGGCGATGAACAAGATGCCGTTCAAGTAGTAGCGGATGTCGTGCACCGCCATCGCGAAGTGCACCTGGTTGATCAGCTCGCGCAGCGTCTTCTGTGGCACCGAGAAGGCCGGGCCGAAGTCGACACTTTCGTTCACGAGGGGGAAGTCATCCGCCGGCAAGGTCTGCAGCGTGAAACGGCTCTTGCCGCCCTGCAGCGTCAGCTTGTTCTGCGCCGCCGTCAGCGTGACCACCTGATCGGCCGGCAGGCTCTTCAGGATGTCGATCAGCTTCCTGGCCCCCACCGTGGTCGCGACAGCGCCTTCATCGCCCCCCAGGGTGGCTTGCGTGCGCACCTGGATCTCGAGGTCGCTGGTCGTGAACTCGATCTGATCGCCTGTCTTGCGCATCAGCACATTGGCCAGGATGGGCAGCGTGTGGCGTCGTTCCACGATGCCGGAGACCGACTGCAATGCAGACAGCAGCTGGGCCTGGGCGGCTTTGAGAACAATCATGTGATCTCTCTCTTTTTAACTTGGTAGTAGCTGGTAGAGCAGCCCCGGATCTGGGGATAAGCCTATTTTCGCCTTTTCCATCAAGGGCTTAGGCCGCGATGAACCCTGTGGGTGGCTGGGGGCTGCCGCTGTACTGCAAAAGGGGACAACTTCGGATGCCAACGGTGGTCGGTGGATAACAGGGGCGTTGTGCCAGCTTTT
Source organism: Betaproteobacteria bacterium (assembly GCA_031424355.1). Taxonomy (GTDB): domain Bacteria; phylum Pseudomonadota; class Gammaproteobacteria; order Burkholderiales; family Burkholderiaceae_C; genus Rubrivivax. The sequence continues at coordinate 3,437 of JANPHI010000351.1, forward strand.
TCCACAGACTTGGCCGGCAGGTCTGTGCTGGTGCTGTGGTGCTCACCCTTTCAGCGTCTGCTCCAACACATGCAGTTGCTGGTTCAGCTCGGGGTTGACGCCCCGTTCGGCGCCGATCTTGCGCACCGCATGCAGCACGGTGGTGTGGTCGCGGCCGCCGAAGAGTTCGCCGATCTCGGGCAGGCTTTTCTTGGTCATGTCCTTGGCCAGGTACATGGCGATCTGGCGTGGCCGGGCGATGCTGGCCGGCCGCTTCTTGCTGTACATGTCGGCGACCTTGATCTTGTAGAAGTCGGCCACGGTTTTCTGGATGTTCTCGACGCCGATCTGCCGGTTCTGGATGCTCAACAGGTCCTTCAGCGCCTCGCGCGCCAGGTTGATGTTGATGTCCTTGTGGCTGAAGCGGCTGTAAGCCAGCACCTTGCGCAGTGCGCCTTCCAGTTCACGCACATTGGCGCGCACATTCTTGGCGATGAAGAAGGCCACGTCCTCGGGCATCTCGGTGCCTTCGGCCAGCGCCTTGCGCATCAGGATGGCCACCCGCATTTCCAGCTCGGGCGGTTCGATGGCCACCGTCAGGCCGGCGTCGAAGCGGCTGGTCAGGCGCTCGTCGATGTCCACCAGCCCCTTGGGGTAGGTGTCGCTGGTCATGATGATGTGGGCCTTCTTGGTCAGCAGCGCTTCGAAGGCGTTGAAGAACTCTTCCTGCGTGCGGTCCTTGCCGGCGAAGAACTGCACGTCATCGATCAGCAGCAGGTCCAGGCTGTGGTACTTGGCTTTCAGCTCGTCGAAGGTCTTGCGCTGGTAGTTCTTCACCACGTCGCTGATGAACTGTTCAGCGTGCAGGTAGAGCACCCGTGCGCCGGGTTTGTCTTTCAGCAGTGCGTTGCCGACCGCGTGCACCAGGTGGGTCTTGCCCAAGCCGACACCGCCGTAAATGAACAGCGGGTTGTAGGTGACACCCGGCGCACCCGCCACATGCAGCGCTGCCGTGCGGGCCATCTGGTTGGCGCGGCCGGCCACCAGCGTGTCGAAAGTCAAAGCCGTGTTCAGCCGGTGCGGCGTGCTGGCCGGTATTGGGCTGGCGTGGGCTGACTGCGGGTGCGAAGACCCGTTCATTCCGCTTGGCCCGGTTGCGGCACGCTCCAAAGCCTGCGCCGCCAGCGTGGCGGCGTTGGCGGGGCCGTTCGCGCCAGGGTGGCGTGTGCCTGTGGCGTTGTCGTTGCGCGGTGCGAGGGTCAGTTCCAGCCGCACCGGTTTGCCGGCGATGCTGCTCAGGGCTGCTTCGATACGGCCTGCGTATTGCGAGCGTATCCAGTCCAGCTTGAATCGATTGGGCACCTGGACGGCCACGACATCGCTGTCGTCGCCTTCGACGGTCGCCAAAGGCCGTATCCAGGTGTTGAATTGTTGTTCGGGCAGTTCGGCAGCCAGTCTTTCGCAACCGCGCTGCCACAAGGCTAGGCTCATTGTGGACATGTTCTTTCTGGAGCCGCCGATTCTGGGTCCCCTGACGACCGGCGGAACGAGGTTATCCACAACTTCCGCTCAGCCGTCAAGCCCCGTCCTGTGGCGCGGCTTGTGGTGCAAGTGTTTGACCGGATTGGGGTTTTTTGCTGTAATCATGGGTTTCCCGAATTTATTTGTTCTGGGTCCCCCGTCTGATTTCCTGCTTGAGAGAGTGTCATGAAGCGTACCTACCAGCCGTCCAAGATCCGTCGTGCCCGCACCCACGGTTTCCTGGTTCGCATGAAGACCCGTGGCGGCCGCGCCGTCATCAACGCCCGCCGTGCCAAGGGCCGCAAGCGCCTGGCGGTCTGAGTTCGCTCAGCCCCTGCCGACCGGCACCCCGCGCACGCCCCAGCTGAAGACCGCCCCCGGGCTGCCCTGCCAGCCCGCACCATGGACGGTCATCCCGACACCGCCACGAAACGCCTGATGGACCGCATCGTCCACAAGGCCGATTTCGAGCGGGTGCTCGCCACGCGCTCGCGCTCGCGCAGTACCCACTTCGCTTTGCACCACCTGGCGGGTGCGCCGGTACCCCGTGTCTGGCAAGCCAAAGTGGCCGTTGATACAGAGTTATCCACAAGCCCTGCACCGAACTGCCCACAGGCTGTGGATGACTTGCCGGTGGCGGCTGCAACCGGGCTCTGGTTCGGCTGTGTGGTGCCCAAGCGGCATGCGCGTCGGGCGGTGACCCGGACTTTGCTCAAGCGACAGGTGCGCAGCGCCTTCCAGCGCTGGGGTACGGCCTTGCCCGCTGGCTTGTGGCTGGTGCGTTTGCGCGCGCCGTTTGCGAAGCAGGACTTCATTTCGGCCCGCTCGACGCTGCTGACAGCGGCAGCCCGCACGGAACTTGAAGCGCTGCTGGCACGGGCCGTGGCCTGACGCCATGGTCACGACCCCATGACCGCTACCGCCGTCCTGCTGTGGCCCCGACAGGTCTTGACCGGGTTGGTGCACGGCTACCGCTTGCTGTTCAAGCCCTGGGTGGGCAATGTCTGCCGCTTCGAACCCAGCTGTTCGGCTTATGCCCTGCAAGCCCTGGAAAGACACGGGGCTGTGCGCGGCAGCATGCTCAGCACCGCGCGCATCCTGCGTTGCCATCCCGGTTGCGACGGGGGCCATGACCCCGTGCCCGCGACCTTCCGACTTCCTGGCACCGGCCTGTTCACACGCTTGCTCACAGGCCGTCGTGAACCAGCCGATGCCCTGCCCCCTTCGACCCGAGAACTTCCATGACCGACATGCGCCGCACCATCCTGTGGGTTGTTTTCCTGATGTCGCTGGTCCTGCTGTGGGACGCCTGGGGCAAGCACACCGGTCAACCCACGCTGTTCGGCAGCCTGTTGCGCCCGGCCAGCACCGCCAAGCCGGCAGCGCCTTCGGCGTCGGCCGTGGTCGCGCCGGGTGCTGCGGGCGTTCCGCTGGCCAGTGGCGGCACAGCCGCTATGGCGCCCGCCGGGGCGACGGTGTTGCCCACGGCCGCAGCGGCACCGTCCGGTGAAAAGGTGACCCTGACCACCGACGTCGTCAAGGCCACCTTCGACAGCCAGGGTGGTTCGCTGGTTCGCCTGGAACTGCTGGCTTACCAGGACGATGTGGCCGCGTCTCACCATGTCGTGTTGATGGACCAGAGCGCGCAGCGCCTGTACGCGGCACAGACCGGGCTGATCACCACCCAGGCGGGCGTGACCTTGCCCAACCACCTGACGCAGATGACGGTGGCGCCGGGTGAGCGCAACTTGGCGCCGGGTGCGCAGGAACTGACGCTGAAGTTCGAGTCGCCGCTGGTGGACGGCCGCAAGCTGATCAAGACCTACACCCTGAAGCGCGGCGAATACACCATGGCCGTGCGCCACGAGTTCGTCAACCAGGGCAGCACACCGCTGGCTGCACAGCTCTACCTGCAGCTGGCTCGCGACGGCAACATCGACGGCGGCCCGCCCAGCATGTTGTCGCCGGCTTCCACCTTCACCGGTCCGGCGATGTACAGCGACGCGAGCAAGTACAAGAAGATCGAGTTCACCGACATCGCCAAGGGCAAGGCCGAACACGACAAGGCCAGCGACAGCGGCTGGGTGGCGATGGTGCAGCACTATTTCGCATCGGCGTGGCTGGTGCCGGCCGCGGGTCCGCGTGAATTCCGCACCGCCAAGATCGGCGACAACGAATACACCATCGCGATGGTGCTGCCGCTCGGCGAAGTGGCGCCCGGCGCCACCAAGACGCTGGACGCCATGCTGTTCGCCGGTCCGCAGGAAGAAACCAAGATCGCTGCCTTGGCCCCGGGCCTGCACCTGGTGAAGGACTATGGCTGGCTGCGCGTGCTGTCCGAGCCGCTGTTCTGGCTGCTGAACAAGCTGCACGGCTTCATCGGCAACTGGGGCTGGGCCATCGTGGCGCTGGTGGTGCTGCTGAAGATTGCCTTCTACTGGCTCAACGCCAGCGCCTACAAGAGCATGGGCAAGATGAAGGCCGTGGCGCCCAAGGTGGCGGAACTGAAAGAACGCTACAAGGACAAGCCGCAGGAAATGCAGGCGGCGATGATGAAGATCTACAAGGAAGAAAAGGTCAACCCGCTGGGCGGCTGCCTGCCCATCTTCGTGCAGATGCCCTTCTTCATTGCGCTGTACTGGGTGCTGCTGTCCAGCGTGGAAATGCGCAACGCCCCCTGGGTGGGCTGGATCACCGACCTGTCGGTCAAAGACCCGTGGTTCATCCTGCCGGTGCTGATGACGCTGTCGTCGCTGTTCCAGGTCTGGCTGAACCCGGCCCCGCCGGACCCTGTGCAGGCCAAGATGATGTGGATCATGCCGCTGGCTTTCGGCGTGATGTTCTTCTTCTTCCCGGCCGGCCTGGTGCTGTACTGGTTGACGAACAACATCCTGTCCAT
>JANPHI010000352.1:0-3896 GCA_031424355.1 Betaproteobacteria bacterium
CGCCATCGCCATCTGTCCGGCGTGCACACCAGCGCTGATCGTGCTCCTGGGCGTGGCGGCTGGCATTGGCTCGCCGGCCTGGGGGGCCCTGCTGCTGCTGGCTTTTGCTCTCGGACGAGCGGTGCCGATTGCGATCGGTGCAGGTGCTTTCGGCTGGCTTGAGAAGTTCCACTCGTTGTCGCGCTACCAGCGTATCTTTGACATTGCAGGCGGCATTACGCTCATCCTTATGGGCATGTACATGCTCAACGCCTTCTTCTTCGTTGTGCCCGCGCTTGCCGGTTGAAGTGGTGTTCCGGTGGCGCCAAGAGTCCCAATGCATGGGCAGTCCTGCAGTAGTTGAGATGTCTAAAAGGGGTTTCGCGCTACAGGAAATAACTCATGCGGACGTGTTGCTGCGTCAAAGCTGCCAATCAAGTGCGCGCGCCATCCGGAGCAGATCCGCCACCGATGCGTAGCTTCTTCATCTTCTCCCAAAGCGTCTTGCGGCTGATGCCGAGCAGCTCGGAAGTCTTCATCACGCTGCCGCCGGTGCGCTCTAGCGCACTGCGGATGTGGCGTCGTTCTGCATCTTCGACCATCGCGTGCAAGGGCACGAACTGTCCGTCCGCCGACGCAGGGGATTTGATGTTGCCCGCATGCACGGGGGTTTCTGGAATATCGAGGATGCCGGCTTCGCTCAGCACCACGGCCTCTTCCAGGTACGAGCGCAGTTCGCGTGCATTGCCCTTCCAGGTGCGTCCCATCACGTCGCGCAGGAACGCCTCGGACATGGCCACGGGCCGCCCTTGCTCCAGGGCCACCTGTTGCAGCATCCGCTCGGTCAGCCAGCGGATGTCTTCGGGCCGCTCGCGCAGCGGCGGTAGCCCGATGCGGATGACGGCCAGGCGATAGAACAGGTCTTCGCGGAACGTTCCAGCGGCCATGTCGGCGTGCAGGTCGCGATTGGTGGCCGCGATGATGCGGAAGTCGCTGCGTGTGACCTTTTCCGATCCGAGGCGGAAGAAGCTGCGCTCCTGCAGGGCGCGCAGGAGTTTGGCCTGCATGCTGGCCGGCAGTTCACCCACCTCGTCCAGGAACAACGTGCCGCCGTCGGCCCGTTCGAGGTAGCCGCGGTGCATACGGGCTGCGCCGGTGAACGCGTTCTTCTCATAGCCGAAGAACTCGGCTTCCATCATCGTCTCCGGCACTGCTGCGCAGTTCACGGCGATGAACTCCCCCTTGCCGGCGCGGTCGCCGGACTGGTGGATCAATTGGGCCGCCACTTCCTTGCCAACCCCCGATTCGCCCGTCAGCAGTACGGGCACGCGTTGCTTGGCGACCTTTCGCACCAGTGACTCGGCATGCCGCATGGCAGGGGAGATCCCGAGCACGCTGTCGTCGGGTGGCGCATCCGTCGGGGAACAGGCTTCCTGCACCATGGACACCAGGCGTTCGATATCGAAGGGCTTGGTCAGGTACTCGCGCGCTCCGGCGCGCACGGTGGCCACGGCGTCGTTCACGCTGCCGTAGCCGGTGAGGAAGAACCAGGGCAGGGCGCGCTCTGCGTCGGGCAAGTCCATGAACCAGCGGGTCGCCAGGCCGTCGGTCAGGCGCACATCGCTGATCACGGCGCTGAACCCCGAATTGACGCGGGAACGCAGGGCCTCCGTGGCTTCAGCAAGCCGCCGGCACCAACTCACGCTGAAGCCTTCCAACTCGAATCGCTGCACCAGCGACTCGCCCATGATCGGATCGTCTTCAATCAACAGCAGCGTCTTCATGGGTCTCTCGGTTGGGCATCCAGAACACCAGGCGCGTGCCTGGCCCGTGGCCGCTGTCGACATCGAAGCCGCCGCCGTATTGGGTCGCGATCTCGCGGCACACCCACAGGCCAAAGCCGCGCGGGTCGTCACCGCTCTCGGCCGCGACGATGGCCTCCAGGGCCTCCTGCGTCAGCGATTGACCTGCGTGCGCCACGCTGAACCTGAGCTGGTCCGCGTCGGCGTGCAGTTCCGCATGCACGCGGCCTGGGTCGCCGGCTGCCGACACTGCATTCAGCAGCATGTTCAGCATCACCTGCCGCAATACCGTCGAGGGCACCCGCAGGGCGGATTCGAACTCGGCATGCGTCGTCATCGCCACGTTGTTGTGCGCCACATCGGGGTGCGCCAGCGCGACGACATCGGCGAAGTCGTCGATCTGCAAAGCACGGTCCTCCACCCGTGCCTGCGGCAGCAGCGCGGCCACGGTGGTTCGAATCTGGTTCAGGCCGCGGCGCAGCAGATCGAGGGTGCGCTTGCGCGTGTCTTCCGATCCGCCGTGCACGCTGAGGGTCTGGGTGGCGGTCAGCAGCCCGGCCAGCGGGTTGTTGATCTCGTGCGCCACGGCGGCGGTGATGCGGCCCACCGCAGCCATGCGTTCGGCCGACAGGGCCCGTCGCTCGGCCCGCTGCCGCACCTGCAGTTCTGAGATCAACTGGTCCACCGCCGCGCTGATGCGCCCGAGTTCCCGGTCCGTGGTGCGTGGCAGTTGGCTGCGCAGGACGGACGGATCGACCCGCCCGATCTGCTCGATCACGTTTGCGACGGTCAGCACCGGTGCGGTCATGCGGCTGCCGATCCACCAACCGGCCGGCAGCAGCAGGAAGGCCGCAAGCCCGACACCGATCAGCGCGGGCTGCGTCAGCGCAGCCCAGTCGGCGGCGAACACCGGCGCGTCGACCTCGATGTATGTGAAGCCCAGGACCTGGCCGTCTTCACTGCGAATGGGTTCAAGCAGCGCGATGGCGCCGTCCTGTCGCTCGATGCGGAAGCGCTTCATGACGGCAGTGGCTGCCGGCAATGGCTGACCGCTGACCGTTTGGCCCAGCAAGGTGCGCGCGGTCTGCAGCAACTGCGGCGCCGAACTGGCAAAGACCCGCCCGTCACTGTCAAGGACGGCGGCGCGCGCCTGGCCGGTGGCCGCGCCCGGCAGGAAGGCTGCGGTGTTGCGCAAGAGCGCGAAGACACGCCAGGTGTCGTCAGCAGCCAGCAGGGGAAGCGATTGGGCGCTGAGCAGTTGCGCCGCCCGATCCACTGTCGTCAGCGTATCAGCCCGCGCCGTGCGCGCGAAGATCTGCGCCGCCACGGCGGTGACGAGCAGAGCGGCCAGCACCACCGCCAATGACAGGCCGAGCGGAATCTGAACGCGGTAGGGCAGCCGTGACAGCACTACGCAGTCACCCCAGATCCCGGCACGCTGCGGGCCAGTTGTCGGATCGAGTCGAAGATGCCTGGCTGACCGGCTATGAAGCCGTCGAGATTCAGCGACTTCAGCAGGCTCCGCCCGGTTTCGTCGGCCGGCATGCCGAGCAGACTTCGGCGCAAGGCTTCGAGCTTCGGCGGTCCGGCGTGCGAGGTGGTGACCAGCGGCGGGAAGCCATGCGGCTTGGACTTCCAGATCACTTCGGTCTGCATTGCGCCGGGCATACCCTGCAGGCGCATCGTCTCCCAGACATACCCGTCGATCGAACCGGCGTCCGCCAGGCGCGAGGCCACCGCTTCGGCCACGTTGCGGTGGCCGTGGGCGAAGAACGCGCGTTTCAGGTCCTTCTGGCCGATGCCCGCGGTGGCGAACTCACCTTGCGCCACCAGCCAGCCGGAGTTGGACAGCGGGTCCGAGTAGGCGAACACCTTGCCGGGCATGTCGGCCCAGCCGCGGACAGTGCCTTCGCCAACCAGAGGTCGAATCAGGTAGGCCTGGTAGAGCGGCTGCCTCTGGTACAGCGGCACCGCCAGCAGATGCAGTTGCGACTGGAAACGGACGAATGGATAGCCGCAGGTCCAGGCCGCGTCGATCTGGCCGCTGAACAGCAGGTCGTGCACTGCCTGGTACTGGTCACGCGAGACGAAGCTCACGCGAGCATCGAGCCGTTG
>JANPHI010000353.1:0-3338 GCA_031424355.1 Betaproteobacteria bacterium
CACATCGTGCTCACGGCCAGCGGCGGGCCCTTCCGCCACAGCGACCCGGCAGCGTTGTACGGCGTCACACCTGAACAGGCGGTGGCCCATCCAAACTGGGTGATGGGCCGCAAGATCTCGGTTGATTCGGCCACCATGATGAACAAGGCGCTCGAAGTCATCGAAGCGCGCTGGTTGTTCAACCTGACCCCCGAGCAAATCAAGGTCGTGATCCATCCCCAAAGCATCATTCACTCGATGGTCGTCTGCCGCGACGGTTCGGTGCTGGCCCAGCTCGGCACGCCGGACATGAAGGTACCGATCGCCTACGGGCTCTCGTTTCCCGAGCGCATCGAATCGGGTGCGCCGCGCCTGGATTTCCTGGCCTTGCAGGCGCTCAGCTTCGAGCCGCCCGATCCGCGCCGTTTTCCGGGGCTGCAACTGGCGTGGGACGCGCTGGCCGCAGCGGCCGGCACGACGGCTGTGTTGAACGCCGCCAATGAAGTGGCGGTGGCGGCTTTCCTCGACCGGCAGATCGGCTTCATGGACATCCACCGCGTCAACCTGCGCACCCTCGAAAGCCTGGAGCCCCGCCTGTCCCCTGACCACACCCTGGACGACCTGATCGATCTGGACCAACGTGCCCGCGCCGCCGCGCAGCAGGCCATGACGGAGCTGGCCGCGTGATCACCACGGTACTGGCTTTCCTGTTCACGCTGGGCGTGCTGGTCGTCATCCACGAGTACGGCCACTACCGCGTGGCCGTGGCCTGCGGCGTGAAGGTGCTGCGCTTCTCGGTCGGCTTCGGCCGCGTGCTGTGGCGCCGCCAGAGCGGGCCCGACGCCACGGAATTCGTCGTCTGCGCGCTGCCGCTTGGCGGCTATGTGCGCATGCTGGACGAGCGCGAAGGCGAGGTCGCACCGGCCGACCTGAACCGCACTTTCAACCGCAAGCCCTTGCTCAGCCGCGCCGCCATCGTGGCCGCCGGGCCGGTGGCCAACCTGTTGCTGGCCGTGCTGCTGTATGCCGCCGCGCACTGGATCGGCATCGACGAACCGAAGGCGGTGCTCGGGGCGCCGGTGGCGGGCAGCCTGGCCGAGCGGGCCGGCTTGCGCAGCGGCGACTGGGTCAAGGCCGTGGCCGCCACACCAGAGGAATGGCAAGACGTGCAGTCGCTGGTGGACCTGCGCTGGCAGGTCACGCAGGCGGCGCTGCAGGGTCGCAGCCTGCAACTGCAGGTCACCGACCGCGACGGCCGCGCCGCGCGCACGTTGCGCCTGGACCTGTCGGGTCTGGCTGAAGCCGAGGTCGACGCCACGCTGGCCCGCAAGATCGGTCTGGGCGGCCCCTACAGCGAACCGGTACTGGGCGACGTGAAGGCGGGCGGCCCTGGCGCGCTGGCGGGTCTGCTGAAGGGTGACCGCGTGCGCAGCGTGGACGGTGTAGCGGTCGCCGACGCGCAGGGGCTGCGCGAACGCATACGCGCCAGCGTGCGCGACGGCAAGGCCGCACCGCAGCAATGGACGGTCGAGAGCGCCGGTCGCACGGTGCAGATCGACATCACCGCCCGCGTGCAGCGCGATGGCGACATGGCCGTGGGCCGCATCGATGCCTTCGTCGGCGAGCCGCCGGCCATGGTCACCGTGCGCCACGGTCCCATCGAAGGTTTGCAGCAGGGCTTCGTCCGCACCTGGGACGTTTCGGCGCTGACCGTCAAGATGATGGGCCGCATGCTGATCGGCCAGGCTTCGCTGAAAAACCTCAGCGGGCCGCTGACGATTGCCGACTACGCCGGGCAGTCGGTGGCTCAGGGCTTGCCGTATTACCTGGGCTTCCTGGCCCTGGTCAGCGTCAGCCTCGGCGTGCTCAATCTGCTGCCGCTGCCCATGCTCGATGGCGGCCATTTGATGTATTACATTTTCGAGGGCGCAACCGGCCGCCCGGTCTCCGACCTCTGGCTCGCACGCCTGCAACGCGGCGGCATCGCCGTGCTGCTGACGATGATGTCGGTCGCCCTGTTCAACGACGTCGCCCGCCTCCTGGGCCTGAACTGAATCCCATGTTCCCTGTCTCCTCGCTCGGGCCTTACGGCCGGTTCAGTCCTGTCGCCGTTGTCGCTGCCGTCCTGGCCAGCGTGGTCGTGGCACCGCCAGCCTGGGCCGTTGCGCCCTTCATCCTGAAGGACATCCGCGTCGAGGGCCTGCAACGCACCGACCCCGGCACGGTGTTCGCATCGCTGCCTTTCCGCATCGGCGACAACTACACCGACGACAAAGGTGCCGCAGCGCTGCGCGCCCTGTTCGCGACGGGCCTGTTCAAGGACGTGCGCATCGAGATCGAAGGCCAGGTCGCGGTCGTCATCGTCGACGAGCGTTCCATCATCGGCAGCGTCAATTTCGTGGGTTTGAAAGAGTTCGACAAAGACCCGCTGACCAAGTCGCTGCGCGACGCCGGCATCGGCGAAGGCCTGCCCTTCGACCGTGCGCTGATCGACCGCGCCGAGCAGGAAGTCAAGAAGCAGTACCTCAGCCGCAGCCTGTATGGCGCCGAGGTGGTGACGACCATCACGCCGCTGGAACGCAACCGCGTGAACGTCACCTTCACGATGACCGAAGGCGAAGCCGCACGCATCAAGGACGTGCGCATCGCGGGCAACAAGGTGTTTTCGGAATCGACGTTGCTGGACCTGTTCGAACTGACCCCCAGCGGCTGGTTCACCTGGTACAGCAAGACCGACCGCTATTCGCGCACCAAGCTCAACGCCGACCTGGAAAAGCTGCGCGCCTATTACGTGAACCGCGGCTACCTCGAATTCGCCATCGAGTCGACGCAGGTCACCATCTCGCCCGACAAGCAGACGATTTCGGTGGCCATCTCGGTCAAGGAAGGCCAGCCTTACACGGTCACGTCAGTGCGCCTGGAAGGCGACTACCTGGGCAAGGAAAAGGAGTTTCAGGCCTTCGTGCTGCTGCGCCCGGGTCAGCCCTATCGCGGCGACGCCGTCACCGACACCACCAAGCGTTTCCAGGATCTGTTCGGCCTGTACGGCTATGCCTTCGCGCGCATCGACCAGCGCCCCGAGATCGACCGTGCCACCGGCCAGGTGGCCGTGGTGCTGACGGCCGAGCCGCAGCGCCGCGTCTACGTGCGCCGCATCGACGTGGCAGGAAACACGCGCACCCGCGACGAGGTCGTGCGCCGCGAATTCCGCCAGTTGGAAGGCGCCTGGTACGACGGCGGTCTGATCAAGTTGTCCAAGGAGCGGGTTGACCGCCTGGGCTTCTTCAAGGAGGTGGATGTCGAAACCAATGAGGTGACTGGCTCGCCCGATCTGGTGGACCTGGTGGTCAATGTCACCG
>JANPHI010000354.1:0-6477 GCA_031424355.1 Betaproteobacteria bacterium
CCTGGCGGTCGCGGTCGGCGTCGGCGCGCTGGTCGGGCCGGCGCAGGTGGCGGGCCGACTGCTGGAGTTCGGCTTTCTGCGCCATGTGCACCCGCTGCTGTCGGCACGGCTCGCTGCCCTGGGCCATCCGATCGGCGTTGCCATCCTGCTGATGGCGGGGCCGATCCTGGCCCCTGTATTCGCGGTGCTGCACGGTGCCGGCAATGGCATCCTGACCATCGCCAAGGGCACGCTGCCACTGGTGCTTTTCGGCCCACAAGGCTACGGCGCGCGCCAGGGGTGGTTGATGCTGCCGGCACGCATCGCGCAGGCCGCCGCGCCCTTTGCATTCGGGCTGGCGGTCGATCACTGGCAGGCAGGTGCGCTGTGGCTCACAGGTGCCTTGGGCTTGAGTGCCTTCGTTGCACTTCAGTTTCTACGCGCGCCGGGCGCAGCATCCGAGCCTTCGCTACCCCACTCCACGAAGTCCGCCGACAAGAGGGGCAAGCCATGTCCATGACCACCATGATCCCCTCACCCGCATTCCCCCTTTTTACGCAGCATCAATCCGTGACGCCAGCCTCCGGCCGGATCAGCCGCAGCAACTGAGGCAGCCGCTTGGCCACGGCGCGCTCGGCGTCGCGCTCGATCGCACGGTAGATCGCCAAGGCCTGCGTCCCCGTAACCGTGAGTCCGGCGCCGCCGCCGGCTGCCCCACCGCGCTGCGTTACTACCAACGGCTCGATGAAGTCGCCATTCATCGCCCGCACCAGCGACCACACCCGCTGGTAGCTCATGCCCAGGCGGCGCCCGGCTTCAGCGATGGATCCTGTTTCGGCAATCGCCTGCAGCACGTCGGCCTTGCCTGGGCCGATGGCAACCGCATGTTTGACCTGGATGCGAAAGCGAGTCTTGGCGTCGAGCGGAGAGGCGCTGAGCGTGGGCTTCATGGTGACCCGCATTCTCGCCTTCCAGCACGTGAGGTAGGCCAGCGCCGGCACTGTGTCGCTTTCACAGCGTCGATATACTCGGCAAGCGATATCGCTTTCCAAAGATATCGCGATCCGAATACAGCGCTTCCTTCCCATACCTGGCTGGAGAACTTCAATGTCCGTGTTTCGTCGCCGCGTCGCCGCGGGCTTGGCCGTCGCAGCGATGTCTTTGGCCATGCTCTCGCCGCTGCATGCGCAGACCGTGCCCACGGTGGCGGCGGCATCCGACCTCAAGTTCGCCATCGAAGAAGTCGCTGCGCGCTTTGAAAAGGACACGGGCACCAAACTCCGTCTGGTGTTCGGATCATCCGGCAACTTCAAGACCCAGATCCTGCAGGACGCCCCGTTCCACCTGTTCATGTCGGCCGACGAGAACTTTGTTTACCAACTGGCTGAGGCCGGCAAGACCGAGGACCGGGGCCGCGCTTATGCGGTCGGGCGTATCGGCATCATCGTGCCACCTGGATCGCCGCTGAAGGCCGACGGCGAGCTCAAGGACCTAGCCTCCGCGCTGAAGGACGGCCGGCTGCAGAAGTTCGCCATCGCCAACCCCGAGCACGCCCCCTACGGGGCGCGCGCGAAAGAGGCGCTCCAGCACGCCGGCCTGTGGGACGCAATCCAGGGCAAGCTCGTCTTTGGCGAGAACATTTCGCAGACTGCGCAGTTCGCCACCTCGGGCTCGGTACAGGGTGGTGTCATTGCCTATTCACTGGCGCTGGCTCCAGCCGTGAAGAACCTGGGAAGCTTTGCGTTGATCCCCGAGAGTTGGCATCAGCCGCTCAAGCAGCGCATGGTGTTGGTGAAGGGCGCACCGCCCGCCGCGCGAGCGTTTTACGACTACCTCGCGACGCCCGGCGCGCAGGATGTCATGGTGCGCTACGGCTTTGTCATGCCCAAGGAATAAAGAACAACCGCAAGTCATGGACTGGCAAGCCCTGATCCTCTCGCTGAAACTGGCGGCCGTCACCCTAGTGGTGTTGCTGCCAGCCGGCTTGTGGCTGGGCCGCTGGCTGGCATACACGCAGGTGGCCGGAAAGTCTTTCATCGAAGCGGTGGTCGTGCTGCCGCTGGTGCTGCCGCCCACCGTGCTGGGCTACTACCTCTTGGTATCGATGGGCGGCGCCTCGCCCATCGGCGCCTGGGTCCAGCAGAACTTTGGGGCGCGACTGACCTTCAACTTCTTGGGCCTGCTGATCGCATCGATCATCTTCAACATTCCTTTCCTGGTGCAGCCGGTGCAACGTGCCTTTGAGGCCATCCCGCGCCAACTGGGCGAAGCCGCCGCCGTCAGCGGCCTGTCGGTCTGGCAGACGTTCTGGCGCATCGAACTGCCGCTGGCTTGGCCTGGGGTGCTGTCAGCCTGCGTGCTGACCTTCGTGCACACGCTGGGTGAGTTTGGCGTGGTGTTGATGGTGGGCGGCAGCATCCCGGGTGAGACCAAGACCATCGCCATCTCAATCTACGACCGCGTTCAATCGTTCGATCTGGCCGGTGCCAACCAGATGGCTTTGCTGCTGCTGCTGTTCTCGCTGGGGGCGGTTGGTGCCACGTTCTTCGCGTCGGCGCGGCTCGCGGTGCGGAGATGAGTGGGCCGCAGCTGGAGACTGGTCGGGCGCTGGTCGTCGAAGTCGAGCAGACGCTGCCCATGCCGCTGCGCGGCAGCCTGCGCTGCGAGGCCGGAGAATTGCTGGCGCTGGTGGGGCCTTCGGGCGCCGGCAAGACTTCGCTGATGCGGGTGCTGGCCGGACTGATGCGGCCCCAACGCGGTCGCGTGGCGGTGGGCGGCGAGGTCTGGTGCGACACAGCCCAGGGCATCTTCCTGTCGCCGCAGCGTCGCCATGTCGGCTTGGTGTTTCAGAACTACGCCTTGATGCCGCACCTGGACGCGCTCGGCGACGTGGCGCTATCGCTGCTGCACCTGCCGCAGGCCGAACGCCTGAGTCAGGCGCGGCGCTGGCTGGACCACGTCGGTCTGACCACAGACCGCAGGCACGTCGACCGGCGGGCCTGTCGGGCGGGCAACAGCAGCGGGTCGCGGTGGCCCGAGCGCTTGCGCGCGAGCCCAAGCTCTTGCTGCTGGACGAGCCCTTTTCGGCAGTGGACCAAATGAGCCGCCAGGGTCTGTACAGGCTGCTGGCCGATCTTCGTCGCGAACTCGCCATCCCCATCGTGCTGGTGACGCACGACCTGAACGAAGCCCGAATGCTTGCCGACCGTTTGGCGGTGATGGACGTAGGACAGGTGCTGCAACACGGATCGCCCGCGCAGATCCACAACGCGCCGCGCAATGCGCGGGTGGCCGACCTGGTGGGCATCCAGAACCGCTTCCGGGGCGAGTGGCTGGGCCCGGCCGCAGATGCCGGTCAGGGATTGCTTCGCTGGACCGCCGAGGGCGCCGCAACGCTGCACCCGCCGGGACTGAACATCATGCCGATCCTGACGGTGCGCGACAAAGGAAAGGTGCCAACCGGGCAGGCTGTGAACTGGGTCATTCCCAGCGACGGTATCACCCTCGTCGACACGGCCGCACAAGGCGCTGCCGACTTCAGCGCCGAGGTTGTCGAAGCCCGTCACCTCGGCGAGATCACTCTAGCGACGCTGCGCCTAGCCGCAGTGCCGGAGGCGCGCCTGGTGCTGACTTTGTCAGGTGCGCAGCGCCAGGGCTTGGAAACAGGCCTGCCTGTCGGCGTGCGATTGGACCCTGCACTGGTTCATGTGATGCCCCTGCGAGCACGCTGAGCAGGGGCCGGTGAGCGGCATCGTGTCCACCGTTCAATACGCCACACAGATCGCCGCTTGGCGGGTCTTCCTGGCCGGCGCGGCGGTGGGCCTTGTAGGCGGATTGATCGGGCTCGGCGGCGCAGAGTTCAGACTGCCCCTGTTGCTGATGTTTGGCCTGGCGGTGCTGCCCGCAGTGATCGTGAACAAGGCCATCAGCCTGGTTGTCGTGGCCTCGGCGCTTGTCTCTCGCAGCACGACAGTGCCGGTGGTCGAGGTGGCTGCGCAGTGGCCGGTGATCGTCAACCTGTTGCTCGGCAGCGTTGCCGGCGCCTGGCTCGCCGCGGGCTGGGCTACACGTTGGCAGGGCATGACGCTGCAAAGGGTGATCGCGCTGCTGCTGGTCCTGATCGCCGGGATGTTGCTGCTGCACCTCGGGCTGAGTGGTCCGGCTCCCGCGCTAGACGGCGCGGCGCTGCGCTTGGTCGGTGTCATTGTTGGCTTTGCCATCGGCATCGTCGCTTCCCTACTTGGCGTGGCCGGCGGCGAGTTGCTGATACCGACTCTGGTGCTGCTGTTCAACATCGACGTCAAGCTGGCGGGCAGCCTGTCTCTGGCCATCAGCTTGCCGACGATGTTGGTGGGATTTGCGCGCTACAGCCGCGACAGCAGCTTTGCAGTGCTGCGCACGCACCGCCGCTTCGTGTGGACGATGGCAGCTGGCTCGGTGTTAGGCGCTGCGGTTGGAGGGCTGCTGCTGGGCATGGTTCCGGCTGCTTTGCTGCTGCCTACGCTGGCGGCCATCCTGGTGGTCTCGGCCATCAAGATCTGGAGGCAACCTTGATGGCGACTCCCGGGGGATAGCAGAAACACACTCAATTGGCTCAGGGCAACGCCGATGTCGATCAGCCATTGGCCACCGCTTCTTCATTGCCGGTGCCTGAGGACCGTGGGGCACGGTGGTCATCGGCCGTGCTGGGGCTTGCAGCCTTCCTAAGCCTGCAGGTCTTCCACCAGCGACGCGCCCCCTGCGTGGGCTCGACGTCAAGCAAGGTCACGATCAGGTCGGGCACCATCTGCGCCGCGAGCCGCTTGCCCTCGTCCGCACTCGCAACAGCCATCGGGAAACACCCAGCTGCGCGCAGTTGGGTCGCCATCAGCTCCCGAACGAAGGGCTCCGCCGCAACCAGAAGCACGGCCTTGCCGGCGCGTTGAGGAAGATGGGGCGGCGCGGACGGCGACGTTTCCAAGCCCGTGAATCCTGGAGAGTTTTGCATGCCGTGAATGGTGCGACGTGCTTGTGACAAGCGCATGACGGTCGATCTGGCGTTCTGGCAGTTTTGCTGTGCTGGTGAGGTACTGCCTTGCTGTCACGCGGTGGCTACAAAAGCGACACCCAAACATCACATCTGCGTCATGTTCGCCAACAACACTGGGCGCTCTAACAATGGAGCACCGCTGAATGAACAAGCCTGTCGATTTTCCTGTCCACGATTTCGACGACGAGGATTCCAACACCTCCTCCAACCCGACCTTCGACAGTGTGCTGACCGCGCGCCTCAGCCGGCGCAGCCTGCTGCGCGGCAGCGTCGGCACCGCCGCGACGGCAATGCTTGGCGGATTGAGCTTGGCCGCGTGTGGCGGTGGCGATGATGATGCAGCGCCTGCCCCGACGTCTCCCGCACCCACTGAAACCCTGTTGGGTTTCACTTCCGTGGCCAAGTCACTTGACGACAAAGTGACCGTGCCGGCTGGCTACACCGCATCCGTGTTGATCGCGGTAGGCGACCCGATCGCCGCCGGCGTGGCCGCGTTCAAGAACGACGGCACCGACGCCGGCTACGACAAGCGCTCGGGCGACGACCACGACGGCATGGAGTACTTCGGCCTTTCCGCCACTGGCACGCCAGACCCTGCCAGCAACGACCGCGCGTTGTTGGGCATCAATCACGAGTACATCAATCAGCTGTTTCTCCACCCCAACGGCCCGACTGCAGCGCCGCGCCCAGCAGCCGAGACCGACATCGAAGTCGATTGCCACGGCGTGTCTATCGTCGAGATCGCCAAGACCGCCGGCAAGTTCGCCTACGTGCAGAACTCGAGCTTCAACCGCCGCATCACCGGCGCGACCGAGATCGAAATCGCTGGTCCGGTGCGCGGGCACCCCTTGATGGTCACCAAATTCTCGACCACGGGCACCAAAACCCGCGGCACGCTGAACAACTGCGGTACCGGCAAGACGCCTTGGGGCACGTTGTTGACTGGCGAGGAGAACTGGAGTGGCTACTACTACCGCGCCGCAGGCGACCAAGCGCTGCGCACGGCCAAAGCGAACACGGCGCTAGGGCGCTACGGCCGCAGCGTGACAGCGACGGCCGCTGCAGCCAGTCGCTATGCCTGGGAAACGTCCGGCACCGCTGACAAGTACGCGCGCTGGAACACCAGCGTCACTGGGGTCTCGACGGACGGCAGCGACGACTACCGGAACGAATTCAACGGCCAGGGTTACATGACCGAGATCGACCCCTACAGCGCCACATCGGTGGTGAAGAAGCGCACGCTGCTGGGCCGCATGGCGCACGAAAGCGCAGCCTTCGCCAAGCCAGTGGTCGGCAAGCCGCTGGCCGTGTACATGGGCGACGATGCACGCAACGAATACATCTACAAGTTCGTGTCTGCGCAGAACTGGGTTGCCGCCGACGCCACCGCCACCAACCGCATGGCGGTGGGTGACAAGTACCTGGACAGTGGCAAGTTCTATGCGGCGAAGTTCAACGCCGACGGCACG
>JANPHI010000355.1:0-16523 GCA_031424355.1 Betaproteobacteria bacterium
GTCCACCGACAAGGCCGCCGCGCCCATCAACCTGTACGGCGCCACCAAGCTGTGCAGCGACAAGCTCTTCGTCGCCGCCAACAACATCAAGGGCAGCCGCGACCTGCGTTTTTCCGTCGTGCGCTACGGCAATGTGATGGGTAGCCGCGGCTCGGTCATCCCCTTCTTCGCCGACCGCCGCGCCAGCGGCGTGCTGCCCATCACCCACCCCGACATGACGCGCTTCAACATCAGCCTGACCGACGGTGTCGAGATGGTGCTGTGGGCCTTGCAGAACGCCTGGGGCGGCGAGATCTTCGTGCCCAAGATTCCTTCCTACCGCATCACCGATGTCGCATCCGCCGTGGCGCCGCTGGCCGAACAGCGCGTGGTCGGCATCCGCCCCGGCGAGAAGATGCACGAGGAAATGATCACGCCCAGCGACAGCTACAACACCGTGGACCTGGGGCCGTATTTCGCCATCCTGCCGACCAGCGGCGAATTCACGATGGACGACTACTGCACCAGCACCGGCGCCCAGCGCGTGGCGCCGGGCTTCAGCTACACCAGCGGCAACAACGATGAATTCCTCAGCGTGGGGCAGTTGCGCGACATGATTGCGCACGAGGCCGGGCTGCCGGCGCCGCAGCACGTCAGCACGGCGGCGCACTGAAGCGAGCGGGCCCAGCCATGAAGCACATCCCCTACAGCCGGCAAAGCATCAGCGACGCCGACATCGCCGCCGTCACCGCCGTGCTGCGGTCCGACTTCCTGACGCAAGGCGAAGAAGTGCCGCACTTCGAAGCCGCCTTCGCCGCCGCCCACCAGGTGGCGCACGCCGTGGCCGTCAGCAACGCCACCGTGGCGCTGCACCTGGCCTGCATCGCGCTGGGCGTGGGCCCGGGCACGCGCGTGTGGACCACGCCGATCAGCTTCGTGGCCAGCGCCAACTGCGCGCGCTATTGCGGTGCCGATGTCGATTTCGTCGACATCGACCCGGCCACCCGCAACCTCAGCGTCAGCGCGCTGCGCGCCAAGCTCGAAGTGGCGCAGCGCGAAGGCACCTTGCCCTGCGTGCTGATCCCGGTGGACTTCGCCGGCCTGCCCGCCGACCTGGCCGAGATGCGGGCGCTGGCCGACCGCTACGGCTTCGCCATCCTGGCCGATGCGTCGCACGCCACCGGCGCCAGCTACCGCGGCGCGCCCGTGGCCAGTGCTTGGGCCGACGCCACGGTGTTCAGCTTTCACGCGGTGAAGGTCATCACCACGGCCGAAGGCGGCCTGATCGCCACGCAGAGCGCCGAACTGGCCGACAAGCTGCGCCTGCTGCGCAGCCACGGCATCACGCGCGACGCCGCGCAGATGACCGAGGTGCCCGAAGGCGAATGGGTCTACGAACAGATCGAGCTGGGCTACAACGCCCGCATGACCGAATTGCAGGCGGCGCTGGGCCGTTCGCAACTGAGCCGCCTGCGCGGCCAGCAGGCGCGCCGCGTGCGCCTGGCCGACCGCTACGACGAGCTGCTGGCCGGCTTGCCGCTGCGCCTGCCCGCGCGCCTGGCCGACCGCAGCAGCGCCTGGCATTTGTACGCCGTGGAAATCATCCCCGGCGCCGACGTGCCCACCCGCGCCGCCGTGTTCGCCGCGCTGCGCGCCGCGCAGATCGGCGTGAACGTGCACTACATCCCCATCCACACCCAGCCGTATTACCGCGAGCTGGGTTTCGAACGGGGCGACTTCCCGCATGCCGAGCGCTACTACGCCAACGCCATCTCGCTGCCGCTCTACCCCGAGCTGAGCGACGCCGACCAGGACCGTGTGGTCGAGGTGCTGGTCGCCGCGCTGAACCGCGTCGCCATCCCGGCCTGAATGCCGCTGATGCCGGTGCAAGCGCGATGACCGAACGCCTGGCCGTCATCCCCGCACGCGGCGGCAGCAAGCGCATCCCGCGCAAGAACGTCAAGCTGTTTGCGGGCCGGCCGATGATCGGCCACGCAATCGCGGCCGCGCAGGCGGCGGGCGTGTTCGACCGCATCGTGGTCAGCACCGACGACGACGAGATCGCCGACGTGGCGCGCGCCTGCGGTGCCGAGGTGCCCTTCCGCCGCCCGGCTGAACTGGCCAACGACCACGCGGGCACGCTGCCCGTCATCGCCCACGCCATCGCTGCCCTGGGCTGGGCCGACGCCAACCCCG
The DNA here is from genome assembly GCA_031424355.1 of Betaproteobacteria bacterium. Taxonomy (GTDB): domain Bacteria; phylum Pseudomonadota; class Gammaproteobacteria; order Burkholderiales; family Burkholderiaceae_C; genus Rubrivivax. Next base: position 2,176 of record JANPHI010000355.1, read on the forward strand.
TGTGCTGCCTGTACCCCGGCGTGCCGCTGCTCGACCCGGCCGACCTGCGCCGCGCGATGGGCCTGCTGGAAGCCGGTGACTGCGACTTCGTCTTCCCGGTGCTGGCCTTCGAAAGCCCGGTGCAACGCGCGATGCGGCGCGACACGCAAGGCCGGGTGCAGCCGCTGCAACCCGAACACGCGCAAACCCGCACGCAGGACCTGGAACCCGCCTTCCACGACGCCGGGCAGTTCTACTGGGGCTGGCCGGCGGCCTGGCGCGCCGGCACCAGCCCGCACGCCGGTGGCCGCACGCTGGTGCTGCCGTCCTGGCGCGCGGTGGACATCGACACGCCCGACGACTGGACCCGGGCCGAGGCGCTGTACGCTGCGCTGCACCTTTGCAGCCTCAACGCAGCGCCGGCACCGTCCGTCCTGCCAGCGCCACCACCGCATGAATCCGAACCCGCCCCGCATAGCCTTCCGCGTTGACGCCACGGCCGCCATCGGCCACGGCCACCTGAAACGCAGCCTGGCGCTGGCCCTGGCCCTGCGCGCGCACGGCGCCGAGATCGCCTTCGCCGGCCGCTATGCCGCCGGCGTGGCCGCCGACCTGCTGGGCGGTGCCGACATACCCTGGTGCGCGGTGCCGATGGGCGACGCCGGCCCCGAAGCCGACGCCGCCTTGTGCGTGGCCAGCCTGCCGTGGACACCCGACGCCGTGGTCGTGGACCACTACACGCTGGACCGCCGCTGGCACGCGGAAATGCGCGCCGCCACGGGGGCGCGCATCGTGGTCATCGACGACCTGGCCGACCGGGCGCTGGCGCCCGACCTGCTCATCGACCCCAACCCGGCCGCCGGCCCGGACCCGGATGCCGACGCGAACCCGGGCGCCGACGCGGCCGGGGCCCCGGACAGCGCTCACGCCGCCAAATACGCCCGCGTGCTGCCGACCGGCGTGCCGATCTGCGGCGGTCCGGGCTACGCCTTGCTGGACGCCGCGTATGCCGCCCATGCCGGTCACGCCGCTGTCGCCAGCCGCGCGCAGCCCGCGCAAACCGCGCAAACCGCGCCGTGCCGCGACGTGCAGACCATCGGCCTCTTCCTGGGCGGCACCGACCCGCAGCAACACACCGTCTGGGCGCTGCGCGTGTTGCGCCAGCAGGTGGGCTGGACCGGGGCGGTGCGCATCGCCAGCACCTCGGGCAATCTGCACCTGGACAACCTGCGCGCCGCAGCGGCAGCGGCCGGCGCCGTGTTGCTGCTGGACCGGCCCAACCTGGCCGACTTCCACGCCGGCTGCGACCTGCAAGTGGGTGCCGGCGGCGGCGCGCTGTGGGAACGCTGCTGCCTGGGCGTGCCGACCATCGCCCTCATCTGCGCCGACAACCAGCGGCTGTCCGTGCCTTTCGCGGCGGCCGAGGGCGCGGTGATCGGCCTGGACGCCATGGGCCAGACCCCCGCGCAAGCCGCCGCCTTGGCCGGCGCCTTGCGTGAGCTGATAGACAGCGCGGAACGCCGGCAAGCGCTGCGTGCACGCGCGCTGGCGCTGGTGGACGGCCAGGGCGCGCCGCGCGCCGCAGCGGCCGTGCTGGCGCTGTTGCGCCACCCGCCTGCGCCCACCACCCTGACCCTGCGCCCCGCCGTGCTGGCCGATGCCGGCCTGCTGCTGGCCTGGCGCAACGACGAACAGACCCGCGCCGCCAGCCACCACAGCCAGGCTGTGCCGTGGGACGCCCACCTCGACTGGCTGCGCCGCAGCCTGGCCGACCCGCTGCGCGTGTTGTGGATCGCCTGCCGGGGCAACCAGCCGGTGGGCACCGTGCGCGCCGACCGCGACAGCGACGCCGGCCCGACCACGCTGTCGTGGACGGTGGCGCCCGACCAGCGCGGCAGCGGCGTCGGTCGCGAGATGGTGCAGCTGGCCGCCCAGGGTTTGAGCGGGCCGCTGCATGCCGAGGTGAAAGCCGGCAACGCCGCGTCGGCACGCATTGCGCAAGCCGCAGGCCTGCAATGCGCCGAGCGCGTGGGCGACACCCTGCATTTCCGTCGCCCGGCCTGATCGCCGGCGCTGTGGCGCGGTGCTGCTGCGGCGCGGTGCTGCTGCGCCGCCGCCGCTGAGCGCAGCGGTCAGGCCTTCAACAAGTCCAGCTTCGCCAGGCCGGCGCTGCCCGGCAGCACCTGGCTGTCCAGCGCCGCGCGCGGCACGCGCAGGTGGTCGGCCAGCACCGTGCGCAGCACGGCGCGCAGGTCGGTCGTGATGCGCAGGTCGCGGCCTTCGTGGCGGTTGGCCTTCGCCAGGCCCGGCCAGTCGGCGACGACCCGGCCGCCGCGCACCGCACCGCCCAGCAGCAGGGCCGCGCCGCCGGTGCCGTGGTCGGCGCCGGCGTTGCCGTTCACCGCCACCTCGCGACCGAATTCGGTGGCCACCAGCACCACGGTGCGGTTCCACACGCCACCCGGCAACAGGCCTGCACGCAGCGCGGCCAGCGTGGCGTCCAGCGCGCGCAGGTTGTTCGACAGCGCGCCGTTGGCGGCGGCCGCGTTGACGTGGCTGTCCCAGCCGCCCATTTCCAGCACCGCCACCTGCGAGCCGCGCTGCAGGAATTCGGCGGCCTTGCTGGCCAGGGCGATGGCGGCCTTGTTGCGGCCACCGCCCGCGCCCGCCATCTCGGGCGGGTTGGCGCCCATGCCCGGCTCGTCACGCAAGCCGCGCGCGCGGGCCAGCGCCTGGGCCAGTGCGGGGTCGTTGCGGTACATCGCTTCCAGCCGCAGCACCAGGTCGGCCGACGGCTCGGGCAGGGCCGACGGCGCCCAGGTGTCCACCTCGGTCGGGCCGCGCAGCACCAGCGGCACGGCGGTTTCCAGCGCCACCGCCTTCAGGCCGCCGGCCGGGCCCGAGGCGGCCGCCAGCGCGCGACCCAGCCAGCCGGTGGCCAGTTCGTGCGGCTGGGTGCCGCCGCTTTCCAGCACCTGCTGCGCGTCGAAGTGCGAACGCTCGCGGTAGGGCAGGCCGGTGGCCTGGATGACCGCCATCTCGCCCTGCCCGTACATCGCGTGCAGCTGCGGCAGCAGCGGGTTCAGCGCGAAGGTGTCGTCCAGCTTCAGCGGCGCACCGTTGAACACCGCCAGCGGGCCGCGCGCGGCGGCGAACGAGGGGTCGCCGATGGGCGGCACCGCGATCAGGCCGTCCATGCCGCCGCGCAGGATCAGGAAGACGAAGCGGCGGGCGTCGGGGTTGGCGGCGGCCGGTGCGGCGGCCAGACTCAGGCCGGCGAAGGGGCTCAGCGCCAAGCCGGCCAGCACAGCGCGACGGGTGTTCATGGTGTGCATCCTTCGTGACTGCCGGTCAGCGGCGTTGGAATTCGGGGGCCAGCAGCAGCAGCGCCAACGCCTGCGGGCCATCGGCGGCGCGGGCAATCTGGCGGGCGGTGTCCTCGTTCAGCAGCGGGCCCAGGCTGGCCTGTGCGATGGCCCTGGCGTCCAGCCGGCGGCCCACGCGGTCGGCCACGCGGGTGGCCCATTCCACGCGCTTCCACACGGCGTCGGGGCCCAGCCATTCCTCGGCGCGGTCGGGCCAGCCGGTGGGCGAGGGCGCAGCCTGCACGCGCTGGCCCAGCGGGCCCACGCCGCCGTCGGGGGTGCGCGCGAACGCGGCGTCACCCAGCTGCAGCACGCGCGCCGTGCTGATGACGAATTCTTCGGGTGATTTCAGCTTGGCCGGCTGCGGCGCCCAGGCTTGAGGCGCCTCGATCAGCGTGCGGTAGACCGCCGGCAAGTCACCGCCACTGCGCTGCCAGGTGGCCACCAGCCGGGCCACCAGCGCCGGCGGTGGCTCGTCGGCCACGAAGTGCCGTGCCAGCTTGCTGCAGACGAAGCGCGCGGTGGACGGGTGCTGCGCCAGGTCGTGCAGCACGGCGTCCAGCGCGGCGGGGCCTTCGGCGTAGGCGCGGCCCACGACGGTCTTGCTGCCGGGTTGGTGCCAGGCGGCTTCGAAGTGCGTCGTGGGCGTGCCCGGCGCGGCATCGATCAGCTGCGCCAGGGGCACGCGCCAGCCGGTCAGCACGCCGGCGAAGGCGGTCACGTCGGCCTGTGTGTAGCCGCCCCAGCCCCCGAATTCGGGACCACCGCCGGCCACGCCCAGGGTGTGCAGTTCCAGCACCTCGCGCGCCAGGTTTTCGTTGAGGCCGCGCGGGGCCTGCGGGTTGCCGGCCCCACGCCGGTTGGCGAGCCGCCGCACCAGCGGTGAATCGGGGCCGGCCGAGCGGTCGTTGTCCAGGTAGCGCAGCATGCCGGCGTGGTGGGTCGACGCCTTCAGCAGGTCCTCGAAGCTGCCGGCGATGTGCGGCCGTATCGCCTCGCGTTCGAAGGCGCCGACGATGCCGCGCGCGCTGGCCTTGGCCATCGACACCGTGAAGTGGTTGGCCCAGAACAGCGCCAGCCTTTCGTTGAAAGGCCGGCTGCTGAGCGCGGCCGTTGTAAGGCGGGCGCGCACATCGGCCTGCACCAGGGTTCGGAAATGCTCGGCGAAGTTCTGCTCGGTGCTGGCGCTCATCGCCTGCCCGTCGGCGCCCGACGCGGCGTCCGCCGCCGCTGGCCGTTCACGCTGCAGCCGCTGCACGAACTGGGCGTAGCGCTTCAGCCCTTCGACACCGCTGGCCAGGTTGTCGCCGCGTTGCGCGTCGGCCGGGCCGATCTGCGCCAGCAGCCAGCCCGGCGGGTCATCGCCCACCGTGGCCAGGCTGGCCTCACCCAGACCGAAACGGTGGGCCGCCAAGGCCGCCAGGGCCGGCTGTGGGGGGTAGCGGTTCATGGGCGTGTCTCCATGCACCGCAGTGTCGCGCTGCGCCGTGTGTCGCGGCATGGCTGCCGCGTGAAGTTGCGTTTACTTCGGCGCAGGCACGGCCGGCGCCGTGGTCATGGCCGGTGCGGCCTGCGTCGCCAGCAGCCCGTTCACGGTGGCCAGGTCGGTCGGCGCCAGCTGGCCGGCGGCCTGGCGCAGCTTCAGGCTGCCCATCAGCACGTCGTAGCGCGCCTTGGCCAGGTCGCGCTGGGTGGTGAAGAGCTGGGTCTGGGCGTTCAGCACGTCCAGGTTGACGCGCACGCCCACCTTGTAGCCCAGCTGGGTGGCTTCCAGCGCCAGCTTGGACGAGCTCTCGGCCGCTTCCAGCGCCTTCACCTGGGCCAGGCCCGACTGCACGCCGAAATAGGCGACGCGGGTGCCCTGGGCCACGCCGCGGCGGGCGGCTTCCAGGTCGGCACGGGCCTTGTCTTCCAGGGACGTGGTTTCCTTGATGCGGTTCTCGACAGCGCCGCCCGAGAACAGGGTCCAGTTCAGTTGCACGCCCACGCTGCCGGTCTTGGTGGTGCCGACCGACCGGTTGGCTTCGGGCAGCGCGCCGCGCGCGTCGGTGCCGCCCAAGGACGCCACGGCGTCCACCGTGGGCAGCCGGCCGGCGCGGGCCTTGTCGCTTTCCAGCAGCGCCACGTCCAGCGCCAGGCGCGCCTTGCGCACGCTGGGGTGGGTGGTGTCGGCACCGCCGACCCAGATTTCCGGGTTGGCCGGCAGGGTCTGCGGCAGCAGCACGGGCACGCGCAGCGGGCTGGGCCTGACGTTGGTCTGGCCGACCAGCACGTCCAGCGCGATGCGCTTGGTCAGCAGGTCGTTTTCAGCCGCAATTTCCTGCGCCGTGGCCAGGTCGAACTTGGCCTGGGCTTCCCGGGTGTCGGTGATGGTGGCGGTGCCGACTTCGAAGTTGCGCTTGGCCGAGGCCAGCTGCTCGGTGATGGCCGCCTTGTTGGCGCGGGTGGTGGCCAGCGCGTCCTGCGAGGCCAGCACGTCGAAATAGGCCTGGGCCACGCGCACCAGCAGGTCTTGCTCGGCCACTTCCAGGTCGGCCTGGGCCACGACCAGGGCCTTGCGGGCCTGTTCGATGGTGGCGGCGTTGCTGCGGTTGAACAGCGGGTAGCGGCCGTTCAGGGTGGCCGCCAGGTTGTTGCTGCCCTTCAGGCCGGTGCCCAGCGGGTCGGTTTGCGAGGTGCCCGCGGTGGCCACGGCGGCCAGCGTGGGCCGTGCCAGGCCTTCGGCCTGCTCGGCCTTGTACTGGGCCGAATCGGCCAGCGCACGGGCCGACAGGTAGGCCGCGTCGTAGGCGTGCGCCGCCTCGTACAGGGCTTGCAAGCTCTGCGCTGACGCCAGGCCGGGCAGGGCCAGCAGCGCGGCAGCGGCCAGGGCGCTGAGCGCAGACAGGGGACGGCTGGAGGTGAACATCGAACGCATGCAGTTTCCTTGAGGGTGTTCAGTGGCGCAGCGGGACTATCAGAAGCGAAAGCCGGCTGCCTGCGGGGTTATAGCGGGGCCACCCGGGGTGGCGCTGCCGCGATGCGACGGTCTGCCGTGGGCGAGGGCATGGTGGCGGCCAGGCGCGACAGGCTGCACAGGTGCCGCTCGGGCTGCAAGCTCAGAAGTGGAAGCGGCTGGGCTCGCCGAAGCCGTCCAGGCGCGGCGCCACGGTGTCGAACAGGTCGGTCTGGCTCCAGGCCGCTTCGCCGGCGCGGGTGTACAGCCGGGCCTGCATCACGGGCTCCTGGCCCACCACGGCCGCCAGCCGGCCGCCGGTCTTCAACTGCTGCAGCAGCGCGGGCGGCACCTCGGCCACCGAGCCCGACAGCAGGATCACGTCGAAGGGCCCTTCGGCCGGCAGGCCGCGCGTGCCGGCCTCGGCGCTCACGTCCAGCACGGTGACATTGGCCACGCCGTTGCGCGCCAGGCTGGCCCGCGCCATCGCGGCCAGCGCCGGGCGGCATTCCAGGCTGAAGACCCACTGCCCGCGGTGCGCCAGCAGTGCGGCCATGAAGCCCGAACCGGTGCCGATTTCCAGCACCTTCTCGTGGCGCTGCACCTGCAGTTCCTGCAGCAGGCGGGCTTCCACCTTGGGCTCCAGCATGCAGGCGGTCTCCACCGTGGTGGCGGTCTTGTCGAGGGGCACCTGGGTGTCGACGAAAGCCAGCGCGCGCAGGGCCGGCGGCAGGAAATCTTCACGCCGCACGCTGGACAGCAGCGACAGCACGGACTGGTCCAGCACGTCCCAGGGGCGGATCTGCTGCTCGATCATGTTGAAGCGGGCGGTTTCGATGTTCATGGCGCGGTTTTTCAGCTCAGGTGATCGAAGAATTCTAGGGTGCGACCCGGTCAGTCGGCTGACACGGCGGGGGTGGCGGACGGCGGGGTGCCCGGGGTGCCTGCGGCTGTCGCCGGGGCTGCAGTTTTCGAGAAACGCCGGCGCGCCCAGGCGGCCAGGTCGTCGAGCCAGCAGTACACCACCGGCACCACCACCAGCGTCAGCAGCGACGAGGTGATGACACCGCCGATGACGGCCTGGCCCATCGGCGCGCGCTGCTCGGAACCTTCAGTCAGCGCAAAGGCCAGCGGCACCATGCCGAAGACCATGGCCAGCGTCGTCATCAGGATGGGCCGCAGCCGCACGCGGGCGGCTTCCAGCAGGGCGGCTGAACGCTCCATCCCTTGCTCGCGCATGCGGATCGCGAAGTCCACCAGCAGGATCGCGTTCTTGGTCACCAGCCCCATCAGCATCACCACGCCGATCACCGAGAACATGTTCAGCGTGCTGCGGAACAGCAGCAATGCGCCGACCACGCCGATCAGCGTCAGCGGCAGGCTGCTCATCAGCGCCAGCGGCTGCAGAAAGCTCTTGAACTGGCTGGCCAGGATCATGTAGATGAAGACCACGGCCAGCGCCAGCGCGCCCACCGCGTAGGCGAAGGACTCGTTCATGTTCTTCGTCGAGCCGCCGAACACATAGCGGTAGCCGGGCGGCCAAGCGATGCTGTCCAGCGCGGCCTTGATGTCGGTGGTGACCTCGCCGGTGCTGCGGCGCAGCGGGTTGGCGTCGATGTTGATCTCGCGGCTCATGTCGCGGCGGTTGATCTGGTTGGGGCCGGTGGACGGTGTCACGTCGGCCACCTGCGACAAACGCACCACCTTGGCCGTGCCGTCGGTGTTGCTGCCGATGACCAGCGGCAGGCTGCTCAGGTCGGCCATGGCGTCGCGGCTGTCGGGCGACAGGCGCACGCGCACGTCGTAGTTCTCGCCGTCGCTGGCGCGCCAGTTGCCCACCGACACCCCGGCCACCAGCGTGCGCAGCGTGGTTGCCAGCGTGTTGACGTTCAGGCCCAGGTCGGCGGTGGCGTCGCGCTTCACGTCGATGGCGATGGTCGGCTTGTCGGCCTTCAGCGAACTGTCCAGGTCCACCAGGCCGGGGATGGCATTCAGCTTGACGAAGATCTGCTTCGACAGGCGGTTCAGCTCGCCCAGATCAGGCCCCTGCACGCTGAAGACGATGCTCTTGCTGCCGCCCAGGTCGGTGGCGCCGATGTTGGTGACGGTGATGCCGGGGATGCGCGCCAGCCGTTCGCGCATCGGCGTGACCAGGTCGGCCACGCTGCGCTGGCGGTCCTTGCGGTCCACCAGCCGCACGTAGAGGCTGCCGTAGATCTTACCGGCCGCGAAGCCGCTGTTGATGGTGGCCACGGTGTGCCGCACCTCGGGGAATTCATGCAGCGCGGTGTCGATCTGCCGCGCGCGCATTTCCGTCACTTCCAGCGACGAGCCGACCGGCGTGTAGAAGTTGATCTGCGTTTCGCTGAAGTCGGCCTTGGGCGTGAATTCCTTGCCCACACCGCCCAGCAAGAACATCGCCAGCACGAAGGTGCCCAAAGCGACCAGCACGGTCTTGATCTGGTGCTTCAGCGCCCAGCCCAGCAGCTTTTGGTAGGCGTTGGACAGCGTTTCGGTCAGGCGGTCGAACAAGCCGGTGACACGCCCCAAAGTCTTGTCGTACAGCGTCACCGGCGGGCCTTCCCGGCGACCGTGCGCCTGCGGGTCGTGCCAGATGCTGGACAGCATCGGGTCGAGCGTGAAGCTGACGAACATGCTGATCAGCACGGCCGCGCAGATGGTGATGCCGAACTCGTGGAAGAACTTGCCGACGATGCCGCCCATGAAGCCGATGGGCAGGAACACGGCCACGATGGACAGCGTGGTGGCCAGCACCGCCAGGCCGATCTCGTTGGTGCCGTCCAGTGCCGCGTCGTGGGCGCTTTTGCCCATCTGCACATGGCGCACGATGTTCTCGCGCACGACGATGGCATCGTCGATCAGCAGGCCCACGCACAGGCTCAGCGCCATCAGCGTGATGGTGTTGATGGTGAAGCCGAAGAGGTACATGAACAAAAAGGTGCCGATCAGCGAGATCGGCAGCGTCAGCCCGGTGATGACGGTGCTGCGCCAGCTGTTCAGGAACAGGAAGACGATGAGCACGGTCAGCGCCGCGCCTTCGATCAGCGTGCGCTTCACATTGGCCACGCTGACGCGGATGCTGCGCGAGTTGTCGCGGTTGATCTCGGTGCGCATGTTCGGCGGCGTGACGGCCTTGGAAGCGGCCAGCGCTTCGGTCAGGCCGTCCACCACGGCGATGGTGTTTTCGCCCTGGCTCTTCTGCACGCTGAGCAGCACCGTGCGCTGGCCGTTGTAGAGCGCCAGGCTTTCCATTTCCTGCGGGCCGTCGACGATGTCGGCCACCTGCCACAGCTTCACCACGCTGCCACCGGCGCTGCCGGCCGTGCCGGTGGCGGTGGGCGCCACGCCCTTGCGCGCGACCACGATGTCGCGGAAGTCACGCGGGGTTTTCAGGCGCGCGTTGATCTGCACCACGCGGTCTTGTTCGCGCGAACGGATGTTGCCCAGCGGCAGTTCCTGGTTCTCGCTGCGGATGGCCGCCGTGACCTGGTCGGTGCTGATGCCCAAAGCCTCCATGGCCTGCGGTTTCAGGTAGACGTTGATCTGGCGATCGACCCCGCCGACGACGGTGACCGCACCCACCCCGCGCACGTTTTCCAGCTTCTTCAGCAGCACCTGGTTGGCCCAGGTGGTCAGCTCCTGCGGGCTGGCCTGCTGGCCGTCTTTGGCCAGCACGGCGATGTTGAAGATGGGCTGGGCGGAGGGGTCGAAGCGCGAGATGCGCGGGTCTTTGACTTCGTCGCGCAGCAGCGGGCGCATCAGCGCCACCTTCTCGCGCACATCGTCGGCCGCCTTGCGGCCATCGACATCGAGGTTGAACTCGACGATGACCACGGAGGTGCCTTCGTAAGACCGCGACGACAGCGCGCTGATGCCGGCCACCGTGTTGACGGCTTCCTCGACCTTGCGCGTGACCTCGGCCTCGACGATTTCCGGGCTGGCGCCGGGGTAGTCCATCGTCACCACGACGGTGGGGAAGTCGATGTTGGGGAACTGGTCCAGGCTCAGGCGCTGGTAGCTGAACAGGCCCAGCACGACGAAGGCCATCATGACCATCACGGCCATCACCGGGTTGCTGATGGAAACGCGCGTGAACCACATGTGGGCGTGTCCTTCAGCGCGGCGCGCTGGCCGCAGGCGCTGCCTTGCCCAGGCTCAGCCGCGTGCCTTCGCGCAGCGCTCCCACGGTGCCGCGCAGCACCACGGCACCTTCGGCCAGGCCCTGGGTGATCTCGACGGCGCTTTCCAGCCGGCCGTCGATGCGCACGTCGCCGCGCGTGCCGGTGGCGATGGTGTGGGCCACGGCGCGGCCGTTTTCCACGGCCAGCACATACGGTTGCGCCTGGTCGAAGCGCAGGGCCGAGGTCGGCACCACCAGCGCCGGCTTGCTCTGCAGCGCGATGCTGGCGCGGCCGAACAGGCCTTGCCGCAGGCCGGCTTTCTGCTCAGGGGTCGCTGCCAGTTCGAGGTAGGCCATCACCGAACGCGTGCCCGACTGGGTGCTGGGCGCGATGCGGCTGACCTTGGCCAGCACCGTGCCGTCCAGGCCGTCGATCTGCACCTGCGCGGCCTGCCCCACGCGCATCTGCAGCACGTCTTCCGGCGCCACGGCGGCTTCCAGTTCGATGCGGCTCAGGTCGACGATCTCGACCAGCCGCGTGTCCAGCGCCACGCGCTCACCGGGCTGCACCAAACGCGCCGCCACGAGCCCGGCGATGGGCGCGCGGATCTCGCTGTCGGCCACAGCCTTGCGCGCCAGATCGGCCGCCGCGCGCGCCGCCTGCAGCGAAGCCTGGGCACCGGCGCGGCTGCTGGCCGAGGTGTCCAGCGCGGTGCGCGAGATGAAGCCCTGGTCCACCAGCGCCTTGTTGTTGTCCAGCGTCTTCTGCGCGATGTCGAGTTGCGCCTGCGCGGCGCCGGCCTGGTCCTCGGCCTGGCGCAGGCGCAGCTTGAATTCCGTCGCGTCCAGCTGGCCCAGCAACTGCCCGGCCTGCACGCGGTCGCCTTCGCGCACCGCCAGCGTCTTCACCTCGGCGCTGACGCGGGCCTTGACGACCGCGCTCTGCACCGCCTTCAGGCCGCCAGTGACGGCCAGTGTGCTGGTCAGTTCAGCCCGCGCGGCGCGGGCCACGTCGCCCGGTGCCAGCTCGATGCCTTCTGCCGCTGCGGCGGAAGCGGCCGATGCCGCCGCCGCAGCGCTGGCCTTGTCGGCACCCCGGCCCAGCATGGCGCGCGCGCCCAGGCCGGCGGCCAGCAGCAGCACCACCGCCAGCGCGATCCAGCGCGTGCGGGCCTTCAACGCGCGCCCCGCTTGCGGGCCGGGGTGGCGCGGGGGGTTGGCGACGGGGGCACGGGCGCCGGCGCGCGCACTTCCAGCCCGCGCAGGATCAGGTCGAGGTTGGTGCGCAGCATCTGCGCGGGGTCAACGGCCACCGCACCCTGGATGGGGCAGCAGCCGAAGGAATGGCGGGACAGGGCCAGGAAGATCATCGGGGCCATCAGGGCTTGCGCCACTTCGTGCAGGGGTAAGGGCCGGAATTCTCCGCTGTCGATGCCGCGCTGCACGCAGCTGGAAAACAGGCGGTCGGCCGGGATGATCACTTCGTCGGCATAGAACTGCGCCAGGTCGGGGAAGTTGCGCACCTCGGCGAAGACGATCTTGTGGATGCCCGCCGCCGGCGTGCTGCCCAGGCGTTCCCACCAGATGTTCATCAGCTGCAACAGCAGGTCGGCACTGCTGCCTTCGAACTGCCCGACCATCTCCTGGCCTTCGGCGATCAGGGTGGACAGGTTCTGCCGCACCACCGCCTTGAACAGCTCTTCCTTGCTGGGGTAGTACAGGTAGAGCGTGCCTTTGGACACCCCGGCGTGCTGCGCCACTTCTTCGGTGCGCGTGGCGGCGTAGCCTTTTTCGACGAAGAGTTCCAGCGCCGCAGCCAACAGTTCCTGCGGACGGGCTTCCTTGCGGCGCTGGCGGGGCGCGGTTTCGGCGTGGGGCGCACGCGCGGCTTCGGGTGTCGGGGCTGGCATCTTTTAATGACTGACGGGTCAGTAATGCTAAGGCGCGCCGGGGAGGGGGTCAAGTCGCGGCGTTGCGCAAGGCACGCAGGGCGTGCAGCAGTTCGGCTTCGACCAGCGGCTTGGCGATGAAACCGTTCATGCCGGCCGCCTGGGCTGCTGCGCGTTCCTGGTCCAGCACCGCGGCCGACAGGGCCAGCACGGGCAGGGCCGCCGTGCGCGGGTCGGCACGCAGCGCGCGGGTGGCGCTCAGGCCGTCCACCACGGGCATGTGCAGGTCCATCAACACGGCATGCAGCCGGCCGGCATGCTGGCGCGCCAGGGCCAGGGCCTGCGCGCCGTCTTCGGCCTGCAGCACCACGGCGCCGTGGCGGCTGAGCATGGCGTGGACGATCAGCATGTTCACCGGGTTGTCCTCGGCCACCAGCACCTGCCAGCCGGCCAGCAGGGGCAGGGCGGCCGGGGTGGCTGGGGTGGTACCGCCGCCCGTCACCCCGGCATCCGAGCCTGCGTCTGCGTCTGCGTCTGCTCCAGCGGCCGGCGCCGCGCGCGGCCCGGTGGCCTCGGGCAGCGTCACCTCGGCCCAGAAGCGGCTGCCGCTGTGGCCGTCGCTGTCGCAGCCCACGCTGCCGCCCATGCGCAGTGCAAGCTGCCGGCAGATCGACAAACCCAGGCCGCTGCCGCCGTAGCGCCGCGTGGTCGAGCTGTCGGCCTGGGTGAAGGGCAGGAACAGGCCGGCCTGCGCTTCGGCCGGGATGCCGACGCCGGTGTCGGTGACGGTCAAGCGCGTGCGGCCGGCGGTGGTGGGCGAGGCGCTCAGTTCGATGCTGCCCTGCGCGGTGAACTTCAGCGCGTTCATCAGGTAGTTGACGAGGATCTGCCGCAGCCGCACCGGGTCGCCCTGCACGCGCTGCGGCAGCGCGGCGTCCAGCGTGCAGCGCATGGCCAGCCCGCGTTCGCGGCCCAGCGCCGCAAAGGTGTCGAAGGTGCTGGTGACGAGGGCCGGCAGATCGAATGCGATGCACTCGATGTCCAGCTGCCCCGACTCGATCTTGGACAGGTCCAGCACGTCCGACACGATGCCGGTCAGCAGCTCGGCCGACTGCACCAGATGGCCCAGGTATTCGGCCTGGCGCCGCGCGTCCAGGCCGGGTTGCTGCAGCAGGCGGGCCAGGCCCAGCACGCCATTCAGCGGCGTGCGGATTTCATGGCTCATGGTGGCCAGAAAGGCGCTCTTAGCCTGGTTGGCCGCCTCGGCCTGCTGCTTGGCCAGGGCCAGTTGCTGGCGTTCCCGGATGACCAGTTGCAAGGTGCCACCCAGCACGCGGTGCAGCAGCATGGCCGCCAGCCAGGCGCCCAGGGCCAGCAGCAGGTGGCCGATGACGCGGTTGGTCAGCGCGCCGCCCGGCTGCGCGGACTGGCCGGTCAGCAGGCCCCGGTTTTCGGCCCAGGCCAGCAGCGCCACGACGACAACGTAGCAGACCGCCAGGCCCGTCGCCGTGACCGGCCCGGCCGCAGCACCGGCCACCGCGATGAGCACGCCGATGCTGGCCAGCGCGATGGCGTTGATGCCCAAGCCGATCTGCCAGGCGTACAGCGAGGTGGCCAGCATGCCCGCGAACAGCAGCACGGCATTGGCCAGGCGCGGCCGGCCGGCCAGGGCCAGGCGGCGGCAGGCCACCGCCATCGCGATCAGCATCAGGCCGAAGGTCAGCCGCTGGCGGCCGACATGGCCGGTGGCGGCGATGAAGGTTTCGCCCAGCGCGGCCAGGGTCAGCAGCAGCCCGATGGCACCGACGAAGAGTGTCAGCGCGCGTGCCGACAGCGCCAGTTGCAGGTCGTCAGGCGCCACGGCCACGCGCCCACCTGCGCCCACACCGACACCCACACCCACACCCACCGCGCCGGGTGCGGCCTGAGGGTGGGTGGTGTCGCTCGGCGCATCCATGCCACCCAGTATCCGCTGCCCGCACGCAGGCGCCTCGCTATCATCCGGCGCCTTGCGTGGCACCGGCCATGCGCCTGCCCGG